>JAFRVX010000152.1 GCA_017438305.1 Lachnospiraceae bacterium | reverse complement strand
GTCAAAGAAAAGATCCGAGCGGACGAAGCCCAGGCTGAGCATTATAAAGACCGGATCCGCGCCATCGAGACCGAGATCTGGGAAAAAGAGCAGGAGATCGAAGCTCTTAAGGCGGGATCCCTGAAAAACCAGGAAGAGGCCGCCGAGCTGAAAAAGGCCTATAATGAACTGCAGCGGAAGCTTCAGGAACAGCGCACCCGGATCTCCCTGTATAAGAAGACTGCCGAAGAGAATCAGCAGGGACTGATGGATCTTCTGGCGGAAAAGGATGAGACTACATCCCGGCTTTCAGCCTTAAATACCCTTCTTTCCCAGGAAAACCTGCGGCTTCAGGAAACCGGGGAACAGCTGAAGGCCGTCAACAAAACGATCGAAGAAGCTGAGGAGAAGCTGAAGACGCTTTCCGGTGATGAAAAGGATGCCGAAAGCAGCCTGTCTTCCAAAAAAGACGAGCTGGCGGAGCTTCAGCGGGAACTGGATGAAGCAGATCTTTCCTACGAAGCCCTTCGTCAGGAAATCAATGACAACAATCAGAAATTCCAGATCAACCGCAGCCGGTATGAGACCTTAAGAGCCGTTCAGGAACAGTATGAAGGTTTCAACAATGCAGTGCGGCGGGTGATGGAGGTCCGTTCCCGCTATCCCGGGATCTGCGGGGTAGTGTCTGACCTGATCCGGGTGGATAAGAAATTCCGGACGGCCATTGAAGCCGCCCTTGGCGGTAATTATCAGAATATCGTTACGGAAGACCAGAAAACGGCCCGGGATCTGATCAGCTTTCTGAAGGAATCCCGCTCCGGAAGGGCGACATTCCTGCCGCTGGATGCAGTACGGCCCATCGGACGGCTGTCAGATGAGCGGATCCTTAAAGAACCCGGAGTGTACGGCACGGCCAATACGCTGACCGAAGCCGATAAACGCTATGACAATGTGGTGCGGAACCTGCTGGAGCGGATCGTCGTCGTTGAAGACCTGAAGACAGCCTCTGATCTGGCCCGGAAATACCGCTATCAGATCCGGATGGTGACCCTGGAGGGGGACATCCTGGCTGTGGGCGGCTCCATGACGGGTGGTTCCTTTAAGAATAATAACCATTATCTGGGAAGGACAGAAGAACTGGAGGCCCTTTCCCGGACCAATGAGAGATTAAAGTCGGAAACCGCCGAAAAAGAAAAAGAACTGAACCTCAAAAAGCAGCTGAAGGAAAGCCTTCAGGTGGAGACGGATGATCTCCGGGAAGAGATCCAGGATATCATCTTAAAGCTTTCCGGGATCCGGTCTTCAAGAGATCACCAGAACAGCCTGATCCGTCTGAACCGGATGGAGAGCAAGGAACTGGCTTCCCGGAAGGAAGAGATCCTTGAAAGCATTGCTTCCCATAAAACGGAAAAACTTTCGATAGAAGACACGGTGAAGCAGCTGGAAGCACTGAATGCTTCATCAGACTCTTCCCGGAACGAAGTGGCCGGGCTGCTGCAGGAGGCGGAGACTGAAGAAGCACGTCTTTCGGAGGAAGCGGAAGCCCTTCGCTTAAAGCAGTCTGAAGCCGCACAGCGGGAAGAGTTTAATGAAGAGAGTCTGGAAAGACTGGCAAAGGATATCGGACGTCTGGAAGAAGAAAAGGAAGAACTGAATGATAATCTGTCCGAAATCTCCGAAAATACGTCTGAGAAAGAAGAAGAGATCAGAACGCTGGAGTCCAGCCTTCGCAAGGCGGAGATCACCCTTGCCGGGATGGAAAATGATCTGAAGGGCTATTCCGAAAGCCGGGACAGCATGACTTCTCAGCAGAAAGCGTATTTTGACCAGAGAGACAGCCTTTCCACCGTGATATCGGACCTTAACCGGGAGGAAGTCAGGCTTCAGTCCCAGCAGGAGAAGCTGGAAGAACGGATCGACAACCAGGTGAATTATCTCTGGTCCGAGTACGAACTCACACCCTCGGAAGCCGAGAAATTTCGGGACGAGACCCTGGACAATCCTTCCCGTATCCGCCGGCATGCCCAGGAACTGAAAACGGCTATCCGGCAGCTGGGGAACGTCAACGTCAACGCCATCGAGCAGTACAACGAGGTTTCCGAACGTTACGAGACCATGACCGCCCAGTATCAGGATCTGAAGAAGGCGGAAGAGGACCTGAAAAAGATCATTCAGGATCTGGATGAAGGCATGAGACGCCAATTCACCGAGCGCTTTGCCGCCATCAGCGATGAATACGACCGCGTTTTCAAGGAGCTTTTCGGCGGCGGACAGGGGACCCTGGAGATCCGGGAGGGAGACATTCTGGAGAGCGATATCCAGATCATTTCCCAGCCGCCCGGAAAGAAGCTTCAGAACATGATGCAGCTTTCCGGCGGAGAAAAAGCCCTGTCAGCCATTGCTCTCATCTTTGCCATCCAGAATCTTAAGCCTTCGCCGTTCTGTCTGCTGGACGAGATCGAAGCCGCTCTGGATGATTCGAACGTGGGCCGTTTTACCGGTTATCTCCGGAAACTGACACATTCCACTCAGTTTATCGTGATCACCCACCGCCGCGGCACCATGGTAGCCGCCGACCGGCTGTACGGCATCACCATGCAGGAAAAAGGGGTCTCCGCCCTGATTTCCGTGAATTTAGTAGAAGGAGAATTATCAAACTGATGTCTATCAGAGAACCCGAAAAAAAGAGTTTTTTCAAGAAACTGGTAAACGGACTTGCCAAGACCCGGAATAAACTGGTTACCGGTCTGGAAAGCACCTTTATGGCCTATTCCGTAATCGATGATGAATTTTACGATGAACTGGAGGAGATCCTGATCATGAGCGATCTGGGGGTCCAGACGGCAGAAGAGGTCATAGAAGATCTGAAGCAGCAGGTGGAACAGAAATACATCGGCACGCCGAATCGCTGCCGGGACCTGCTCATCGATATCCTGAAGGATAAAATGGCCGTTCCGGAGGACGCCTATGATTTTGAGAGACAGCAGTCCGTGGTCTTCATCATCGGCGTGAACGGCGTT
>JAFRVX010000151.1 GCA_017438305.1 Lachnospiraceae bacterium | reverse complement strand
TGCCGATGCAGACGCCGCAGCCCATGCAGTCCATGGGAGATACAGCCAGGGTGTATTTATAGCCGGCCTTGATAACGGCAGCGGCCTTCGGAGCAAACTCAATGCCCTCAGGAGCATTGGCAGCTTCAGATTCATTCAGCGCATAAGGACGGATGGTGGCATGCGGGCAGACGAATGAGCAGGCATTACAGCCTACGCATGTTGCGGCATTCCAGGCAGGAACCATGACAGCCACACCACGTTTTTCAAAGGCAGAGGCGCCATGCTCGAAAGTACCGTCTTCATGGCCATCCATGAACGCGGAGACGGATACGCTGTAGCCATCCATCTTGCTGACAGGACGAAGGATATCGTCGACCTGTTTCTCAAGTCTTCCGGCACCTTCTGCTGCCGCAGCGGGAGCTTCGTCAACAGCGTCTTTCCAGCTCTCGGGAACTTCGATCTTCACGAACGCATTGACGCCCAGGTCGATGGCCTTGTGGTTCATATCGACCACATCCTGGCCCTTCCTTAAGTAGGACTTCGTCGCGGCGTCTTTCATGTGCTGGACAGCCTCGTCGATGGGCATGACGTTGGCCAGTTTGAAGAAAGCGGCCTGCAGGGTCGTGTTCGTTCTCTTGCCCATGCCGATGGAGGCAGCCAGGTCGATAGCGTTGATGGTGTAAAGCTGGATGTTGTTCTCGGCGATGTAGCGCTTGGTAGCTGCATCGAGCTTCTCTTCCAGTTCTTTCTCATCCCACTGGCAATTGATGAGGTAAGCTCCGCCGGGCTTCACGTCGAAGACCATCTTGAAGCCTTTTTCTACATAAGACGGATTGTGGCAGGCCACGAAGTCAGCCTTGTTGATGTAGTAGGGGCTCTTGATGGGCTTGTCGCCGAAACGAAGATGGCTGATAGTAATACCGCCGGTCTTCTTCGAGTCATACTGGAAGTAAGCCTGAACGTATTTGTCGGTGTAGTCGCCGATGATCTTGATGGAGTTCTTATTCGCACCGACGGTACCGTCACCGCCCAGACCCCAGAACTTGCACTCGATGGTGCCTTCCGCAGCGGTATTCGGAGCGGGTTTCTCTTCCAGAGAAAGGTAGGTAACATCGTCGTTGATTCCGATGGTGAAATGCTTCTTGGGAGCATCCTTCTTCATCTCGTCATAAACCGCGAATACGGAAGCGGGAGTGGTATCCTTGGAACCTAAGCCATAACGGCCGCCGATCACGCGGATGCCTTCTCTGCCGGTCTCGGAAAGAGCGGTAACAACGTCAAGGTATAAGGGCTCGCCGAGGGCGCCGGGCTCTTTGGTCCTGTCAAGAACAGCGATGTTCTTAACGGTGGCCGGGATAGCTTCAGCCAGCTTGTCGGCGCAGAAGGGACGGTACAGGCGGACCTTGACAAGGCCGACCTTTTCGCCCATGGCGGTCAGGTAGTCGATGACTTCTTCGGCCACGTCGCAGATGGAACCCATCGCGATGATGATGTTCTCCGCATCGGGAGCGCCGTAGTAGTTGAACAGCTTGTAGTCCGTGCCAAGCTTGGCATTGACTTTATCCATGTATTCTTCGACAACAGCGGGAAGGGCATTGTAGTATTCGTTGCTGGCTTCTCTGTGCTGGAAGAAGATATCGTCGTTTTCATGAGAGCCGCGCATGACCGGACGCTCCGGATTCAGGGCGCGCTTTCTGAATGCTTCGACAGCATCCATATCGACCATTTCCTTCAGATCATCATAGTCCCAGATCTCGATCTTCTGGATCTCATGAGAGGTGCGGAAACCGTCGAAGAAGTTTAAGAACGGCACACGGCCTTTGATGGCTGCCAGATGGGCGACAGCGCCAAGGTCCATGACTTCCTGCGGATTGGTTTCGGCAAGCATGGCAAAACCGGTCTGACGGCAGGCATAAACGTCTGAATGATCACCGAAGATGTTAAGAGCATGGGAAGCCACGCATCTTGCGGAAACATGGAACACACCGGGAAGCAGTTCGCCGGCGATCTTGTACATGTTCGGAATCATCAGAAGAAGACCCTGGGATGCGGTATAAGTGGTGGTCAGAGCGCCCGCTGCCAGAGAACCGTGAACGGTACCTGATGCACCAGCCTCAGACTGCATTTCCGCAACCTTTACCGTTGTGCCGAAAATGTTTTTCTGACCCGCTGCTGACCACTGATCGACATAGTCTGCCATCGGGCTGGATGGTGTAATGGGGTAAATGCCCGCAACTTCGGTAAACGCATAGGATACGTGAGCCGCAGCATTGTTGCCATCCATGGTTTTCATTTTTCTAGCCATAGTAGTAGTTTCCTCCTTCATAGTATCGGGCAGGCGGAGGCTGATCCCGCGCTGCTCTTACGTTTTCTACTCCCGCGGAACACCGGCAGGACCGGCCTTTCCGTTCTTTCCGGGATCCCGGAAAACAGGAGAAAAAGCGTAGAATATCAAACTGCACGCCAAAATCAGGCACGCAGTACGTACCTGGTAACAGTATAAAGGGTTTACGCTGATTTTTCAACTTGTTTTTTCACGGCATTTCCGGCTTTTTTGATTTGTTTTCCGATTTTCCGGCGGCGTTTTTTCCGCTCCGGTCCCTTTCTCCTCCCGGAGCCGCCGGGCGGTGGGTTTTCCCCCTGCCGGCGCCTTTCGGACGGCGGGTCCTTCGTCTCTGCCCTCCTCTTTTCTGCCGGTGATCAACTCATCTCTTTTAAATAGCGGCTCAGGGCCACGCGCTTTCCATACCGTTCCTCGACGGACAGAAGATGCAGCCTTTCCGAAGCCCGGGTCACTGCCACGTAGAACATCCGCCGCTCCTCCTCCAGGGCTTCCTCCGTCAGGGCCTTTTCGTGGGGGATGACGCTCTCGTTCACGTCCGGAATGTAGACGCTCCGGTATTCCAGGCCCTTGGCGCTGTGGAAGGTGGAGATCATCACGTGGTCCTTTTTCATGTCCGGCTCCCGTTTCGAAAGGGCTTCCAGGTCATAGGTCACGTCGGTGATGTGCTGATACCACTCCGGTACGGTCTTAAAGGCCTTCGCGGTCTCCTGGACTTCATCCAGAACGGAAAGCAGACTGGTCTCAGGCACCCGCCGTTCCGCGGCCTGAGCCTTCGCATAGGCATCATATTCCATGAATTTCCGGATAAAGTTGATCATCGCATAGGGGATGGACAGCTTCTGCAGCAGGGAAAGCTGGTAGGACAGATATTCGATCTTCTCTTCCATGTACTGCCGGTCCCGGCTTTCCGCGTACATCTGCTGCATCTGATCCAGCGAGACCAGGGGCGTTCTCAGATCCTCCCGGCGGATGTAGCGGTTCGGGCAGTTCATGAATTTCAGGAAGTTCTCCCGGGTCCGGTTCCCTTCCGCCCAGTTGACCATGCCGAAAACGGGCTTCATGATAAAGTGCCGGTAGATGTTCTGGACCTTATCCCGGGAATAAAAGGGGATCCGGGCTTCCGTCAGGGCCGTCACCACCGGCGTCATGCCCGCATTGGTGCGGGTCAGTACGGCGATCTCGTGAAGGGGGATCCCTTCCTTTGCCTCTTTTTCGATGGCTTCCGCGAGATACCGGCACTCATCGCTCTCGGTGGCGAATTTCATCTTTTCCACAGGATACAGGCTGCCCTTTTCCGGAACTATCTTCTTTTTATAACGGTTCCTGTTATGGCGGATCAGCTTCTGGGAACGCTGCACGATTTCTTCCGAAGACCGGTAATTGACAGACAGGCTGACGATCTCACAATCCCGGTAATCCTTCGGAAAATCCAGCATGATGGAGGGCTCGGCGCCCCGGAAAGCATAGACCGACTGGTCGTCGTCTCCCACGATGAAGAGGTTGTTTTCCGGCTCCGCCAGGAGGCGGATGATCTCGTACTGCACCGGATTGATGTCCTGAAATTCATCCACCATGATATAACGGTACTTTTTCCGCCAGGTCTTCAGCGCTTCCGGGTCCGTTTTCAGCAGTTCCCGGGTCATTAACAGCATATCCTCGAAATCGATCTTCCCGGCCCGCCTCTTTTTCTCTTCAAAAAGCGCCGCGGCCTTTTCGAAGTCCACCCGCTTTTCTTTCGGCTCGTAGCCGTTTCCGTACAGCCCCCGGTTTCTGGCGGAGGATATCTCCGAAAGGAGCCCCGTGATCAGTTCCTGGTCCATCTGGAACTCCCGGAAATGCTCCCGGAAAACGTCGCTTAAAAGCCGGATGCTCTCGCCCTCCGAAATGACCTCCGGCTTCTTCGGCAGATGCTGTTTCAGAATGGTATAGAACACTGCGTGAAAGGTGCCGAAGGTAATGGCCGTCTTATCCTCTTCCGCCTGCTGAAGATAGCGGTTCCGCATCTCGTTCGCGGCAGCGTTGGTAAAGGTGACCACCAGGATGTTCTCCGGCGGCACCTTCAGTGTTTCCGTCAGATAACGGGCCCTTCCCGAAATGACGGCGGTCTTTCCCGATCCCGGGCCTGCCAGCACCAGGCATGGGCCGTCCTTATGCTGTATCGCTTTAAGCTGGTCTTTATTATATGGCATGATATTTCTCCTGAAGTTTTGTTTTTCCGGCCCGGAAACCATGGTATTCATCCTTTGATCCATGGCTCTCTTCCGTCCGGGCAGCGAGGGGTTTCCTGCCGTCCTAACAGTGAAGGACTTCTGCCGTCCGGGCATCAAGGGTCCTCTGTCATCCGGACTTTGATGGTTCCCGCCTGTGCAGATTTCTCTTTATCACTCATTGTTGCCTCATTCCGAAGCACGGTGATTTCCCGCCCGCAAAAAATCTCTCCCTGAAGACAGCTTAAGATACTGCCCGTATTCAGGGGCAGGGCGGCATTTCATATCCAGGATCCAGGAAATAGATTGAAAAACGTGTCCTGCAGCCATTCGGTCAAAATCATCTGACGATTGATTGCCTCCGGCCGAACCGTTCGGGAACAGAATGATTCCCCTGAAAACAGCTCTCCTAAAAAACGAACTGAAAAACCGACCCTGCCGCAGAAACCTGTTCAAAAAAGTGTACGATACGAAAAAGATCCGAAGAAGAAAAGAGAAAAAATGAGATTTTAAAAAAGAGCTCTTTAATAAAACAGAAGGGGCTTCTAAAGAACTCATGACTCTTCTGAAGCAAAAAGGGACTTCGAAAAAAAAAAGACTCCAAAAAAAATAAACACGCTTCAAAAGAATCAAATGCTCTTCAAAAGAAACCTCGTCTGAAAAGCACCGGGGGAACAAAACACGCCGTTCCCCTGGTCTGTTATATCCGCCCGGGCAGCCGGATAACCGGAAAGTCCGGGAAATTCTGTGTCTTATACTGTTTCTTATACCGTTTCTAATACTCTGATATTGGGGTCAAAAGGTGATATCCGGAGCGTTACGCACTACGTGCTCCCACGCTCCTCCCACATTCCGCACTCTCGTGGAGATAAATCTCCACTTCGCGCTCCATGTGGGGCGGGTCCCAAGGTCTGATCCCCACATA
>JAFRVX010000150.1 GCA_017438305.1 Lachnospiraceae bacterium | reverse complement strand
GACAGTCCTGCACCTCATCGAAAATGATCAGGGTCTTTTCGGGCTGGATCTTTTGCCCGCTGGCCAGCATCAGGTTTTGCAGAAGGCGGTCAACATCCTTGGTAGTTTCGAAGAACTGCCGATATTCCTCGTTCTCATCAAAATTGAAATATGCTGTATTTTCATAATAACGTCTGCCAAATTCCTTGAGAACCCAGGTCTTGCCCACCTGCCGCACGCCCTTCAGGATCAGGGGCTTGCGATAGGGAGAGTTCTTCCATTCCAGCAGCCGTTTGAGGATCAGTCGTTCCATTGAGTTCTTCCATCACATAATTCTTGGAGTTTTGGTGCTGTTTTTCACACTATTATACCCGATTAGAACCGCAATAGCAATAGCATCACATAATTATTTGTAGTTTCGTGTGCTACAATCACACTTTTATTTGTACTTGCTTTGAAAAAGCGGACAGCCCCCGGAGAAAACCTCCGGGGGCTGTGTTATCTCTGTTATTCTACGTTGTCAGGATCAAAAGACGAAATCTTTCCAGCATAATAGCCTTTCTGCTCTTCCGGGATCTTCAGGGCATCCATGGCCTCTTCCCTGCTCAGGTGAAGGGTTTCCATTAGAGCTTTAATACTCTGTATCAACGTGTTTTCATTTCCTTCCCGACGGCCGGTTTCGATTCCTTCCTGACGGCCGGTCTCGATTCCTTCCTTCCGGCCTTTCTCCATCAGATAATCCACAGTTGAGATCATATCCTTTATCTCCTCCCTTCCCTCCTGCCAGGCTTTCCGGTACCGTTCATCACCCGTAAAGTGTGCCAGCAGATCCAGCGTCTCTGAGGGATGTCGGTATTCCACCGCTTTCTCGGGAACGTAATCCGGATCTTCGCGGCTCTTCTTCAGGTAATCCGCGATGATCCCGAAGTCACTTTTAAAACATCCGATCTGTTCATCTGTCAGCCTGGACAGGTCATAGACGTTAATCCTATAGTCGCTGGCAAACGGCTTAAGCCTTTCCGGTACCGGGATGACATCCTGCAGTCTCCGGTTCTTCCAGGCCCTTTCCCCGTAATACAGGATCAGGGTGATGACCGGATACCGGCATAGACATCGTTGTACTCTTCCAGGACTTTTTCCAGCAGATCTTTTTCTTTCATGATACGGAGCTCTCCTTGATCCTTTAATCTTAAGAACTCCGCAGTCATATCCGGAGTCCTCCTTAAATCTCTAATCTTAAGAACTCCGCAATTAAATGTTAGCAGGTTAGGATGGGTCTGTAAAGGGGTTTTTTCCAAATTCCGGCTTTTTTCTGCAGATCATTTCCCAAAAAGCAAAAAGGTTGTATGGGAAACCTTTGTTTTCCATACAACCTGAGTACTTTCTGTGATTTTGGGGAAAGCCTTATTTCCCGATTTCATCCGTCCGATAGATGTATTTTACCTTATCGGAGCCGGACTTTACCAGATCCAGGGCAGCGTTCATCCGGTCGAGGAGGTCAAGCAGGTTTCCTTCCGCGGCATCCGTCAGCTTTTTCACGCCTTCTTCATTGAAGGTGCCCAGACCGTCCTTCAGCTCCTGGCTGCCGTTTAAGAGGGCGTGGATGCCGTCGATCAGGGCGGGCATGCTGTCCTGGAGGCTGTCCAGACCGCCGGAAATTTCCGCAGCGCCGGTCTTCAGCTCTTTGCTGCCCTGATTCAGGGTCCGGCTTCCTTCCAGGAGTTTCGTGCTGCCTTCCTTTAAGGCGGCAGTGCCGGTCTTCAGATCAGCGGCGCCCTTGGAAAGGGCGGCCGCTCCCGCATCCAGGGTATCCGCCCCGGACTTCGCAGCATCCAGGCCATCCTTGATTTTCGCTGCTCCGGCCGATGCGGCGTCCACACCGGCTGTGTAGGTCGCCAGGCCCTGACAGAAGGTATTGACGTTGTCCAGAGATGCCTTCAGAGAACTGACCGATTCAGCGGCTTCGGGGGCAGCCTTGTTCAAAGAAGCAATGACAGCATCCAGCGTTTTTCCGTAATTCTCCGCAGTCAGCTCCGGCACCTGAAGGCCGGAGGAACGAAGCTGCTGCGTGCCGGCTGCCAGAAGACCCGCAAAGATCTGAGAAGCGCCACCGTTCAGGGCTTCGCTGTTCTCACTTAAGGAAGAAAGCCCGTTCTGCAAAGACTCCGAACCGCTCTTAAGGGTTCCGATGCCGGACGCCAGCTCCGTTGTTCCCCCTGCCAGGGCCGCTGCGCCATCCTTGACCTGACCGGCTCCGTCGTCCACTTTGGCGGTACCATCGTCCAGGGCCGATGCTCCCTTCTCCAGGGCAGCAACGCCGTCGCTTACGGCTGCCGCGCCGTCGGACACTTTCTTCCCGCCATCTGCCAGGCTGGCAACACCCGCGGAAAGCTCCGCCGACTTTTCATCCAGCTGCTTCAGTCCGTCGTTCAAGGCTCCGGAGCCTTGGATCAGCTGATCCATGGCATCCGTCAGCTTCTTCAGGGCCGCTTTTATATCCTCGGGCTTCTTGATCTCATCCGCATCCAGCGACGCGAAGACCTTATCCGTATCCAGGGACCGGAAGACTTCATCCGTCACCAGGCTTAAACTCATGCCCAGCTCAAAATTCTCTGTATCCGCTTCCACTTCCAGATACGTGGGAAGCTCGGCCTTTTCAGGATCCAGCCCCAGGCTCTCCTGCATCCCCGGAAGGGTGATGCCGGCAATGACCGTCCGGCTTCCGTCGTTTAACATCCGGGCGTTCTTTACCGTCACGTTTCTGAAGTTCCCGTTATCCAGAAGAAGCCCCGTAAGCACCGCATAGGGATGGCAGATCTTCACGGTCTTCCCATCGATGGCTGCCTCTTCCACCTGATTGTTCTTCACTTCATAGCGGAGCTTTACATGTCCCTTGGCCCCCTTCATCTGCTCCGGGGTTTTCTCCTGCCCGTCCAGGAAGCAGGTGACCTTGATGGACACTGGAAGATCCTTCTTCCTGGCATCATCTCCACTGTCTTTACCTTCTGTATTCCGGTAAACATCCTTACCGTCTTCCTTGACCCAGTCGCTCTTAAGGGTCTTCCGGACGCTTCCATCGGGCGATGTCAGGACATAGACCGTTTTATCAAGAACCGCGTCAGAGTCTATATTCTTAGAGTCCCCAGACTCAGAGTCCATATCCTTAGAATCCGCAGAATCCCTATTCCCAGACTCACCAGCCGTATCCAGAGCCTGGTCGGCCTTACTCTCTACCGTACTTTCAGCCTTACTCACTTCACTCCCGGCTTCCTGCGCTGCCGGGGCTTCATAGCCCAGGGCCAGCGAAGCTGCCAGAGACAAACTCAACAACATTACCGGAAATCTTTTCTTCATCATCTTTACCTCCCGAAACCTCTTGTTCCTTTAATTCTGTTCGCATTTCGGTATTCAAATTCTCTGAACATCATCCCTCACGGATCATGCGGCCACTTTATGGATCATATCTGCCTTCCCGCGTCCATTTTTCCCAGTGCGGCTCACCAGCTTCCCCATCTTCAGGGTCGTCAGGCAGATCACCTTATCAAAGAGCAGCAGCAGGGCCGGCAGGAACAGAATAACGCAGGCCATACTGATCAGGGCGCCTCTTGCCAGAAGCAGGCACATGGAGCCCACAATGTCGATATCCGAATAGATGGCCACGCCGATGGTGGCGGCAAACAGCCCCATGCCGGAAACAATAATGGATGAGGTGGATGACGTCAGGGCCGTGAGCACTGCCGTCCGCTTCCCGGCCCCCTTCAGCCGCTCTTCCTTATAACGGGTGGTCATGAGAATGGCATAGTCCACGGTGGCTCCCAGCTGGATGGTGCTGATGCAGATGGGCGCTATGAAGGGAAGGCTTGTGCCGGTGTAATGGGCCAGGCCCAGGTTGATAAAGGTGGCCAGTTCAATGACCCCGATCAGGATCACCGGCAGGCTCAGGCTCTTTTCCACCAGCAGGATGATCAAAAACACCAGAGCGATGGAAATGATATTCACCACCTTGAAATCGTAGTCCGTGGTCTCGATCATATCCTTCATGCAGGGACCTTCGCCGATCAGCATCCCCCTGGGATCGTACTCCTTCAGGATCCCCTGCAGGGTATCGATCTGGGCATTGGCCGCATCGGAGGCCACCTGGTATTCGGAACTCACCAGCGCCAGCTGCCATTCATCACTCTTTAAAACCTTGGTGACAGCCTCCGGAAGCAGCTCCTCCGGCACCCGCTCCCCCACCAGGGAATCCAGGGACAGGAAGGTTTTAACACCCTCCACCTGCTCCATCTTTCTGGCCATTTCCCGGACCTTGTCCCGGCTCACCCGGCTGTCAATCAGCACCATGTGGGTGGAACCGATGGTAAAATCATTTTTCAGCTTCTCATTGGCCTTCACATACTCCACGGTATCCGGGATGCAGTTTCCCAGATCGTAGTAGACTTCCGCGTTGGTCTTCGAATACCCGTAATACGCCGGGGCAATTAACAGCAGGAAAACCAGGGTCAGCACCGGAGAAAGCTTTAACAGGCCCTTGGAAAGCCCGTTCATCTTAGGCAGGATGGGCTTATGCTTGGTTGCCTGAAGGGGCTTATCCAGCAGCAGGATCATGGCCGGAAGCACCGTCACACAGCCAAGGACCCCCAGGATGACACCCTTTGCCATCACCAGGCCCAGGTCCCGGCCCATGGTAAAGGACATGAAGCACAGGGCAATGAAGCCCGCCATCGTGGTCACAGAGCTTCCCACCACACTGGTCAGGGTCTCCCTAACCGCCAGGGCCATGGCCTCCTTCGGATCATCGGTCTTCTCCCGCTGCTCGTTGTAGCTGTTCCACAGGAAGATGGAATAATCCATGGTCACCGCCAGCTGCAGCACCGCTGCCAGGGCCTTGGTAATATAGGAGATTTCCCCGAAGAAAACGTTGGAGCCCAGGTTTAAGACGATCATCATGCCGATGTTTGCCAGAAACACAAAGGGCACCAGGAAACCGTCCAGGAAGATCATCATGGCCGCAAGCGCACAGGCCACCGCAATGCCCACATAGATGGGCTCCTCCTTTTCGCAGAGGTCCTTAAGATCCGTCACCAGGGCCGACATGCCGGAAACAAAGCACTGCTTACCGCAGAGCTCTCTTATGTCCCGCACCGCTTTCATGGTGACTTCCGCCGATGTGGAACTGTCAAAGAACACCGCCATCATGGTGGAGTGATCCGTATTGAAGGCTTTGTATACCTCCTCCGGAAGCAGCTCCAGGGGAATGGACGGATCCATTACCGAATCGATCCACAGGACACTGTCCACATGGTCCACCTTTTCGATCTTCTGTTTCAGGGCCGATACCTCCTCCGGCTCCATGTCCTCCAGGATCACGAAGGAGATAGCCCCTTTTCCAAAATCCTTAAGAAGAATGTTCTGACCCTTTACCGTATCCATATCTTCCGGCAGATAGTTCAGCATATCATAATTGACCCGGGTCTTCGCGTACCCGAAAACCGCCGGTATCATTAACAACACTGCGATGATCAGAATCGGAATCCGATACCGGACAACACCTTTGGCAAATCTCATGTCTTTTCCTCCTCTGTAAACTTTTTTTCCTTTTACGCGCTCTGTTCTATCACCAAAGGCCTCCCGGGGAAATGGGCAAAAAAATCCCCGTGTCTGAAATTCAGACACGGGAGGGGGTTTTGTCTAACAACTTTTTCTTAAACTTCCTTCTTTCAGGACTCCTTTAGGGGCATTTTGCTTTTCAGGCTCCGCTCGATCATCTCCTCGATCATCCCATGATGCAGCTCACAGAACCGGCTGATATCCTTCTGAATATCCGGCTCCATCCTGCAGTTCAGCCAGTCGATCACCAGGCCGAAGCATTCGCACTGATAAAAATGCGAAATGACCTCTCGGTCCTGCTCCGGAAGCTCCCGGCCCTTCAGCACGCTGGTCCCGTACGCCTGGATGACATACTCGCAGACTCCCCACAGATACCGCTCGAAGATATCCCGGTTCACGGAATGATAGACATGAAGAATGGCCCGCCGGTTCTGGGACGCAAAGTCCACCGCCGCCATGAGGGCCGTCTCCACCGTCTCTATGGCCGGGTACTCCCGCATGATCCGGTCCGCCTCTTCCTTAATGATCTCGTCGATGAGATCCGGCAGATCCTTATAATGATAATAAAAGGAATTCCGGTTGATGCCGCAGGCCTCCACGATCATCTTAACGCTGATCTGGCTGATGGGCATCTGGTCCAGAAGCTCCAGAAAAGTTTGCTTGATGGCGGTTTTGGTCAGGTTTGACATGGTGTCCTCTCGTTAAATGGTTTTTGTGGAGGTATCAAAGATTACTTCCCCACTTTTTCATTATCCAGTATCACCGTATTAAACGGCTCCACCCTGATGGTGGACCAGACACCTTCCGTTACATAAGGCTCTGTTTCCAGGTAATGCTCCACTTCTTCCTTGGAATCAAATTTCAGGACAAGGGTTGACCCGACGGGCTTTCCCTCTTCATCCAGAATGCCTCCTGCCAGGACGATATGCCCCTTTATGGTTTCCAGGTTGGCCAGATGTGCCGGACGGACGGAAAGGCGCCGGTCAAGGGAATTGGGATAGTCATGGGCGGTGATGAGAAAATGCATGTGAAACTCCTTTTTATTCTTCAATTACACTTACTTTATTGTTTTACTCTACAATGCAGTCATTCACTGTTGTTAAAAAGCTGAGCAAAGTCAATTACAGAACCAGCTCCTTGGGGACACATTCCAATTAACAGAGATCACTTTTCGTGTGAGTGACATGTTTTCCGAATTACTCAATGAACGCGGTGTTACCACCCGCTTCGTTGGGTACATAACGAACTTTAGCCCCATAGTGAGAAGAGACATTTTTATCCCTCTTCCTGCTTTCATAGGTGTTCCAAACGAAATCCACAAAAGTAACACAACAACCGACAGCAAGTTTTGCATGACGTTCTTCCAGCCCAACGAAGGAAGCACTTTTTCCGTGGCCACTTCCATACGGATTTCGTAAATCAGAAAGTCGTGTTGGGATTTCCCTGAGATTACCTAATATCGCTTTTATGGAATCAGCGCCAGGATCGCCTGGCTGCACATCATCAGGCATCAAATTGAGTTCTTTCAGCACTTTACCTGTAAGCTTCGATATTTTATCATTTTTATCCCAAGGTATACCCATTTCTTCAAGAATTGTCTTACAGCAACTCTCTATCAGCTCCTTAGCCTTTCCTATTGCCTCTGTTGGATTTGTTGTCTGCATTAGAAGCATTAAGTCAATCTGTTTGGAGATATAATCACTTGAAAAGCTCTTTTTTAACTCTTCTGCTAAATTCTCGGTAACAGCAGATGAGTTATTAACCTTTTCTACTATGGATTTACAACGAGAAAATAGATTTGCATAATACTCATTATACTTACTTGGAGTTATCCAGATCGAATCCTCATGATAATCTTCATTGTATTCGCTTTCCATATGCTCCTCATAATATGAAAAGAGATCTGTAAGTAGTTTTGTACGTTTTTCATCTGAAGCATCATTCAGATATGTTAATAACGATTTCACTTTGGACAAGCCATAATATGAACAGAGACCAATCCCAATACTGTTGGTAGTAAAAACATCAAAATCGTTCTTAGAAAAATCCAACACGTCCCCGCCACGTATAAACAACTTGAGCAACAATCCTCCATCTTCTTTTGAGATTATTCCAGCCATTTTATATCACCATATAAATTCTCAAAACTAAACTATCTGGTTGTTCTCTTTTCCTCAACTTATCAATCCTAATATGAATAATATGTTGTATAAAGATCTCTACCAAAGTTGATTATTCCGGTCCAAATTGAGCCACCTGTCCGGACTTTGAGAGCCGCCATTCCGGAGAATGAGAGCCACTGATTCCGGAGTTTCAGAGCCATTTTACTGCTCTAAGCTATAGATTCCTTTATACTGTACATGCACGCTATTGCGTGACTACAGATAAAGGAGGGTCAAAATCATGACCAACTATCGT
>JAFRVX010000149.1 GCA_017438305.1 Lachnospiraceae bacterium | reverse complement strand
GGGACGGATCCGCTGCAGCGAAGACCGTTTTCCATACGGCTGCGGAAGACGGCCTTGATCTTCTTGCTGGTATCCTTGGCGTACCACTCGTTCATGATGTTCAGGAACGGAGTGAACTCGTTGTCTGTGGGATTGTCGCTGTCAATATTGTTGTTGACCGCTATGAACCGGACACCCTTATCAGGGAAAAGGATCTCTGTATAGAAACCGACCTGAAGGTAGTTCCTTCCGAACCGGCTCATATCCTTCACACAAATGATACCTACGTTTCCGGCTTTTACTTCATCGAGCAGAGCATTGAAGCCAGGTCGATTGAAGTTGGTGCCGGAATACCCATCGTCAGTAAAATGCCGGATGTTTGTGAAACCCTGGGACTTCGCGTACTTCTCCAGATATAGCTTCTGGTTGGAAATCGAGTTTGACTCGCCCTGCAGCTCGTCATCACGCGAAAGCCTCTCGTAAAGCGCTGTAATCCTGTCTTTACGCATATCGGCGCTGGCCTCCTTTCTTCGAAAATGTAAAACCCGAGAGGGAAGGAAAAGTTCCTCTCGGGGATAGTATTGCACATTAACCCGTTTTCGGATCCGTTACCACGTAGGAAGAATGGGCCTGGAGAAGGTTTGGCTTCAAAACGAATCTCGTCTTGCCGGAGCCTGATCCGCCGACGATCAGCACATTTTTATTTCTGGCATTGGCCGGATTCTTCGGCCTGCTGCTCATGGTCAGTCCTTCTGTTTTGGTCAGGATGATGTTGTTTTCCGGCTTTTCATCCATGAACGGCTCGATATCCTTATGGGTACCCCAGCGGGCAGAGCCGTACTCTGTGTTATGGCGGTATTTCTTGGCATTTTTGCCTTTCAGATACACCGCCAGCCGGAGAGCCCCGCCGCACAGGAGCCCGACCAGAAGATCCAACGGGTGAAAGCTGGGAAGCGGATTCTGGAGCGCTGCCGGCAGCGTCGTCATAAATGACAGCAGCTTCCCCGATGAATTGACTCCTTCCGCCAGCCGCCAGCCTTCACCCAGGTTCGTGGCAAAAAGCCCGACGAATATATACGGGAAATTCAAAAGGAGCAGCCGCTTCAGATTCTTGGCATCAAATCTCATAGCGTATGCTCCTTATCCTTATTCCGTACCTTATCAGGAATCGACGCCACCAGCGCCTTGAACTTCTTCAGCTGCTTCAGGACACTCGGACGCTCCTCTTTCCGCATGACCTGCGCCGAATATTCTTTAAAGGCTGCCGTCAGCGCATCCGCGTCCCGTGCCTTGAAAAAGACCACATACCGGGGCGGGTTCTGTGACGGATCCTTCCGGATCGCATAATCCACGCCGTATTTCTGCGTAACCTTTTCAAAGCCCTTCAGATCTGATTGGGCGATCTCCATGTTGGAAACGCCCTGATTCTGACCGACCAGCTCCTTCACCGTCTGCTTGCCGTGGATCTCCGACTTCGCTTTTTCCTTCTGTGCTTTCTTCGCCGTCTTTACGGCCTTTTTGTCCGAACGGTACCGGCGGTATTTCATATAAGCCGCATACAGGCTCCGGAAGCTCAGTTTTGTCGTTGTTATCGCCAGGTTGACTGTCCTGTTCTCAACTTCTTCCTGCATAGGCAGCTATCCTCCTTCCTTCGCTTATTTCTTCCGGTCAGAGGGCGGGATCTTTGGGGAAACGGATCACCTTTCCTGCCTTCTGCTCCGGCTGTTCCTTTCTTGCAGCCTCCCGGCGCTGAACCTCCTTATCAGGGATCGGCAGCGCCATGATGCTTTTCCCCATCCGCACAAAGGTCTCCGGCTGATGGAACTTCTGCTCATAACGCTGCATCTGCTCCGCTGTCAGTGAACCGAAGCTGTCCTCCGTCAGGCCGACCACCAGGAAATCCCCGGCCAAAAT
>JAFRVX010000148.1 GCA_017438305.1 Lachnospiraceae bacterium | reverse complement strand
TATCCCGGCGGGCTACGAGGCGGGCATCCACATGTTCGGAAGCAAA
The DNA here is from genome assembly GCA_017438305.1 of Lachnospiraceae bacterium. Taxonomy (GTDB): domain Bacteria; phylum Bacillota; class Clostridia; order Lachnospirales; family Lachnospiraceae; genus UBA1267. The sequence continues at coordinate 29,911 of JAFRVX010000148.1, read as the reverse complement.
ACGGCCTTCAACCTGAACAGCAAGCTGTATGACTGGAACCAGAGCGCGAAGAGCGTATTCGTGTATTTCCAGATCGATAAACAGGCGTCCGTGAAAGAAGCCCAGACCACCGGCTCCTCCTTTGCGGGCGGCTGGATCGCCCTGACCGCGGTTCTGGGCATGGGCATCGGGGCTGCCGCGGCCGCCCTTGCCATGCGTACCGTCCGAAGGAAAAAAGAAGCAGCTGCGTGAACTCATCCGGCCCTTCAAGCTGCCTCGGCATGTATAAGAGAAAGTCGGGTTTCTGACATCCTGTGAGACGTCAGCTTGGGAAAATGTTTTAATAAAGGCAGATAATATCAGCCTTGAAAAGACTGAAACTTCTGCTCCGAATAATGTGAAGCTTCTGCTCTGAAAAATCTGAAACGTCTGCTCTGAAAAATCTGAAACGTCTGCTCTGAAAAATCAGACTTTTCATTTTGGGCAAAGAGGCGTATAATGAAGATTCAGTATAAGAGAATGCCGGAAAATTGCTGAAACAGCATCTGCAGCAGGTGCATATAAGAATGCCGGCAAATTACTGAAACAGCATCTGCAGCAGGTGCATATAAGAATACCGGGAAATTGCTGAAACAGCATCTTTAACAAGTGCATATAAAGGAAGTGGACAAGTTATGCTGGAATCATTGAAAGAACAGGTTTATGAGGCAAATCTGGAGCTGGTCCGCCGGGGAATGGTCATTTATACCTGGGGAAACGTCAGCGGCATCGACCGGGAGAGGGGGCTGGTGGTCATTAAGCCCTCCGGCGTGGATTATGACGTCATGACGGTTGAGGATATGGTGGTCGTGGATCTGGCAACCGGCGAAACCGTGGAAGGGAAATGGAAACCCTCTTCGGATACAAAGACCCATCTGGAACTGTACCGGGCTTTCCCGGAGATCGGCGGCGTCACCCATACCCATTCCGTGAACGCCGTGGCCTTTGCCCAGGCCGGCAGGGATATTCCGGCTCTCGGCACCATTCACGCCGATTATTTTTACGGTCCCATTCCCTGCACGAGAGAACTTACGGAACAGGAAGTCACGGAAGATTATGAAGGAAATACCGGCCGCGTGATCATAGAGACCCTGAAGGAGCGGCAGATCGAAGCCCTGGCGGTTCCGGGCATCGTGGTGAAGAATCACGGTCCTTTCAGCTGGGGAAAGGATGCGCCGTCGTCCGTCTACCATGCGGTGGTCATGGACACGGTTGCAGAAATGGATCTGAAGACCCTTCTTCTGAATCCCGAAGCCTCCATGAAACAGTATGTGCTGGATAAGCATTACATGAGAAAGCACGGACCCAATGCCTACTACGGACAGGACAACAAGTAAGACACAATCGGCTGCGAAAACGGCGGAGCACCTTGAAGGTTCGGAAGAGATCTTCGAGGCATCGGAAGAAGATGCAGGAGTAATAATTCACTCCGCACCTGAAGACCAGACGGTATCAGACACAGACAATACCTCAACCAACAGCCTGATGGCATCAGACACTGAAAATCAGGATCAGGCACAGAAAATAAGAAAGCGCAGGAAAAGGAGACGGATCATTCTGCGGAGTCTGGCCGCCCTCCTCTTATTTCTTGCGCTTTTCGTGACTTATGAACTGCTGATCTCCCGGTATGGGCTTAAAACAACGCACTATACCATCGAGACGGACCGGATCGCTGAGGATATCCGCGTCGTGCATCTGACAGACCTTCACGATGCCGTCTTTGGAAAAGACAACAGCCGGCTGATCGAAAAGGTGCGGGAGCAGGACCCTGACGTTATTTTTTTTACCGGCGATATTTTCAACTATAAGCAGGAAGTGAAAGTGGATAAGGCGGTTTCGCTCCTGAAAGCTCTCTGCGGGATCGCCCCGGTTTATTTCTCATACGGAAATCATGAGATGCCCCTCATCCAGAATGACGGGGTGGATCTGAAGACTTTATTCGAAGCCGCCGGCGCCGTTGTGGTTGAACGGAGCTACGTTGATACGGAGATCAAAGGGCAGGCCCTCCGGATCGGGGGGATCTACGGCTACTGCCTGCCGTTCCTCTATGCTCTGGAGACGGGAAGAGAGGATGAAACAGCCTTTTTAAGAGACTTTCAGGACACAGACCGTTTTACTTGCCTTTTATGCCATATGCCGGTGGCCTGGATCCGGCAGCACAGTCTCTATGATTATGATATAGACTGTGTATTTTCCGGCCATGTCCACGGCGGCCAGATCATCCTGCCCTTTGCAGGCGGAGTCTACGGCCCGGACATGGGCTGGTTCCCCGGAAAAATGGCAGGGATATTTGAAACAGATGAGAGTACTTATCATTCCTTCCGGAAAGATATGAAGCGATGGGCACAGATGTACCACTTTGATTCCTCTGATTATGAAGGAGAAGGAACCTACCGGCCTTCCCGGCTGATCCTCTCCACCGGCCTGGGGAACACCGACAAAGTACCCAGGTTCAACAATATTCCGGAAATCCTGGTGCTGGATATAAAGGCTAAAGGGGGAGAGAATAAGCAGAGAGAGTAAGCAGAGAGAATAAGCAGAGAGAGTAAGCAGAGAGAATAAGCAGAGAGAATAAATAGAGAGAGTAAGCAGAGAGAATAAACCGATAGTGAATAAGCGGGGTAGAATAAACAGAGTGACGATTATACTCCATTTATCCAGAAAATACCCCTTTCGTGTCCAGTTTTAGTTTATCACTTCAAGGCGGTTCCGGGAGGTTCATTACAGCCGCCAGGGACCCCGAAAACAAGCAAACTGCATTAAATAGTGGTACTGGGTTTCCTCTCGGTAAGAAGCCGTGAAAAAAGCCCGGAGGCTTAAAGAAAAAGCTCCGGGCGGATTATAATGAAGGACAGGAGAGCGGCCACAACGCAGAGCAGGGCTCCCAGGCCGAGCTCTTTAAGGGTGTGCCGTTTCAGCCTCAGGCTGGACCAGACGATCAGGCTGCACACAGGGATACCGATGATAAGTCCCGGAAGCGGGAAGAAAAGAATACCAAAGACCACCGGCCCGGTAACGCTGCAGGCGTGCCCCGAGGCCCGGATCCTGAAGAGTTTATTGAATACAAGAAGCAGGATCACGGAGAGCAGATACGTCAGATAGATGGTCTGCTCTTCTTTTGTTACCGGGAAGAGGCAGCTGTAAAGACATCCGCCCAGATACCCTACGCCGCATAAGATAAAGGCAAGATTCCGCTGACCTTCTCTTCCCTTTTTCCGGACGTTCGGAAGGACCGCTGAAAGCGGATAGGAGAGAAGGGGAAGCAAGGCCAGGAAAAGCAGCATGAAACAGGGGCTTTTGGAGGAGAAGAAGGTTTCCGGCCGGGCGATGACCAGGATCAGAACCAGGAGAGCCGCCATAAAAGGCGGCACGGAAAGGATCCGGGTGAGATAAGCCAGAACCACGGAAACAGTCTTTCCATATCTGCTCCGGTCTGAACTCATGACATTACTGCTTGGGGTCACATCCCTGGCATTACTGCCCCGGGCTGTACCCTGAACTGCGCCGGTTCCGGAATAATGTTCTCTGCTCATGATGTTCCTCCTCCGCGTCAGTGGAGCGGTTTCAGATATTATACAAGTCAGGTTTTTGCTGCATTTTCGAGCGCTGCAGCCAACGGGTGCGGGATATTACGGTTGGTTTCTTCCTTCGGTTATGAAGAAAATGGCCAGATTTCCGGGGCCGCCGTGGGTCCCCATAACAGGACCGATGTCGGTGATGTGCATCGCCCGGTTTCCGCATTTTTCGAAGATCATATCGTCAAGCTTCAGCGCATCTTCCCGGCAGGCGCCCTGGCAGATGATGAATTTCCCTTTTTCCGGGTCCTTCGCGTGTTCCATGTAGCGGTCCAGAAGGGTCTTGACGGAGCGGGCGCGGGTGCGGATCTTCGCGGTGTTGACCAGGCGGCCGGTTTCATCCACGTGGATCATGGGATGGATGTCCAGCACGTTGGCCAGGACCGCTGCGGAAGCGGAGATCCTGCCGCCCCGGCGGAGATAGGTCAGTGTGTCCAGTGTAAACCAGTGGTCGATGTGCTGCCGCATGGACAGAACGTATTCTGCAGTTTCATCGATGGAGGCGCCTGCGCGGCGCTTTTCATCGGCCAGATAGACCAGAAGCCCCTGGCCGCCGCAGCCGCAGAGGGAATCAATGGCTTTGATCTTCCGTTCGGGGTATTTTTCCTTCAGGTCCGCCGCCACCGACTGAGCGGTCACGGAGGAGCTGCTTAAGCCCGACGAAAAGCCGATATACATCAGATCCCGTCCCTCTTTCAGCACTTCTTCAAAAGTGGTTTCATAGGTATAGGCATTGATGGCGGAAGTCTTTGCAAAACCGTATTCCTGAAGCTTTTTATAGAACTCATCGGCGGTGACGTCGCAGTTCCGGTACTCAACAGCCTGATGATCGTAGCAGAACGAAAGCTGGATGCATCTGACGTTCCACTCGTCCAGGATGGACTGGGGAATATCACAGCACGAATCGGTAAAAAGAACAAAATCGCTCATAAAAGAGGCTCCTTTGAAATCAGAATTATAATGATCCGGCCTGTTGTTCCAGCCGGTAATGGTCTTTAGATGAAAGAAGAGTATTTACCAAATTCAGAATCGGGTGGGTTGAAATCAGTGGTTATTCTGCAGTCAGCCGGTGTGTTAACTGATTTCCTGAATCAATCCTTCTGGTTTAAAAGAATAGTTCATCTAATCTAAAAGACAAGATAGCAGATAAGCATAAAAATGTCAAGCTGTATCCATAAAAAGATTATCTTGATTGAAATACGGATCGGGCGTATAATAAGCGACATAAGAATTGCAAATAAAGGATCACAGATAAAAGATCACAAATAGAGAATCACAAATAAGGCGTCACAAATAAGGAACCACAAATAAAGGTGCTTAAAGCCAAAATAAAGCCACCCCAAAACGGGAATATGGCAAACTGGGTGGATTATAGCAGGAATTGGGCTGTGTTTTAAGTCAGGCAGTCCACCCTTTCATCAGGAAACAGCAAAAAGGAGAGTCCATGGCAATAAAGAAGGAAGTGGTAGCCGGGAAGCTGCGGCGTTGGGAGAAGTATCTGAATAATTACAGGCTGCCGTGTTGGGAAGATATTCCGGATTTCGGCCTGTATATGGAACAGGTACTGACGCTCCTGACAAAATATCTGGATTATATGCCGCCTGAGCTTAAGGAAGAGCAGTTTATCACAGCGGCCACGATCAATAACTATGTTCGGAAGAAGATCATGCCGGAGCCGGTGAAAAAGAAATATTACCGGATCCATATCGCCTATCTGATCATGATCTGTTCGCTGAAGCAGAGCCTCAGTATGACCACGCTGAAGATTCTGATCCCCTACGGCATTCCGGAAGAGGAGTTTCAGAAGATTTATACCGGCTATGTTGCCCGTCATGAGCTTACGGCTAAAACCTTTGTCCAGATCGTCCGGGAGATGGCTGCCGGGATCCTCGACCATGAGAACAGAGGGGAATTGTCGACAGAGAATCCTATGGATCTGGTGATCTCTGCAGCTGTTGCCAGCGGTTTTTCGGAACTTCTGGCGGAAAAGCTGATACTGCTGAACGACGCCACGCTGGAAGACGTAAAAAGGAAAGAGAACGAATCTGACAGCAGGACAAAAAAATAAAAAAGAGCGGGCAGCGGACTACGTTTGTTGCAAAATTACCGGTATGGGCAAAATTACCGGTTTGGGTAAAATTACCGATATGGGCAAAATCTTGGATTTGGGTTTTCCCGATATTTTTTTATAATTCACATGAAACTGGATCGTTTTAAGCTGTTTCGACATAGTATATACGCTTGTTAAGTACACACATGTTCGATATAATGATATCATGATGCCAATGCCGGACAGAGAATCCGAAAGGAATCTTTCGTCTGGTACCGCAGCAGTCAGAGAACCCCGGAACAGATCCCGCGTTCGTAAGACTGGACCGGTGGATTCCTTCATGACAGAAAAGAAAGGAAAGAAGAAATGATTGAAACAGGCTTTGTATCTATTCTTCCGCCGCTGATCGCCATCGTTCTGGCGCTCATTACCAAGGAAGTGTATTCATCGCTGTTTTTGGGCGTGCTTTCCGGCATGCTCATCTACACGATCGCCGCCCATGAGTCTTTTGTGGCGGTTTTTGCCCATCTGTTCGACATGATGGCCGGCAAGATCTCAGATAACTCCTATATGATCATCTTCCTGGCGCTTCTCTGGGCGGTGGTTACGCTGGTGGGAAAATCCGGTGGCTCCGCAGCCTATGGACGATGGGCGGAGAGAAAGCTGAAGAGCAAACGGGCGACCCGGTTCGCGACGGCGCTTTTAGGTGTGCTGATCTTCATCGACGACGGCTTTAACTGTCTGACCATCGGCACCGTCATGCGCCCCATCTATGACCGCGCGAAGATCTCCCGGGAAAAGCTGGCGTATATTATCGATGCGACGGCGGCTCCGGTATGTATTATTGCTCCGGTGTCCTCATGGGCGGTTGCCGTGGCTTCGGAGGTTTCGGAGACCAATGGTTTCCATGCGTTCCTGTCCACGATCCCCTACAATTTGTACGCGCTGCTGACCATCATTATGGTGGTGTTCATCTGCGTGACCGGAAAAGATTTCGGCAAGATGAAGGCTGCCGAGCTCCGGGCGGCAAAGGAAGGCAATCCGGAAGCGAAGCAGGATGCGGAAGCAGTTGAAAGCCACGCAAAAGGCAGGGTCATCGACCTGGTGCTCCCAGTCATCGTACTGGTCATCTGCGCGATCCTCGGCATGGCTTATGTCGGCGGCTTCTTCTCCGGCGTTCCCTTCTCGGAAGCTATTGGTGAAAATCCCACGGCGGGTCTTTCCCTGGGCGCCTTTGCGGGTCTCGTGACCGCTTTTATCCTTTACATCCCCAGAAAGATCCTGAAACCCAAGGAATTCGTGAATTCCATCGTGAGCGGCATCGGCAGCATCATCCCGCCCATGCTGATCCTGATCCTTTCCTGGAGCCTTGGCGGCGTATGCCGGGAAATGATCGGCACCGGCCAGTTCATCTCCGGCTTTGTGGCAAATTCGAACCTGCCCTTCGGCCTGCTGCCGTTCATCATCTTCGTGATCGCGGCGCTGATGTCCTTCTCCATGGGTACGTCCTGGGGCACCTTCGGCATGCTGATCCCCATCGTGACGATGATCTGCTCCGCCACCGGCGGCAGCAATATCCTGATCCCCGCCCTAGGCGCAACGCTGGCAGGTTCCGTTTACGGCGACCACTGCTCACCGATTTCGGATACCACCATTCTGGCCTCCACGGGCGCACAGTGCGAGCACATCCGGCATGTTGAGACCCAGATACCCTACGCGACGCTGGTGGCTGTCATCTGCGCCATAGGCTATCTGATCATCGGCTTTACCAACACACCATGGATCGGCCTGGGTATTGGCGTCGTCCTGATCGCAGGTGCGCTGTTTGTGCTGAGCCGGAAAACCGTGAACCTGGATAAAGCCTGATGAAAAGACAGGGAAAGGCATAGAAGGATCCGAAAGGGTCCGATGGATCGAAAAGATCGATAGATCGAAAAACTCTGGCGAATCGAAAAGATCCGATGGATCGAAAAACTCTGGCGGATCGAAAAGTTCCGGAGAAATCAAAAAGATTCCGGACAAAAAACAAAAGAAACTCAGATAGAAACGAAAAAAGCAACAAGAGTGATATAGCTGATCACAGGAAAAGGGCTGCAGAAATGCAGTCCTTTATCCGTTTCGGAGGGGGATGCTGTATTTCGGAGACAAGAGAAAGCGGAAGAGGGCGGGATTTTGGTGAGGGAGAACCCCGGTTTTTTACTTGAGTTTCAGAAAGGGAAAAGATATACTTATTCTGTAATTGAGACCGCAGGTCAGGGGGACGGCAGGAGATTTCTTCAGATGAAAGACTATATTCGTTTTGAAAACGTAAAAAAGATATACCAGAGCGGAGAAGTGAAGACCGTGGCGCTGCATGATGTTTCTTTCACCATCGATGAGGGGGAACTCTGCGTCATCGTGGGGCCTTCCGGCGCCGGGAAGACGACGCTTCTGAATCTGCTGGGCGGCATGGACCTCATCACGGAGGGAAGGATCCTTCTGGACGGGGAGAATATCTCTGCCCTGGGCAAGCGCCAGCTGATCCGCTACCGGCGGGAGGACATCGGCTTTGTCTTCCAGTTTTACAATCTGATCGAGAACCTGACGGCGCTGGAGAACGTAGAGCTGGCGTCCCAGGTGTGCAAAGATCCTCTGGATGCGAAGGAGGTACTGGAGAAGGTAGGGCTGAAGGATCGGATGAAAAATTTTCCCTCCCAGCTTTCCGGCGGTGAACAGCAGCGGGTGGCCATTGCGAGGGCTCTGGCCAAGAATCCCAAGCTGCTGCTCTGCGACGAGCCCACCGGCGCCCTGGATTATGAAACGGGAAAGGCCATCCTTTCGCTGCTTCAGGACACCTGTCGGCAGAGCGGGATGACGGTCATTATCATCACCCACAACAGCGCCCTGACCGCCATGGCGGACCGGGTGGTGCACGTGAAGAACGGGACGATAGAACGAATGGAACTGAACGAAGATCCGGTGCCGGTGGAAGAGATCGAGTGGTAAGTTGGGCCGGCGGAAGAAAATGACAAGTTATGCCAGCAGCAGTAAATGACAAGTCATGCCGGCAGCAGTAAATGACAAGTCATGCCGGCAGAAGGTGATAAATACCAGGCTGGGCAGAAAAAAGGCGTATACAGGAGAGCAGGCTGAGCTGAGAGGACAGTAAATGAACCGGACGGTCATTAAAAATATCCTGCGGGAGATCATAAAGAATCCGGGACGGTTTCTGGCGGTCCTGGGGATCATTATGCTCGGTTCCGGCTTCTTTGTGGGCTTAAGGATCACCCGGGAGGCCATGCTGAAGACTGCGTCGGAATTCCTGAACGAAGGTCAGTTCTACGATTATAAACTCCTTTCCACCGTGGGCTTTTCGAAGGATGCCGATGAGGAACTGGAAACCGCCCGCATCCATCCGGACAGCGGTACGGATCAGAAAGGTTCCGGAAATCCGACAGGGGTAAGTACGGATCAGAATTCAGTCCTTCTGGCTGAGGGCGGCATGGAACAGGATGCCTTTGTATATCTTCCGGGACGGGACGATTCGGTGATGCATTTTATGAGTCTTCCCGAAAAGATCAACCGCCCCCGGGTGGTACAGGGCCGGCTTCCGGAGAATCCGGGAGAGGTCCTGCTGGATGTGAACGCGTCGGGAAGCTATCACATCGGCGATGAGGCGGAGCTTTCGGAAGAAAACGATGACAAAACCCTGGAGGCCTTCTCGACGCATACCTTTGTGGTGACAGGCTTTGCGGTATCGCCCCTGTATCTGAATTATGAGCGGGGCTCGTCGAGCCTGGGAACGGGATCGGTGTCCTCCTTTGCCTACATTCTGCCGGAGGATTTTACGGCGGATTATGATACGGCAGTTTATGTAAAGCTTCCGGGGACGGAAGACATCGATTTATACGATGATAAGTATGACGAGCTGGCCGGGCTTTACGAGACTCCGGTAAAAGAGCAGGCGGAAAAGCTTGCGGATAAACGGTTTGCCGCGCTGCTTCAGGAAAACCGGGAGACGCTTGAAGAAAACGAAGAAAGCTATCAGGACGGGCTGAAGGAGTATAAAGAACAGGAAAAGAAAGCCCGAAAAGAGTTGAAAGATGCGAAAAAGAAGCTGGAGGACGGAAAGAAGCTGCTTGATGAGAATGAGGAGGCTTATCAGAAGGGCCTTCTGGAATTTGAGCAGAAGAAGAAGGAAGCCGAGGCAGTCATGAAGGAGGCGGAGGATAAACTGCTTCAGTCCTCTAAAGAGCTTTCCGACGGCGAGAAGGCCTACGGTGAAGGCCTGGCAGCCTATAAGGAAGGGGAAGCGGCCTATGCCGCGGGGATACAGGAACTTACTTCCCGTTCGGAGCAGGCGGCCGTGCTGCTTTCTTTCTATACGCTTTATTCGGATTTCCGGAACGCCTTTTCCGATACCGGCAGCGTGCTGTCCAAAATGCTGCTGGATATTGCCGCCGCAAACACGCCGGGAAAGGATGAAAACCCATCAGACAGTACGTCAGATAAAGATCAGGGAAAAGACTCAGATCAGAAAACGGACCCGGGCGATTCCGGTCAGAAAACGAGCCCCGACGATTCAGGTCAGAAAACGGACGATGATTACTCGGGTCAGAAAACAGATGCGGATGATCAGGAGACAGCTGAAGAACGGCGGGAGCGGATCGCCGAGATCTACCGGCAGAACCGGGACGCTCTTCAGGAAAATCTGACAGCTCTGACGAAGGCTGCGGAAGCTCTGGCGGATGAAGCGGAAAAGACCTATGGAGAAACAGAGGAACTGAAGGCTTTTCGGACTCAGCTGGAGAACCTTCAGAAGGCCGCAGTCTCGCTTTCTGAGGATGAGGCGGATCTGTCAGCATCTCTCGCTGAATTATTCGCCGCCTCTACGGCGCTTTACAATGCCGCTTCGGGCCTTTTCAATGAGGCCGGCACCCAGATGGAAAGCGCGGAAAAAGAACTTGAAGCCGGCCGTAAGAAGCTGGAAGAAAGCCGCGCCCAGCTGGACGCCGCGAGAGCAGAACTTGAAAGGAACCGGGGCATCCTGGATGAAGGCTGGGCTGCCTATTTTGCCGGGACAGAGGAACTGAACCGGCAGCGGGAGGAGGCGGAGGAAGTCTTCTCGGAAACGGAAAAGGAACTGGAAGAAGCGGAAGAAGCCCTTGAGCAGGGCCGTGAAGAATATGAAGAAGGCCTTCTGGAATATCAGGAAGGAAAGAAGAAAGCGGAAACAGCCCTGCGGGAGGCCAAAGACAAGCTGAAAGATGCCAGGCAGCAGCTGGATCACGGCTGGAAAGCCCTGGAAGAAGCGGAGGCCCCGGAGGTCTTTGCCCTGGGCCGTTCGGCTAATATCGGCTATGTATGCCTGGAGAACGACTCCATGATCGTGCGGAATATCGCCCGGGTCTTCCCGGCCTTCTTCCTGCTGGTGGCGGCCCTTATCTGCATGACTACCATCGCCCGGATGACGGATGAGCAGCGGGGCCAGATCGGCGTTATGATGGCTCTGGGCTATAAGAAGAGCATCGTCGGCGCAAAATATACGTTTTTCTCGGTGTTTGCGGCGCTTCTGGGCTGCGGCATCGGCATCCCGCTTTTGGGCCGGATCTTCCCGGTGCTGATCTGGCAGGCTTACCGGATCATGTACAGCTTCTCCGAAAAGCTGGCGTATTACATGGACTGGCAGCTCTTTGCCATCGTGACGGCGGGCTACATGCTGGCCATGTACCTGGTGACCCGGTTCTCGCTTCACGCGATCCTGAAGCAGATGCCCGCCCAGGTCCTTCGCGGAAGAGAAGTGAAGAGCGGAAAGCGGGTCATCCTGGAGCGGATCCCGGCTCTCTGGAACCGGCTGAGCTTTATGTGGAAGGTCACCTTAAGGAACGTGTTCCGTTATAAGACCCGGGTGCTGATGATGATCGTCGGCGTCTCCGGCTGCACGGCGTTGCTTTTGACGGGCTTCGGGATCCGGGATTCCATCTCGGATATCGTGGGCTTCCAGTACAGCGAGATCACCCATTACGAATACGAGGTCATGTTCCGGGACGCGCCGGACGAAAAAGCCAGGGAGGACTTTCAGAAGACAGCCCTCCGGTATGCCGGGGACAGCACTTTTGTCCTGTCCGAATCCGTGAAGATCCGGGGGAAGAAAAACGAGGGAAGCGCGACGCTTATAAGCTATGATTCTGACGTTAACTTTACGGACTTCATGATCTTTAATCTAAGAAGCAAGGCGGCAGCTGCCCGGCAGAAGGACGGGACGGAGTCGGGAGGACAAAAAGACCCGAAAGGACAGAATAACGCGGGAAGTGCTGCCGGACCGGGACATTCTGCCGGCGTTAATGGACCGGGAAATCCTTCCGGCACAAACGGACAGGGGAGCGAACTTCCCCGGCTGAACGAAGCCTTTCTGTCCAACGCCCTGGCGGATAAGCTGGGGATCAAAGCCGGCGACGAAGCGGTGCTGCTCCTCAACGACCGGGAGTATCCGGTGAGGATCGGAGCTGTGTTCACCAATTATATCTATAACTATCTGGTGATGTCCGATGAGACCTACGAAGCCATCACCGGAGAGGTTCCGGAAAAGAAGACCGCTTATGTTATGAAGCGGGAGGATGCCCAGGACGCTTCCGCCAGGTTCCTGAACGTGGACGGTGTGCTGAACGTGACCGCCGGTAGCGTGCTCCGGGAGCGGATCGGCAGCATTATGGACAACCTGATCTATATCGTGCTGCTGACGATCGTATCGGCGGCGGGCCTGGCCTTTATCGTTATCTACAACCTGATCAACATCAATATCACGGAAAGGATGCGGGAGATCGCCACGGTGAAGGTCCTGGGCTTCTATCCCGCAGAGGCGGCGGTCTACGTCCTTCGTGAGAACGTGCTGCTGACGATCCTCGGGGCCCTTGCGGGCCTGCCGCTGGGGGTCCTGCTGAACCGTTTCGTGATGGGGACCATCAATGTAGACCTGGTAAGCTTCTCGCCGAGGATCCTCTTCCCCAGCTTCCTCTACGCTGTGGGCCTGACCATTATCTTCTCCATCCTGGTCTACCTGGCCATGTTCCGGAAGCTTGATAAGATCGACGCCGCCGCGGCCCTCAAGGCCGCGGAGTGAGAGAGGAAGGGCAGAATAAGAAGGAAGGGGGATCACCGGTGCACTGAAGGCGTCGGATAAGATGCCTTCCCCTCTGGGGAAGGGGGACCACCGCAGGTGGTGGATGAGGAAAGAGTAAGGTTTAATGAAAGTACGGGGAAAACGTAGGATTTATCCTTACTGCGGACTTTTCTTTTTACCCTGCTCCCTATATAATATCTTTATAATATGCCCGGAGATCTGAAACTCCTGAATATCCGGAAAATCTAAGTATACGGATGGGTTGAAAAACCCGGTATACGGATAGTCCGGTAAGCCGAAGGTATGGAAACTCCGTAGGATCGTACAATTCAGGACCTGGAGCTGTGAAAACTCCGGAGACCGAACTCCGGAAAACTTCAGAAGATCTGAAACGCCGGGAAACCGGAAACCCGGAACCCCGGGGATACTTAAAACTGACAGCAAAAAGAAGGAGGACGCATTATGGGATTTGAAAACCGCACGGTATGTATTGCCGTGAGCGGATCGGATGCGGGAATCGCCTGCGCAAAGAACTATCTGGATCTTGGCGCCAGGGTGGCCGTTTACTACAACGAGCCGGAACGCATCAGGACACTGGATACCGAAAAGTTCGGCGATAAGCTGAAACTCATTCAGATTTCGGATTTTAAAAATGCCGATGAGCTGATCAAAGCCGGAGAGGGCGTGATCGGTGAATGGGAAAAGATCGACATCGCCGTCGCTGCCGTTACCATGGCGGACAATGAGAAGGGCCTGGATATGTCGGAAGAGGAGTATCAGGATATCCTGAAGACGATCTCCTCCGGAACGCTTTTCTTTATCCAGCCGCTTCTTCAGAACATGATGGATCACGATTACGGCCGGGTGGCCATCGTTATGTCCATCGGCGGACGCATCAACCTGCCCGGCGTTTCCCCGGCTTACGCAGCGGCGAACGCTTCCCTTGGCGGCATCACCCGGAACATCGCCTCCACTGCCGGCGTGCACTATGTCACGGCCAATGCCGTGGCCGTCGGTCCTCTGACGGATGGCTCCTATAAGGCCGGCACGTCCGACGTGAAGGGCATTATTGCGGGACATGAGACGGGCACCCCGGAGGATGTGGCCAAAGCAGTAGAATACCTGACGGCGGACCTGGCATCCTGGACCACCGGAGAGATCCTGGATCTTAACGGCGGCTTCTTAATGATCTGATGGAGGGAGATATGAGTAAACTTGAGAACAGAGTGGCCGTCTTTATCGGCGGCGGATCGGCTGTAGCAACCGTTGCCCTCCGGCATTTCATGGAAGAAGGCGCGAAGGTGCTGCTGGTTGACGTAAAGGACGAATATTTTGACCGTTCGAAAAAGGAACGGGAGCAGTATCCCGACAGGATCAAAACTCTGGTGGCTTCCTGCACCGAACCCGACGACATGGTCAGAGCCATGGCCTGCGCGAAGGAGCTTTTCGGAAAGATCGATATCCTCTGCTACTATTCCGGCTTCCACGGCATGGGCAATATCATGACCGTTCCGGAAGCCCAGTGGAACATCGCCCTGGAAGTGAACTGTTTCGGTTTCTATAACGCGGTCAAGGCCGTCTATCCCTACATGAAGGAAAACCATTACGGCAGGATCATGAATTTTGCTTCCATCGGCGGCAGAGCCAACCGGGGCGTGGCCATTACCTACGCCACCTCCAAGGCGGCCACCATCGGCCTGACCAGGGCCCTGGCGATGGAACTGGCGAAAGACGGCATTACGGTGAACAGCATGGCGCCCGCTTCCCTGGATACTTCCGAATTTGAGCGGATCGCCGAGAAGGATTCCATTCCCTTCAGACGGCCTCCCATGCCTCCGGGAGGACCCGGCGGCCCCGGAGGTCCCGGTCCCGGCGCGACCCGCGGCGGTTCCTTTATTCCTGACCGGCCTGTGGCGGATCTTAACGAGATCGCCCATGTCATCGTGTTCATGTGCAGCGACGATTCGGCCTTCCTGACCGGCGACTGCCTGGACATCAACGGCGGCCAGTACATGCAGCCTTAACGGAGGTGGAACAGATGAGATTTGATCAGAAAAAAGTTGTCATTGCTTCCTCCGGAGGAAGCATCGGAGGAGAGATCGCCCGCAAAATGACAGAAGAAGGCGCGAAGACCGTGCTCCTTACCTGCGATGCAGCGGCTCCCGCTGAGCTGGATGGGATCACTATCTGCCCGGTCGCCGATTTTGCAGATGAAGCGGAAATGAAGGCCCTTTCTGAAAAGGTGCTGGAGGATCTCGGCGGCGTGGACGTGGTGGTCACAGCCATTTTCGATAAGGCTCCCGAAGGCGCCTGGAACGAAGTGTCGGCAGAAGATGCCCACAAGACCGTCAGGAACATCCTGACCGGCGCGGAAACCGTGCTGAAATTCTTTGTGCAGCCCCTGGTGGACCAGGAGAGCGGCCATGTGGTGCTGGTGATGTCCGTTGCCGGAAGAAGGAACGTTCCCGGTGTTTCGTGGCCCCAGGCACTGGCCTATGCAGGTCTCGGCGGCATCATCCGGAACGGCGCGACGGTGTTCGGAAAGAATTCCGTTACCTTTAACGGCGTGGCTGTAGGCCCGGTGGAAGGCATGGATTTCGATGCCTATATCGATGAAAACGTAAAGGGTGTATGGGGCAGAAAGGCCACCGGCGAGGATGTGGCCAATGCCGTCATGTACCTGTCCGACGATCTGTCCGCCTGGAATACCGGCGAGATCGTGGACTTAAACGGCGGATTCTTTGCCATTTAAGGAGGAACAGATGAACAGATTAAAAGATAAGGTTGCGGTATTTATCGGCGGCGGTTCTTCTGTGGGATCCGTTGCGGTAAAGAGCTATCTCGAGGAAGGCGCGAAGGTCGTCCTCGTGGACGTTGATGAAAAATATTTCGAGCGGACCAGGGAACTCCGGGAAGCCTGCGGAGAAGACTATGTGACCACCTTTATCGGCGCCTGCACGAACCAGGTCGATATGGACGCGGCCATGAAATTCGCTTATGAAAAATACGGAAAGATCGATATCGTCCTGAATCTGGCGGGCTTCCATGGCTCCGGCCATACCCAGAACATTGCCGAAGAGCAGTGGAACCTGGCCATGGACGTCACCTGCTCCGGCGCTTACCGCGCTGTCAAGGCGGTCCTTCCCTATATGAAAGCGCAGAAGAGCGGCCACATCGTGAACTTCACGTCCCTGGGCGGGCGCGGCAACCGCGGCGTTGCGGTCTCTTATGCCGCCTGGAAGGCCGGCTGCACCGGCATGACCAAAGCCCTTGCCATGGCCCTGGCGCCCTACGGCATTTCCGTCACCTCCTTCGCACCCGGCACCCTGGATACGAAGCAGTTCGAGCGGATCCCGGAAAAAGGCTCCGTGCCCTTTAAGATGCCTCCCGGAGGCATGCCCGGCATGCCCGGCTACAAAGGCCCGGTGCTTTACAGCGGCCAGTCCGTTATCAAGGACCGCCCCATCGCCACCCTGGAAGAGATCGCCGGCGCCCTGGTCTATCTGGGCTCCGATGAATCCTCCTACCTGACCGGCGACTGTGTGGACATGAACGGCGGCATCCTGATGCAGACGTAAGGGATAAATCGAAACAGACATAAGACAGATCGGAAGATTCCGAATTCGTATAGGCGTAAGTAAGGCAAAGAGGCTGCGTCAGGGAGACGGATGCAGTGAACAGCATCCGGGACCGACCCTGACAGCTGCGGTCATATGCACCCGGCCAGGCTGCTTCGGTCATACGCACCGGGCCAGGCGGCGGAACTGAAATCGTTCCGCATGAAGTCAGTGTATTGATTAAGGAGAATCTATGAGAAAACTTTGGAAAGGCATGTTTATGGCGCCCCACCTTTGGGAGGGCATTTATATGGCAGCCCGTGCCGGCTATGACGCCACCGGCGGGATGCTTATGGGCCGCGGCGGCGAAAAAGGCGAACTGCTGGAGCATCCGGAACTTTGGAGCAATGTTCAGGAAGCCCTTGACAGAACGGGACTTTTCTTAAGCGGTCTGGGAAACTGCATCATCGATGACAACGAAAACCTGCATCCCTTTGGCATGGGTCCCTCTCCGGATCCGGAAAGCATGCGGGAGATGTTCGAATTTGCTGCTGATCACGGCTGGAAGGGCGGCGTCCAGACCTCCATCTGGACCACCAACAAGGACCTGGCCATTGAAAAGTTTGCCAAAATCTGTGACGTGACGGCGGATTACGGCCTGACCGTCAACCTGGAATTCGTGGCCTGGGCCGTCTGCGATACCCTGGCCAAGGCCAGAGAGATCCTGGAAGCGGTCAACAAACCCAACGCCCGCATCACCCTGGACCTGATGCACCTGTATTACATGGATGTCAAGCCGGAAGAGATCGCGGCCTGCCCGCCGGAATGGTTCGGCGAGTATCACATCTGCGATATGCCTCATGTGGAATTCCCCACGGAGAAAGAAGCCCTGGCCAAAGAAGGCCGTTCCTTCAGGCTCTTCCCCGGTGAGAGCGGCATCGACCTCACCAAATGGATCAGGGTGATCCCGGACACGGTTCTGGTGACCCCCGAGATCCCCAACCGGGAACGCACCCAGAAATGGGGCTCCTTCGAGTACGCCTGCCGCACCCTGGAAGCCTGCAAGGACTATTACAGGAACAACAATATTCCGTTATAAGGCAGGGACAGGATTTCCTCTGATCTGGGGAGGAAAAGAGAAAGTAAACTATCCGGGAGAAATCAGCGGCTCGGCAGAGCTGTTTGCCGGGATATCCAGACGAAAGCAATACCCGGGGAGCTTATTAAGTTTCTATATGGGAATGCTTTGTGCTTTGTGAGAATTAACGTTTTGTAACGAATCATTTATGAACCAGCACTGTCAGCAGGTCTTATAATACAACTATCCAGGTATTATTCTGACCTGCTGACATGATTTTATCAAACAGCAGATCAGACGGGCCGGAATCACAGGTTCCGAACAGGAACTATTGAACAGGGACCATTGAAACAGAATCCTGAGCAGCCTTTTTGAAAAAGAATGTGTAGTTGATTTTTTTAAGATTCCTACCAAACTTGCTTTCTTGATGCTATGGTCGGGGTTTTTAGCGCGGAAGGAAGCGCAAATTCACTGCATCTTCCGACTAAGTGGAGAAAAATAAGTATTAGGTCGGGGATTATCGGCTTCGGGGCTACAGGGCAGCCTCAAAAACCCCGAGCAAGAAGAGCAAGAAAAAAGATTAGTCGGGGATTATCGGCTTCGCGGCTACAGGGCAGCCTCAAAAACCCCGACCAAGAAGAGCAAGAAAGAAATTTATTTGGATATTATCAACTGTACAGCTAAAAAAACAGGAGTCCTGTAAACGCTGAGCCTCGCACCTTACGTCCGCCGTTGACTGCGATTCCACCCCGGCAAAGGAAGAGTGTTTTTCCATACTGGACCGGCTGGGCCGGAAAGCGGCATATCTTCGGAAACCCTGACGCGAAACTGGATTGCGAAGTGACCGTGAAGCAGTAAAAGTTGGAAGCAGAGAGGAATAAACTTATGAAATATGCCGGCAGATTTAATTCCCTGGTGTTTAAGGGCCAGGACGTGCTTTCTGCCATTGACCTGTTCCGGCAGGTCAGGGGGATCACGCATCTGGAATTTAATTATCCCGAGCATTTTGCGGGGTATGATCTTGAGGAGATCAAGGCTCATATGGGGCCGCTTAAAGTAAACGGGCTGGCGGTCAGATGGCGGAAGGATTTTCTCTTTGGTAATTTCACCAACCCGGATCCGGAGACCCGGAAAAAAGCGCTCCAGATGACCTTTGACGCCTGTGATCTCTGCCGCAGCCTTGGCGGACAGGTCATCACCCTGTGGTTGGAAAACGATGGGTTTGACTATCCGTTCCAGGTGGATTACGAAGAAGCCTTTACCCAGATCGTCGATGCGGTGCGGCAGGTCTGCGACTATGCGCCGGACCTGAAGATATCCATCGAATACAAACCCTACGAAGAGCGGAACTTTGCCCTGGTCGATTCCGCCGGCATGACGCTGTATCTTCTGGAGAAGGTGAATCGGGAAAACGCGGGCTGCACCCTGGATTTCTGCCATATGCTCATGAAGCATGACAGTCCTTCCTACGGCCTGTCCCTGGCGGCCTCTTCCCGGAAGCTTTTCGGACTTCATATGAACGACGGATACGGCTTCCAGGACAGCGGGCTCATCTTCGGTTCCGTGAACTTCTCCCTGGCAGCGGAATTTATCTATTACCTGCTGCGGTACGGCTACGACGGGGTGGTTTTCTTCGATACCTTTCCCATCCGGGAAAACGGGAAGGACGAGATCCAGGCAAACATAGAGGCCTTTGAACTGATCAGAAACAAAGTCGAAAAAGCAGGTCTTGAGCGGATTGCCGATGTTGTGGCTTCCCGGGACGGGATCCGGGTGAATCAGCTGATCCGGGAGCTGCTGACCGAGGCCGGATCATGACTGGATAATGTCCGGATTAAGACCGCGTATGATGAGTGAAGAAGAGGATTGATCCTGCCATATGTCCACGCAGAAATTCCACATATTACACTCAGGTCCGTCAGGAGCACGATCAAAAAAAGAGATTCGAAAAGAGATTACTTTTCTAAGGGGATAGAGATGAAGGATAAAATTCTTACGGTGGGAAGTCTGAACTATGATATTTTTCTTACGGTGAGCCGTTTCCCGGAAGAAGGGGAAAGCATGATCGCCGAGGAAGCCTCTTTCAGTTCCGGCGGAAAAGGCGCAAACCAGGCGGTCCAGGCAGCCAGGCTCGGGCTGGAGGTTTACCTGGCCGGCGCTGTAGGGAAGGACGGGAACGGGAAATATCTTAAGGAAACCGTTGCCGGATATAATGTCAATACAGCATATATCGCGGAAAAGGACGTCCCCACCGGGCTGGGCGTCGTGACCACAAGGAGAGACGGCGCCGTCAAGATCACGGTCCTTAAAGGGGCGAATTTTGCCCTGGAAAAAGCGGATCTGGAGCCCTTGAGGGAAATCCTGCCGGAGGTTTCCTGGATGATCCTGCAGATGGAGATCCCGACGGAGATCGATGAAGCGCTTCTGGATATGGCGGCGGAATACGACTGCAAGGTAGTCCTGAATGCTGCGCCTCCCGCTCCCTTTTCCGATGAAGCTTTCCGGAAGGCGGACATCACGGTCTTTAACGAAACGGAAGCCCTGTATTATCTGGGTTACCGTCCGGAGACCCGGGAAGAAGCTTATCAGGCGCTCAGAGATCTCAGAGACCGCTTTCATAATGACGTGGTGATCACCCTGGGAAAAGACGGCGCTGTCTGCCTTGAAAAGAATGCGGATGAACCTGCCTTTATCCCTGCCCTTCCGATGAAAGCCGTCGATACGACAGGCGCCGGAGATTCCTTTATCGGGGGTATGGTCTATGCCCTGACGAAAGGGAAAGATCTGGAAGAAGCCTGCCGGTTTGCTTCCTGCTGCAGTGCCGTCACCATTCAGGGGTACGGTGCCCAGGTCTCGATGCCTGATCTGGAGCAGGCGGAGGCGCTTTATAAAAAACTGTGAACAGGAATTGACGGTTAATTGAGACAGTCTGTGAAATAAAAAGTTATCAGGATAATCAGTGAAAAGATAATAGGTGATTGGGTTGATCTGTAATCTGAGAAGGACTTTATTTCAGTACCGTATAGGCCGACAGATGTCAGCTGTCTGAAATGCCTGAAGTAATACCGGTAAAGCATAGGTTGCGAGGATTAATGCAGAATGATGATAGGAAGCTCAAATGATGCTGAAGCCGTAAGAACACAGTATACTTCGTCAAATGGTTTGAATACCAGGATTACTTTTCATGATAGGTATTCCACGAACAAATACGGGTACGGCAGCTGGCTTCTTTCAAACTATGATTTTTCTGAAGGAGCCAGGGTACTGGAAGTGGGCTGCGGCACTGCGGGCATGTGGGTCGGACATGATGATCTGATCACTCAATGCGGACTCCTGATGCTTACTGATATATCCGAGGGAATGCTGTCGGCGGCCAGAGAAAACATCGGGGAAAGAAAAAATACAGCCTATGCGTTGGCTGATATTCAAGATATCCCCTTTGAAGACGATTCTTTTGATGCAGTCATTGCCAATTCAATGCTCTATCATGTTCCGGATATGGAATGCGGGATGCGTGAAGTCAGAAGAGTTCTTAAGAATGAAGGCGTGTTTTATTGCGCGACTTACGGAGAGCATAACTTTACTGATGTTCTTGCAGACTGGTTTGAGCCTGAAGGGGTATCTTTCAGGCCCAACCATAATTTCACCCTGCAAAACGGAGAACAGATTCTTAAGTCGGCGTTTACGAATGTGGAAGCCAGATTCTATGAGGATTCTTTGCATATAACCAACATAGACGATCTGGTTGAGTATCTCCGAAGTCTTGTGTCTTTGAAAGCAATCGCCTATGTGCCTTCTGACAGAATTCATGAAATTCTGCTGCGGCATTCATGTGATGGGACGATAGAACTGCCCAAAGAATATGGTATGTTCGTCTGCAGTTGACAAATGCCTGTTTGTTGATTGGTTTCTCAATTGGAAATCTATTGAGACGGCAGCCTTTTATACCACCAGAAGACCAGTTCATTTCAGCGCCGCATAAACCCAAGAACGCGGACTGTCTGAGCCGGATGATATAAAGATGGCAAACGCGGAAGCTATGGAGATGAACATGATACGCGAAGTGAAACGAGAAGACATACCAGCGTGCGTGGACCTGATACGGAACAGCTTTATGACCGTTGCGGAGGAATTCGGATTTACAAAGGAAAACGCGCCGGGATTTACTGCTTTCGCTGTTTCGGAGGACAGACTGTACCGGCAGATGGATATAGAGCACAGGCCTATGTTTGCTGCTGAAGAGGATGGTGTTCTATGCGGATACTACTCTCTGCTGATTCAGGAGAACGAGGAATGCGAATTGAATAATCTTGCTGTTCTGCCGCAGTACAGACACCGAGGAACAGGTAAGCAATTACTGGAACATTCCTATGCCTTCGCGAAAAGTGCGGGCTGTCATGTTATGAACATCGGAATTGTTGAAGAAAACACTGTCCTTCGCAAATGGTATGAACAGAATGGGGCTGTTCATATCGGAACCAAAAAGTTCGATTTCTTCCCATTCACGTGCGGTTATCTGAAGTGGGAATTATAACTTTCGGTTTGCAGAGCCGTTCCTGAATCGTCTATTCATTGAAATGAGAAGGTTTCATATATCATTGGGTTTTGAGGAGGCGAAGCGGATTATATGCTCCAGAGAGAATCTGCAGATCTGACAATATAGAAAGAGGGGGCTCCGCCGGACGGAACCCCCTCTTTCTATAAAACAGAATTACTTCTCGTTGATCTTCTTCATGAGATTGCGGAAGATGCTGTCCATACGCTTGTATTCAGCTTTGGTCTCTTCAAGGTACTTCAGACCGGCTTCGGTAACTTTGTAGTAAGAACGGGCGCGATTATCGACAACAACGGTATGATCTTCGGCAACGTAGCCCTGGTCAAGAAGCTTGTAGAGGATCGGGTACATAAGGGAAATGACATAGGAGCCTTTTCCTTTTTCGTTAATGATAGTGGCAATTTCGTACCCGTACATGGGGCGCTCTTTGAGGACTTCAAGAACGACGATGGGATTGGTAGCCTTCTTGTAAGTGGTCTCAAACGCGGTGGAGAATTTGGCTTTCATTCAGCAAGACCTCCTTAATAATTTTTTTGTATTATATACGAGAATTTCTGGAATTACAAGCTATATTTATGAAAAAAAAGAAAACAATTTATGACGAAATAAGAAATATCCTTTCTCGTATGCGAAATTGCGTATTATTATCACAGAACGAGGGAAAACAGTGGCATAATCCCGTATTTTGACAAATCCCTTACCCGATTAAAGCATATGCCTTACCGGGTCACAACTCTACAGCTCCCAGGATCAGCGCCGCCGCCAGCATGACCAGCGTCAGCAGGAAAGCCCGGGGAATGGTTTTTTTCTGATGCTCACCCAGCTCCACTCCGGCAAGGCCTGTCAGCAGGAAGGTGGCGGCGGTCAGCGGGGAGACCGGGAAGCCGGTGGTCATCTGTCCGAGAACGGCAGCCCGGGCGATGGACAGGCCGGAGACGCCGAAGTTTTCCGCAGTGGCCGAAAGCACCGGAAGGACGCCGTAGTAGAAGGAATCCGGATCGAAAAGCAGCGAAGCCGGCATACTGACGACGCCGGTGATCACCGGGAAGAAACGGCCCAGGGACTGGGGGATGACTTTGACCAGGGCTTCCGCCATGGCGGCGATCATGCCGGTCCCCTTCATGATGCCGGTGAAAGCGCCGGCGGCAAAAAGGACCGAGGCCATCATCAGCGCCTCAGGCGCATGCTTGTTGACCAGCTTTCCCTGAAGCTCCGGATTCGGATAATTGATGACCATGGCCAGCACAAAGGCGATCATGAAGACCACCGCCGGGGCAAATCCGGAAAAGAGCAGCGCCGCAACAGCCGCGATGATCAGGATGATATTGATGACGAATCGGTTGGGCCGGAGATAGGATTCCTCTTCTTCGGTAAGGGTTTCTTCGTAAGAGACCGAAGCGCCTCCCGCGGCGCCGAGCCGTTTTTTCTCTGAGCGGCCCAGAAGAAAAGCCAGGACCAGGACTGCCAGAAGACCGATGATGACCGGAAGGATCAGCGGTTTAAACAGCACCATGACGTCGACGCCCATGGCGGAAGCCGCCCGGATGGTGGGGCCGCCCCAGGGCATGATGTTCATGACGCCGGCCGCCATGGCGGCCGTACAGGCGAGGGTCGTGCGGCGCATCTTCATCGCGTCGTAAAGCGGCAGAAGGGCGGGAATGCAGATCAGGAACGTAACCGCGCCGGAACCGTCCAGATGCACGATCATGGCCAGGACAGCCGTACCCAGAGTGATCTTGACCGGATCCCGTCCGATGACCTTCAGGATCCCGCTGATGATGGGCCGGAACGTGCCCGCATCCTTCAGAACGCCGAAGAACAGGATCGAAAAGATGAACATGACGCCGGTAGCCGCGACGGATCCGATGCCGCCGGAGCCGGTGATGTGGCCGCTTAAGGCCTTGATATTGCTCCAGAAATCCACAGTACCGGCATCATTTTTAATAAAGAATGACGCGATGATCCCGGTGACAAGAGGAACGGAGATCAGTGCTGCCGTGGGGGAGAGTTTTTTCGACATCACCGCCGCCAGCAGCAGGATGACCGTAAGAAAACCAAGAATGGCAAGCATAAAGCCACCTCCGGAAAATATATTGATGAGAACATTATAGCCGTATAGAAATTGTGCGTCAATCTTCTTTGGGGCGTCAGACGGGAAATCCAGCGGAAATTCAGTACGGGGCTTCAGCGTGCTGATTTTGTCCCTGGCTTCTGCTTTGATGTACCCTGGTTTCATGTCCGGGTCCGCATTCCCGGACTTTCTGACAGAGTCCGGCACGGGTTTCAAGAGAGAGAAATTGTCGGCGAACCGGCCTTATCGGGCCTTTCCTTTCGTCATTTTTTCTTCTTGACACATATACGGCCGTGTGATATCATACTCACAATTTCACCAAAGGCTGTGACGAAGACGGCCGGAGATAAAGCCTGATGAGAGATACGGTGGTCGCTGCGAACCGGAAAGGCTTGTTTCCAATGGCCCATCACTTCCGAGCCGGGATCCCGAACGGAGAGGCTGAAAAGCGCATCCCTTAAGGGTCCACGCAGCTGCTGCGTTATGGCAGAGGGATTGCTGGATCCCGCAGAGAGGCGAAGATTTTTCTTCGCAATTTGAGTGGTACCGCGGATGTTTATGATCGACATTCGTCTCAAAGGATAGTTCCGCAGAAATTTCCCATCTGAAGGACAACAGGTCTGAAGGGTGAAGCATCTGAAAGACAGATCGTCCGGAAGATGAAGTCATCCGGAAGAAAAGCGTTCAGAGGATGAATGGAAATTTCCGCTGAGATTTCCTGAGACGGGTGTTTTTTTTATTGTCCGGGACGGTCTTCTGAAGAGAATTCCGAAGACTTTCCTCCAGCAGGACAAAAAGAAAAAACACCTTTTCGGGGAAGCGTAAAAGCCTTCCTTTCCCGGAGCATCCGGTGGCGTCTGCACGAGGAGACGCCCTGAAGATCCTCATCCGGGGGAAGGGACCACAGCAGATCAAAGGAGAACAAAATGGCACAGGCTGATACAGAGAGATTAATGGAAGTTGCGGTCAGGATCCGGGAACTCAGGGATATCCTGGGGATCAGCATCAAGGAGATGGCCCAGAAGACGGAAGTGTCTGAAGAGGTATACCTGGAGTATGAATCCGGTACGGTAGACCTGCCCTTTACTTTTATTCATAAATGTTCACTGGCCTTTGACGTGGGTATTACGGACCTGCTGGAAGGCCGGGAAGCCCATCTGTCATCCTATACCGTGACCCGTAAGGGGCATGGACAGGAGACGGCCAAGGAAGACGGCATCGAGATCCGGAACCTGGCTCCCATGTTCCTGAACAAGATCTCGGAGCCCTATTACGTCCGCTATGAATATAAGGAAGAGCTGCTGCATCAGCCCATTCACACCACCACCCATTACGGCCAGGAATTTGACTATGTATTAAGCGGCCGCATGAAGATCCAGGTGGGCGACAATATCGAATACCTTTCCGAAGGCGACAGCATCTATTATAATTCCGCCACGCCTCACGGCATGATCGCCGTGGACGGACAGGACTGCCTGTTCCTGGCGATGATCCTGCCCGGCGAGAAGCAGGAAGAGACCATCATCCGCAACACCATGCTCCGGCATATCAAGACCGTTCCGGAGGTTCTGGTCAGCGACCAGTACGTGGAGTGCGAAGAGGATGAAAACGGCGCCCTTCAGCATATCCGCTTCAAGAATACCGAGCGGTTCAATTTTGCCTTTGACATCGTGGATGAGCTGGGCCGGAAGAAGCCGGACAAGCTGGCCATGATCCATGTGGCCGAGGACAAGACAGAGCGCCGCTTTACCTTCTACGATATCAAGCGCGCCTCTTCCCAGGCAGCCAATTACTTCCGGGCCATCGGCATCAAGAAAGGCGATAAGGTCATGCTGGTCCTGAAGCGCCGCTATGAATTCTGGTTCGCGATCCTGGGCCTCCATAAGATCGGCGCCATTGCCATTCCCGCAACGGCCCAGCTCCAGGCCCATGATTTTGAGTACCGTTTCAAGGCGGCCGAGGTGAACGCCGTCCTCTGCGCCGGCGACGAGGTGGCCCTCCAGGCGGAGATCGCCGAAGTCAATTACGACAGGGATCTTCTGAAGATCTTTGTGGGCGGCAAGCGGGAAGGCTGGCGGGACTTCGATGAGGAATACCAGCTTTACAGCTCCCACTGCCATAAAAACGGCGCGTCGGCGGGCGGAAATGATCCCATGATCATGTTCTTCACCTCCGGCACCACCGGCTATCCGAAGATCGCCGTTCATTCCTATAAATATCCGCTGGGCCATTACATCACCGCGAAATACTGGCACGGCGTTTCGAACGAGGGTCTGCACTTCACCATCTCCGATACGGGCTGGGGCAAGGCGCTCTGGGGCAAGCTCTACGGCCAGTGGCTGTCGGAAGGCGCGGTCTTTACCTATGACTTTGACCGCTTCTCGGCCGCCGACATCCTGCCCATGTTCGCGAAATACAAGATCACCACTTTCTGCGCGCCGCCCACCATGCTGCGCATGATGATCCGGGAAGACATCTCTCAGTACGATCTGTCCTCGGTGGTGCATATGACCACCGCGGGCGAAGCGTTGAATCCGGAGGTCTACCGGCTGTTCCTGGATGCCACGGGGCTACGCATCAACGAGGGCTTCGGGCAGACGGAGACCACCCTTTCCATCGGCAACCTTTTAGGCGGCGAGATCAAGGTCGGTTCCATGGGCAAACCGTCGCCCATGTACGACATCGATCTGATGACGTCTGACGGCCGGTTCGCTGACGTGGGTGAGAGCGGCGAGATCGTGATCCGGACCGACAAGGAGATACCCTGCGGCCTGTTCCTGGGTTATTATAATGATGAAGCTGCCACGAAGGCGGTCTGGCACGATGGATTCTACCATACCGGCGACGTGGCCTGGAAGGATGAGGACGGCTTTTACTGGTACGTGGGCCGTGTGGACGATGTGATCAAGTCCTCCGGCTACCGGATCGGGCCCTTCGAGATCGAAAGCGTCATCATGGAGCTTCCCTACGTCCTGGAGTGCGGCGTCTCTCCGGAACCGGATCCCGTCCGGGGACAGGTGGTCAAGGCTTCCATCGTTCTGGTGAAGGGCACCGAGCCCACGGAGGAGCTGAAGAAGGAGATCCAGGATTACGTCAAAAAGAATACGGCTCCGTATAAATATCCAAGAATCGTGGTTTTCCGGGATTCCCTTCCGAAGACCATCAGCGGAAAGATCATCCGGAACCAGCTGTAAGATTTGGCAAGTGGGAAAGAAACCTGTGGGTTTCCGGAAAAGCCGTGTAAAAAGTGAACAAAACTTTTTCGGGAATCTTCCGTTTATCGTGAGACTATTCAAAAATCTGGATAAATGTTGACAAGAAAACCGGGTTGTGCTAAACTGCTCAAATAATCGTAAAGGCCATGACGAAGAGGGATTCCGGACGGCGGCCGAAGAGAGAGGCAGCGGGTGGTGTGAGCTGCCGGCCTGGTCCGTTATCTGTAGCTTCAGAGCCGGGAGGAAGAAAGTCCTGCCATACAGGGTATCATCGTAAGCTGTATGAAACCGGAGCGTCCGGTTGAGGATCAGTAGAACTTCCCCGTTATGCATGCGTTAATTGCCGGAGGATTACAGGATCCTCACAGAGGGGCAGGGTCATTCCTGCAATTTGAGTGGTACCGCGGGTGTAAGATCAGTGACGCACTCGTCTCAAAGCACAGTCTTTGGGACGGGTGCGTCTTCTTTTTATCGATGTACCACGCCACTTGAAAATTAAGAGGACAGAAGCATGGAAGCGATTCAGGAACTTGACAGCAAGATCATGGAGATGGCCAGCCGTATCCGGGAGCTGCGGGAGCTTTTAGGGATCCCGGTTTCCGAAATGGCGGCGGCGACCGGCGTTTCGGAAGAAGAATACCGGAACTGCGAAGCAGGGTATAAGGATCTGAACTTTACCTTTATCTACCGCTGCGCCAACGCATTCAAGGTCAATGTGACCGACATCATCGAGGGCGTGAGCCCCAACTTAAGATCCTACACCGTGACCCGGTTCGGCAACGGACAGAAGATCTCCCAGGCCCATGGGATGACCTATTACAACCTGGCCTACAGCTTCCAGAATCGTATCGCGGAACCGCTTTACGTCCGCTCCATTTACGATCCGGAGGCGGAAAACAGGCCCATCGAAGTCACCTCCCACGAAGGACAGGAATGCGACCTGATCATTGAAGGAAATCTGCTGGTGCAGGTGGGCGAACACCGGGAGATCCTGGGCCCCGGCGACAGCATCTATTACGACAGCTCCACGCCTCACGGAATGATCGCCGTCAACGGAAAAGACTGCGTCTTCTACGCCATTGTCCTGAATCCCACGGGCGAACCCATTCCGGAGCTCGCAGACCAGCCGGCGGTGGAGGATACTTCCGTCAGGATCAGCGACGAGGAGCAGCCCAGGCTTTACCGGAACTGGATCGAGACCGAAGAGAACGAAAACGGCACCCCCGTCAGGATCACCTTCAAGAATACAGACACTTTCAACTTTGCCTTTGATATCGTGGACGGACTCGCGAGAACGGTCCCGGACAAGCTGGCGATGCTGTATGTGTCGGAAGCTGGCGATGAGCAGCGCTTTACCTTCAACGATATGAAGCGGGCTTCCGCCCAGTGCGCCAACTATTTCAAGTCCCTGGGCATCAAAAAGGGCGACCGGGTCATGCTGGTCCTGAAGCGCCATTATCAGTTCTGGTTCTGCATGCTGGGCCTGAACAAGCTGGGCGCGGTGGCCATTCCGGCTACGAACCAGCTTTTAGAGCATGACTTCAGCTACCGGTTTGAATCCGCGGGCGTGTCCGCCATCATCTGCACCGCCGACGGCGACGTAGCCCATCAGGTGGAGCTGGCGGAACAGAGCTACAAGGGCCTTAAGAACAAGCTCATCGTGAACGGGGAGCGGGAAGGCTGGCGGACCTTCAATGAAGAATACACCATGTTCAGCTCCCACTTCCGGAGAACGGATCTTTCTCCCCGGGGAAACGATCCCATGATCATGTTCTTCACCTCGGGAACGTCGGGCTATCCGAAGATCGCCGTTCACAACCATAAATATCCCCTGGGCCACTTCCACACCGCCCGCTACTGGCACAATGTGGATCCCAACGGCCTTCACTTTACGATATCCGACACCGGCTGGGCCAAGGCCATGTGGGGCAAGCTCTACGGGCAGTGGCTGGCGGAAGCGGCCACCTTTGTCTACGACTTTGACCGTTTTGATTCCGCGAAGATCCTGCCGATGTTCGCGAAATACAAGATCACGACTTTCTGCGCGCCGCCCACGATGCTCCGGATGCTGATCCGCCAGGATATTTCGAAGTACGATTTCTCCTCGGTACGGCACATGTCCACCGCCGGCGAAGCGCTGAACCCGGAAGTCTACCGGCTGTTTGAAAACCTCACCGGCCTTCAGATCCACGAAGGCTTCGGCCAGTCCGAATCCACGATGATCATCGGCAACCTGGTGGGCGCGCCCCATAAGATCGGGTCCATGGGAAAACCCGCGCCGATCTATGACGTGGCGCTTCTGGACAACGACGGCAATCCCGTTCCCGCCGGTGAAAACGGAGAGATCTGCATCAACATCAGAAACGGGCTGCCCTGCGGCCTCACGACAGGCTATTACAACAACCCCGAAGAGACGCGGAAGGTCATGCACGACGGCTGGTACCACACCGGCGACGTGGCCTGGATGGATGAGGACGGCTTCTACTGGTATGTAGGCCGGGCGGACGACGTGATCAAGAGCAGCGGCTACCGGATCGGGCCCTTCGAGATCGAGAGCGTGATCATGGAGCTGCCCTATGTGCTGGAGTGCGGCGTCAGCGCCGCGCCGGACGAGGTCCGGGGCCAGGTGGTCAAGGCCAGCATCGTGCTGACGAAGGGAACCGAGCCCTCGGAGGAGCTGAAAAAGGAAATTC
>JAFRVX010000147.1 GCA_017438305.1 Lachnospiraceae bacterium | reverse complement strand
CTGAGAATATTAAATGATTTTTACCGCTGCGGCAGAATATCGGACGGATATTCTGCCGCAGCGGTATGTTCCGGATGAATCATTTTTCTTACAGAAATGGTGTACAGTAAGGGATATGATAAGGAGTACGATAAGGAGTACGTTTCAGCATGAAGGCAGCCGACCGGATGAAAATAATCTGTTTCAGCAGAAAAACAGCTGGTCCCGGAAAAGGGAGCATGAAGGGCGGTATCCTTCTTTTGAGCCTGATCATGGTATTATTATTCGCATCCTGCGGCACGTCTCCTGCAAATAAGGAAGCGCTTCTGCCTGAAAGAACTGATCGGTCGAAGGAGACCAGGATCGCCCATCTGGAGACCGGAACAGTGGGATCTGCGGAGCGTCAGGAAATGGGGGAACCGGAAGTCTCAGAGCATCAGGAAACCGGGACCTCACTGCCTTTTTCAGAAAAGGCATCAGATGCAGAAGAGAACCTGACTGATCAAGAAAACCAAGCTGATGAAAAAACCGGAACCTCGGAAACATCCCCGGATACAGAAGATATTACCGGCGCGGAAAAGAGGTCTCGCGAAGAAGATGCGTCAGATACAGAAGAACTTCTTTCTTCCGAAGAGCCCCTGATAACAGAAGAGACGCCGCCGGTTTCCGAAACAGCGGTCCCTGTGGCTGATCTCCGGGATCCGGAAACCGTGATCGACACCACGACGACCCTCTATACCTACGAGAAGATGGAGGGTGATCTTCATTATCTGGAAGCGGTCTTTCCGGAGATCCTGCGCCTGTACAGCGCCGGAGCAACGGAAGACGGCAGAGAACTTTATTATGTGATTTTCGGAAATCCTGAAGCAGAGAGGCAGATCTATATCTGTGCGGGGACCCATGCCCGCGAATACATGACGCCTCAGCTTGTGATGCGCCAGCTGGCCTTTTACTGCACGGAATATGAAACCGGCAGCTATAACGGGGTTTCCTTTAAAGACATCTTTACCAACACCTGTTTCTATGTGGAGCCCATGGTCAATCCCGACGGCATAGCCATTTCCCAGTTTGGCGAGGCGGGACTCCGCCGGGCTGATCTTAAGGAAAATCTCCGGCGGATCTTTGAATCCGAGCTGGCTGCCGGTACTGCCGAAACGGCAGACTACGCCAGATATCTGGTCAGATGGAAGGCTAATGCCCTGGGGGTGGATATTAATCGGAATTACTCCCCGGGATGGGAAACAGTTCAGGACAGATCTGCTCCGTCATCCACTTTTTATAAGGGAACGGCTCCGGGGTCGGAGAAAGAGACTCAGGCTCAGATGACTGTCGTGAACAGTATGTCAAACCCCTTAATGGCCATAAGCTATCATTCCTACGGCGATCTGATCTACTGGCAGTACGGCCAGCCGGAACCGCTGTGGACCGATAATCAGATGCTGGCTCAGCATATTTCGGATATGACCGGCCAGTACCTTGCGGGATATTCCAATGAAGCGGGCTTCTCCAACTGGTGCGTCACCGAGAAGCATCTGAGATCCGTAACCGTCGAAACCGGTACGGTCCCGGCGCCGCTGCCTCTGGACCAGTTTCCCGAACTCTGGCGGGAGCATCAGTATATCTGGCCCATGCTGGCATTGACATACTGATAAAGACCGGGGGTCGGGTACAGAAGATCCGAATATCCAATAAAGTTATTGCAGGAGAATACCCTGTAAATGAATTTAAAATATTTATAGGAAATGATAATTTATAAAGTCCGTAATTTATAAAGACTGAAAACGCTGTTCTGACCAACAGCGTTTTTTTCAGCATCGATCCGGAAATGTCCGGCGTACCGGAACGGAAGACATCAGCGAAGCCCAGGAACAGGGAGACTGAAGGATGGAAAGAGGTCCTGCTAAATCTTTGTTAATTTGTGTAAGGAAACCGCTCTTTTTTACGTGTAAGGGATGAAAAACGAAATGATGCATCAGACGTTTTCAGGAGATAAGCCAATGGATCAAGGGACAATAAGTTATGATAAATTCCTGTCCGGGGATGAAGAGGGGCTTTACGAGATCGTCCGGGACTACCGGGACGGGCTGATCCTTTACATTAACAGCCTGATCCGGGATTTTCATACCAGTGAAGACCTGGCGGAGGATACCTTTGTCAGACTGTTTGTGAAGAAACCCGCCAACAGAAAAGAGAAAGGACCTTTCAAGACCTGGCTCTACACCATCGGACGGAACATCGCTCTGGACTATCTGCGGAAAACCGGCCGCGGCCATATTTCCGGTCCCGATGACCTGGAGAATCGGCTGACAGAGGAGGAAGACCCGGAAAAACTGCTGCTGAAGAAAGAGAAGAGCAGGCTTTTGTATGAGGCGCTGACCCGCCTCAGCGAGGATCAGCGGCAGGTGCTTTACTTAAAGTATTTTGAAGCCCTGTCGTCTAAGGAAATCGCCGGGATCATGAGAAAGACCGTCAGAAACGTGGATACATTGGCCTATCGAGGAAGACAGGCCTTAAAGGATGAACTTTTAAAAGAGGGATTTACCGATGAAGACCTATAAAGAAACAGCCCATGACGTCCTGATGCGTGTGCGTCAGGAAGAGGAGGAAAGAAAAATGAAGCAGAAAAGGATGAAGAGACTGATCCCCGCTGCGGCAATACTCCTGGTTCTTTTAGGTGTGGGGATCGCCCTGATCTTGCAGAACAGCCGTTATTCCGGAGGATCCGAGGCCGGCGGTGAAGAACCGGAGCTGGAAAGCGCAAAAGAGGCGGTGGGAAGAGAAGTCATACATCGCTCCGAGGTGCTGACAGCCGAAGAGGCCATGGACCACGTGAATAAGAATCTGCAGGGATATGTAAACCAGCTGAATGCCAGCGGGGTTCCCGTAGAAAGTCTTCATGTACGGGGGAATGCCTATTCGATGCTGAATCTGGGAAAAAAGAAGAATGAACTGGCCGATAATTTCCGCTATATTCTTCTGTATGACCAGGACGACCGGCTGAAGGCGATCCAGTCACTGGGGAAAGAAAACGGCAGGATATACGAAAGCCTGAGTTTCGGCGGCCCCTGGTTCGACGAATTCAGTTCTCTCCTGGATGAATATCAGGGGCAGGAACTGGTCTGTGTGTTCTTCCGGTATTCCGACGTTCTGATCGCGCCTGACAACCGGATCCTGATGCCCCAAGGGTATGATACAGATAAATATTTCCCGGCAGGAACAGATTATTATTCTGCCTTTAAAACACCTGACAACGTTCTGATCCCTTAAGGTATACGGGGAAGCTGGGGGAGCTATTATTTCTGATGAACACCTGCAGCCGGACGATGACGCCAGAGAGGGGAGGTTAGTTACTGCAGGCAGAAAAACGCAGCCGGAAGGCAGGCTGAAGATCGTTGTTGGTACCGCTGAAAACAGACCATGGCCGGTACCGGAGGATTGGTGAAGGATAATAAGAGAGGAAAAATAGAAAGACAGAAACGAAAAAGCCAAAGAAAGGGCAGCCCCCCGGATGGACCGGAGGGCTGCCTTTTGTAATTCAGAACGCGGTCTCAGGCCGCCATTATGCAGAATGCAACTTTTTCAGGCATTCCTGTCACAGTTTATCGTGATAGAGTTTTTCCATGACTTTAAGGATCGCTTCGCATCTTAACTGGACGTCGCCCTTGCAGATGGACTGGACGAAAATATCCCGGCCTCTGTAAAGGATGCTGCGGCCGTCGTCGGAAAGAGAAGCCGTTTCCGTAGTCAGCGGTGTCTTCATGGCCTTGAAGGCTTCCCGGTCACGGAAGAGCTCCCTGATGGTGCCGGCTTCGGTCATGACCGGTTCGCCGTCCACCAGGATCAGGCCGTCCTTTACTTCTGCCTTATGGCCTTCGCCAAGGGGCGCTTCGAAGATGATATCGCCGTCCTTGTCCGGCAGGAAACTGTTCCACTTAAGGGTGTAATTCGGGAAGGGAGCATTGCTGATCTTAGCCACTTCGCCCCGTTCGTCAAATTCGGGATCACTCTTCTTTACAGCGCCGAGGATATTGAGCCGTCTTGAAATGCCGCCGGGCATGATCAGGTCGTTTCCGGCGAACATCGAGGTGCTCGGAGTCGAGGAGCCGCCGTTCCAGTCGGTCATGACAAGGCCTTCAAAGCCCCATTCGCCTCTCAGGAGGTTCGTGCAGAGGTCGTAGCTGTCCGCGGAAGGCACGCTGTTGATCTTGTTGTAGGAAGTCATGACGGATACCGGCTGGGCTTCCACAACGGCGATACGGAAGGGTTCGAGATAGATCTCCCGGAGCGCTCTCTGGGAAACCACGGAATCATTGGCGTTCCGGTTGGTCTCCTGGTTGTTGGCCGCGTAATGCTTGATGCAGGCGCCGGCCTTCATATCTTCCTGAATGCCTTTGGTCTCCCAGGCGGCCATGACGCCGGCAAGATAAGGATCTTCCGAGAAATACTCAAAATTCCGTCCGCACAGGGGGTTCCGGTGGATGTTGATGCCGGGGCCTAAAAGAATGTCGATCCTGAAGGCTTCCAGATCGGCTTTCATGCCGACGCCCACCTGATACGCCACTTCCGGATCAAAAGACTGGGCGATGAGGGTGCCCACCGGCCAGGCGATGCAGTGGTGGTAGACCGTCTGGTCTTCTCCGGTCTCCAGGTTTTTGGCGGTGAACTGCTGGGTGAGCCGGACGCCGCCGGGGCCGTCTGCGACAACGATGGAAGGAATGCCGAAGGTTTCCGTCAGGGCATGGGTGGTTTCCCCGGCCGCACCGGGAACGGATTCGGAAGAACCGCCGATGACGGGATTGGCGTCATCTTCAACGCCCCAGCCGGTGCCGCAGGCCAGGTCGGCCAGCTGTTCTTCCGTAAGCTGGGCGAGCAGTTCGCCGTAGGTGGCTTTGCCGGCGAAAACATCCTTAAGGGTCACAGGCTTTGCGTCCACACGGACCACAGTCTCATAGTCGAGAACCGCTTCATACTGCGGATCGGTGGTATAGGTCTTTACCGCCGGCTTCTGATAAGGCGAGCGGGCGTCCTCGGTTTCCGGAAGGGTTTCGGGAACCAGGAGAGGAAGCGGAGCCGCCTCATCGGCATTGTCTTTTCCGGTGAGCCCGGTCATGACCGTAAGTTCCTGCTTAAGGGGAAGCTCTTCGTAAACCAGCTTGGTTTTAACCGTTTCATCGATCTTTATAGCCGCGGCCGGTACGGTATCAGCAGAAGAGGTGCCCAGCCGGACGATATAAAAGCCCTTTGAAAGAATATAGGCTGAGGCGGCTTCGCTGTAGGACGCGAGAGCGGAAAGGGGTACAGAGATCGTGACGGTCTCGGTTTCTCCCGGAACCAGGACGCCGGTCTTCTTAAAGCCCTTCAGTTCCAGGGCAGGCATGTCCAGTTCCGTTGAGGGAGCGCTGATATACAGCTGGACCACTTCACGGCCGGAACGGCTGCCGGTATTTCTGACCTGAGCCTGGGCCTTCAGGGTCACGCCTTCGATGCAGGCTTTCAGGTCTGAGACCTCAAAAGAGGTATAGGAAAGGCCGTAGCCGAAGGGATAGCCGGCTTCTTTTCCGAAAGTCGAGAAATACCGGTAGCCCACATAGATGCCTTCCGTATAAAGAGAGGTGTCGAAATCGGACAGGAAGACGTCCGAACTCGGATAATCCTCATAGGTTTTTGCCCAGGTGGTGGTAAGTTTTCCGGATGGGGTGACGGTGCCGGTAAGGACGTCGGTCACGGCAATGCCGCCTTCCTGGCCCGCCTGTCCCATGACGAGGATGGCATCGGGAGCGGCTTCGTCCAGGTCTTTTACGGCAACGGGGCCGGCGACGTTCAGGACAAGGATGACTTTTTTGAAGTATTTCCGGATAAGCTTCAGATCATCTTTTTCGATCCGGGAAAGATTGTAGTCATCCTCCAGCTTCCGGTCGACGCCTTCGCCGGAATTCCGGGAAAGGACAAAAACAGCGGTGTCCGTATCCGCGGAAAGCGGGGCAAGGATGTCTTCCGTCAGGACGGCTTCGGGGAAAGAGAAGACCTGCATATGGCTGGTGATATTATGCTGCATGGCATCGTCATAGGCTGCCGCATGGGTCTCCAGCAGTTCTTCGGTAAGGATCTCGAAGCCGGCATCCTTCATCGCGGGAAGGATATTGATGTGATAGCGGGGAGACTGGTTGATGAAGAAATCGCCGCCTCCGGAGATGCCGCCGTTAAAGGGGTCTCCCGAACCGGTGCCGCCTCTTACGGTACGGACAGCGCCGTTTCCGAAAAGGGCGATCCTGCCGGGTCTTAAGGGCAGCACTTCATGATCGTTTTTAAGAAGGACCATGCCTTCTCTGGCCGCATTGCGTGACAGCTCGGCGCCTTTTATTTCACGGGCTGTAAGCGGCGGATAAATGGCTGTTGTCATAGTGTTCCTCCAGAAAATTAAGAGAATGGTAAGGCTGCCGGAGAGGCTGTCAGGGCTTTCAGATCCCGGAAAGTTTCACCGGCTGGGTTTCAGACGGCTTTTCTTCAGCTGCTGAAACAAATCTACTTTTGGCGACTATATCATGATATCATCATTATAGAGGAAAGCCGGGATTAATTCAAGATTCCCGGAGCACTTCCCGAAAAAAGAGGGAAAACCATACTTAAACAGGGGAAAGCATGCTTAAAGAGGAAAAACTTGCTTAAACAGGGAAAAACCTGAAAAAGGCAGCGGAACATAGAAAATAAAGCTTCCGGACGAAACAGGGAAAAGATAATAAAAGAGGTGGCAAATTCCTTCGGAAAAAGGTATAATAAAACGGAACATGCCCGGATCAGCTTTCCCGAAGAGGCATTTCGGGAAAACGTTTTGCTTTCTATTGCCTTACAGGCGGATCGGAAGCGGGAACGGGCAGAGTATTTTATTCAGAAAGCCGGCGGAGCGTTTTGTCCGGAAAGCCGGCAGAGGTTGATCAGTGAAACAGCAGCGTCCTATTCTTAAAAACAGATTATTTCTTTATCTCACAGAGTTTTTCGCCGGCATGTCCGTGATGGCGGTGGAGTTGGGAGCGAGCCGCCTTCTGGCGCCTTATTTCAGTTCTTCCCAGATCGTCTGGACCATCATCATCGGGACCATAATGATCGCGATGGCTCTGGGCAATGTCTACGGCGGAAAAAAAGCGGACCAGGATCCGAATCCCGATAAGCTTTACGGCCGCATCCTGATCGCCGCCGTCTGGATCGCCCTGATCCCGGTGGCGGGAAAGTACGTGATCCTGGGGATCTCCGGCCTCCTGATCTTTACCGTCAGCAATAATTTCCTGATCGCCGCAGGCTTTGCCGCCTGTATGGTGATCTTTGTCTTTCCCCTTTTCCTCCTGGGTACCGTAACCCCGTCCATCGTGAAATACGTTATGGATGATCTGGAGGATAACGGCCGGCTCGTGGGAAACCTGAACGCCTGCAATACCATCGGCAGCATCATCGGAACCTTTGTTCCCACCTTTATCAGCATTCCGGCGGTAGGGACCTCCATCACGTTCCTGATCTTCGCGGGCATCCTGCTGGTGCTTTCGGTGATCTATTTTGTTTCTTCAAAGCTGCCGCTTTCGAAAATGAAAAAGGTCCCGGTCAGCCTGGCGATCTTCCTGCTCTGCTGTATTTTCGGTCACAACAACAGCTTTGCGTTCTGGGAGAAGGATCTGACCTACGAAGGTGAATCGGTCTACAATTATCTCCAGGTCCGGGAAGACGATTCCCAGGTGGTCCTGTCCACCAATGTGCTG
Organism: Lachnospiraceae bacterium; assembly: GCA_017438305.1. Classification (GTDB taxonomy): domain Bacteria; phylum Bacillota; class Clostridia; order Lachnospirales; family Lachnospiraceae; genus UBA1267. The sequence goes on along the minus strand of JAFRVX010000147.1, from coordinate 23,417 downwards.
TTCGGCGTCCAGTCAGTTTATAAGAAAGAAAAGGGACTGACGGGCATGTATTACGATTATGCGATGGCAGCGCCTTACATGGCGGGCATTAAGGATAAGGAAGAGCTGAAGGTGCTGATCCTGGGCATGGGGACGGGGACTTATCTGACCCAGTGCAGCCGCTACTTTGACAACATGACCTTCACCGGTGTGGAGATCGACCAGAAGATCACGGATCTTTCCCATCAATACTTCCAGCTGCCGGATACGGCGGACGTGGCGACCTATGACGGAAGAGCCTATCTGAACGTGATCAAAGACACCTATGACGTCATCATGGTGGACGCCTATCAGGACATCACCATTCCCTTCCAGATGTCTTCAAAGGAGTTCTTTACGCTGGTAAAGGACCACCTTACCCCCGACGGCGTCATGGTAGTCAATATGAACATGCGGGGCTCGGGAGAGAATAATATCAACGAATATCTGACGGATACCATAGCCGCTGTTTTTTCCGAGATCCGCACCGTGGACGTGCCTCATACCACCAATGTGGAATTATTTGCGTCCAACGATCCCGGGATGATGCAGGTCTTTACCGAAAACCGGCTTCAGGAAGATAATCCAGAGCTTTTTCAGATGATGGCCCTGATCGAAGAAAGTCTGGAAACGCCGGAGATCCGGGGCCGGGTCATGACGGATGACCGGGCGCCGGTGGAACTTCTCGGCATGAAGGTAATCGATGAACTGATCACCGATGAGCTGGCTTATTACAAAAAAGTCTTTAAAGAAGGCGGCATAAAGGCCATTCTGGACCTGTTCCGGGGATGAGAGCGGCCGGACCCGTGCCGGAAGACAACATAACCGCGGAGGAGCCGGATTTCTTTATGGATTTTAGCTATGGAATTTATTCCTGATATATGATAGATTACAATGAAGGCCCGCTTTTATAAGCCTTTGCCTTTCGGAAGCGGAAATGACGGAGAGAGCGTCCGTTTTCAGAAAAGCGGGGAACTTTCCGGGAACCCTTTACCCATCGGTATTACGGAGGATTTATGACGAATATTGCCGAAATTTACGGAGAACTGAAATTTGACGAACGGGAGATGAAAAAAAGGCTCCCGGAAGCAGTTTACACGGAAGTCCAGGAGTCTGTCCGGGAAGGACGGCGCCTGAGCCAGGAAATGACCAGGGCTGTTGCGAAGGCCATGAAGGAATGGGCTCTGGAAAAAGGCGCGACCCATTATACGCACTGGTTCCAGCCCATGACCGGCGTTACCGCGGAAAAGCATGACAGCTTTATCGAGGTGGACCGGGACGGCGGCCCCCTGCTTGAATTCTCCGAGAAAGCCCTCATCAGCGGCGAATCCGATGCCTCCTCATTTCCTTCGGGAGGATTGAGGACGACTTTCGAAGCCAGAGGCTACACTGTCTGGGACGAATCTTCCTTTGCTTTTATCAAAGGTCATACCCTCTGTATTCCCACGGCTTTCTGTTCCTATAACGGCCACGCCCTGGACAAAAAGACGCCGCTTCTTCGTTCCATGCGTTCCCTGAACCGGGAGAGCTTAAGGATCCTGAGGCTTTTCGGCAATACAGCGGTCAAAAGAGTCACGCCTTCCGTAGGTGCGGAACAGGAATATTTCCTGATCGATAAAAAGCAGTTTGAAAAGCGGCGGGACCTGATCTATACCGGCAGGACACTTTTCGGCGCAAGGCCTCCTAAAGGCCAGGAAATGGACGATCATTATTCCGGCGCCATTAAAAAGCGTGTGGAAGCCTTCATGGAAGATATCAATGAAAGGCTGTGGCGTCTGGGCGTTCCGGCAAAGACCGAACATAACGAAGTGGCTCCCGGACAGCACGAACTGGCCTGCATTTATTCCGCTGCCAATGTGGCAACGGACCAGAACCAGCTGGTCATGGAGATCATGAAAAAAACGGCGGAAGACCATGACCTGGTCTGCCTGCTTCACGAAAAACCCTTTGCCGGCGTAAACGGCTCCGGCAAACATAATAACTGGTCCATTTCGACGGATACGGGAGTGAATCTCCTGGCTCCCGGCGAGACCCCTTATGAAAATGCCCAGTTCCTGCTGTTTCTGGCAGCGGTCATCCAGGCTGTGGACAATCATCAGGACCTTTTAAGGCTTTCTGCCGCCACAGCCGGAAATGATCATCGTCTGGGCGTTTCCGAAGCGCCGCCGGCAGTTATCTCCATTTTCCTGGGAGATGAACTCACAGGCATTCTGGAGGCTATCGAAAAGGATGAACCCTACGGCGGCTTTTCCAAAAAGACCATGCGGCTCGGCGCTGATGCGCTCCCGCATTTCCCGGTGGATTCCACAGACCGGAACCGGACGTCTCCCTTTGCCTTTACCGGCAACAAATTCGAATTCCGTATGGTGGGATCTTCGGATTCCATTGGCTGCGCCAACATCATGCTGAACTCCGCTGTAGCGGATACCCTGGCACAGTTTGCGGACGAGCTGGAAAAGGCGCCGGAGTTTGAAACGGCTCTCCATGAACTGATCCGCAGGACCATTCATGATCATAAACGGATCCTGTTCAACGGAAACGGTTATGATGAAAGCTGGATCAGGGAAGCGGTGGAGGTGTGGGGGCTCTCCAATCATCCCTCCACTCCGGAGGCTCTGCCCCGGGCCATGGATGAAAACAACATCAGCATGCTCATGCGTCAGAAGGTCTATACCAGGGAAGAAATGCAGTCCCGGGTGGATATCCTTCTGGAAAATTATGATAAAACCGTGATGATCGAAGGCCGTACCATGATCGAGATGGTCCGGAAGGAGATCGAACCGGCGATCGACCATTATCTGTTCACGCTGGCGGATACGGCGGAGAAAAAGCTCCGTGCCGGCATAGAGATCTCCGCGGACCATGAAAAGCGGATCATCCGGAAGCTTTCCGCACTGCTGGACCGGATCGATGAAGCCTCCGACGCGCTGGAAGAATATCTGAAAAAAGCGGGAGAAATCTCTGACGTGGAAGCCTGCGGCCTGTATCTGAAGGACCATGTGGTCCCCGCCATGCAGGATCTCCGGGATCCCTGTGACGAAGCGGAACTGCTGACCGAAAGGTCCGTATGGCCCTTCCCCACCTATGGCGATCTTTTCTTCGGCGTCAGATAAAAACAGCAGATAAGACAGCATTGAATCCCGAAAGGGTTAATCTTTTAAGGAGTCTGATCGTTATGGCAGATAAGGAAGTATGTCTGTTGAATGATTCTTTCCCCCCGATCATTGACGGGGTGGCCAATGTGGTCCAGAATTATGCTAAGGTGCTCCGGGAAAACGGAACGCCGGTGGTCGTGGTGACCCCCGCCTATCCCGGAGCGGATGATTCCGGATTTCCCTATCCGGTCATCCGCTACCAGAGCGTCGATGTCCGCAAACAGATCGGCTATACCATCGGAAATCCCTTTTACGTTCCTGTGCAGAAGAAACTGGTCCGGCGGAATATCGGCCTGCTTCACAGCCACTGTCCCATGATGTCGAACTATATGGCCAGGGCTTTAAGGGAAGCCCTGGACGTCCCCATGGTGATGACGTACCACACCAAGTACGATATCGATATCGCCAACGCTCTGAAGAGCCGGCTGCTTCAGAAAGCGGCCATCGACGCCATCGTGGAAAACGTTTCCTCCTGCGATGAACTGTGGGTAGTGTCCCGGGGGGCGGGAGAGAATATCCGGTCTCTCGGTTACGAAGGCGACTATATCGTCATGGAAAACGGCGTCGACATGCCCAGAGGCAGGGCGTCCGAAGCAGAGATCCTGGAGGCCTGCAAAGGCTATGATATTCCGGAAAATGTTCCGCTTTTCCTGTTTGTCGGCCGGATGATGTGGTATAAAGGGATCCGGATCATTCTGGATGCTCTGGCAGCGCTGAAATCCGTTCAGACGGACTTCAGGATGGTATTTGTGGGAAGCGGCAATGAGGCAGAAGAGATCCGGAAGACCTCGGAGTCTCTGGGACTTTCCGATAAGGTTTTCTTTACGGGAGCCCTGCAGGAGAGAAGAGCCCTGACCGCCTGGTATTCCCGGGCAGATCTTTTCCTGTTTCCTTCAACCTTTGATACCAACGGCCTGGTGGTCCGGGAAGCGGCTGCCGCGTCCCTGGCTTCCGTACTGATCCGGGGAAGCGCTGCGGCGGAAGGCGTCACGGAGAACCGGAATGCCCTGTTGATCGAGGAAAATGCGGCGTCTCTTGCCGCCTGCCTTGCCAGGATCATCGAACACCGGGATACCATGAAGGAACTGGGAGAGAACGCCGGCTATGAGCTGTACCTTTCCTGGGATGATGCCGTGAAAAAGGCACAGGACCGTTATGAAGTGGTTAAGGAAAACTACCGGAGCGGTCATTATAAACGTCAGAATTCAGCCGGCGACAGCCTGTTTGCGCTGCGAAACGGCGCGCTGGATCTCTGGGATAAACTGAAAAAGTCCATATCACCGAAAAACTGAAAGAAAGAGAGGTAAACCGATGAAACAGACTTTTGATGCCAAAGCCGTCAAAGAGGCCTGCGTGGCCTGGATCAGACAGTTTTTTGAAGAAAACGGAAAAGGCTGCAATGCGGTAGTCGGTATATCCGGCGGCAAGGATTCGTCAATTGTGGCGGCCCTCTGCAAGGAAGCCCTGGGGCAGGACCGGGTCATCGGCGTCCTGATGCCCAACGGCGTCCAGGCGGATATTGATATGGCGGAGCTTCTGGTGCATCATCTGGGCATAAAATACTATATCGTCAATATTCAGGATGCCGTGGAGGGCCTGAAGAAGAACCTGCCCTTCGAACTGTCCGAACAGACGGTCATCAATCTGCCGCCCAGGATCCGGATGTCAACTCTCTATGCCGTCTCCCAGAGCCATAACGGCAGGGTGGCCAATACCTGCAATCTTTCGGAAGACTGGGTAGGCTATTCCACCCGTTACGGCGATGCGGCCGGCGATTTCAGCCCCTGCTCCCGCCTGACTGTCCAGGAAATGAAGGCTGTGGGGAGAGAACTGGGCCTGCCGGAGGTGCTGATCGAAAAACCGCCCATCGACGGTCTTTCCGGAAAAACCGACGAAGACAATCTGGGCTTTACCTATAAGGAACTGGACCGTTACATACGGACCGGAGAGATCGACGATCCCGAAAAGAAGGCGAGGATCGACCATCTGCACAGGATCAATCAGTTCAAGCTGGAACTGATGCCGGTTTTTGATCCCGGCTTCTAAGGAGCGTTATGAACAAGCCTTTTTCTCTGGGGATCGTGGTAGGACGCTTCCAGACCATGCATCTGGGTCACGAGGATATGATCCGCAAAGCCTGCATGCTGTGCGAAGAAGTCGGGGTGTTTATCGGGTCCTCCCAGGAGTCCGGTACGGAAAAGAACCCCTTTTCCTACGAGGTCCGGCGAAGTTTTTTCAAAGATGTGTTTGGGGACAGCGTGAGAGTTGCGCCGCTTCCGGATATCGGCGTCGGCAACAACAGCCGGTGGGGAGAGTATGTGCTTCAGCACGTGGAAGAGAAATTCGGACGTCTGCCGGATCTGCTGATCTCCGGAAAGGAAGTACGGCGCCTGGAGTGGTTTGACAGCGTGGAAGGCCTGAAAATAGCTGAACTGTACATTCCGAAGACCATTCATATTTCCGCGTCGGAAATGCGGGAATTCTTTGTTAATGATGATTTTGAATCCTGGAAGCAGTATATGAACCCGGTCCAGTGGGGAAAATATGAAATGCTTCGCAGCCTTGTGCTTGAGGCAAAGGACCATAAGGAAACCGCCAGTATATAACGGATCCGTAAGGGAACGGCAGGAAAGAAAACAGGCGGAAACAGACGGAATAAACAGCTGCCCATCAGAGACGGAAGAGCAGCGCGGAAAAAAGAAGCGACGCCGGATCGCTGAAATCTGACGGGGATTTAATCAGGAGGCTTAAAATGAAGCTGGAACCTATCGTAGTATCTCTTCTGGATACGGACCTGTACAAGTTCAATATGAACCAGGTGATCTTCCATAAACACACGGATCTGAACGGCGAATACTTTTTCAAATGCCGGAATGAGGGCGTGGTCTTCACTCCGGAAATGCTGCAGGAGATCAACGACCAGATCGATTTTCTGTGTTCCCTGCGGTTTAAGAAGGAGGAACTGGATTATCTTCGTTCCATTCGTTTTATCAAGAACGACTATGTGGAATTTTTAAGGCTCTGGCATCCCATCCGGGAATATGTGCACACGAGCCTGAGTGAGGATGGGGAGCTGAACATCACCGTGACCGGCCCGCTGTTTTCGGCGATGCAGTTCGAGATCTACCTTCTGGAGATCGTCAATGAAGTCTATTTCCGGATGAAATATGACTATGAAACCCTGAGAAAATCCGCCGGAGAGCGTCTGTTCGAAAAGATACATGCTCTGAACGACGGCCGCTATAATTTCAAGTTCGCGGAATTCGGCTGCAGACGCCGTCTTTCCCGGGAGTGGGAAGGTGTGGTCATCAAACGGCTGACGGAAGAGACGAAAAGCTGTGTCGGCACTTCCAACGTCTATTATGCGATGAAATTTGATCTGACACCCATCGGTACCTATGCCCATGAGTTCGTCCAGATGTACCAGGGGATCGATTCCATCCCCCTGGCCTATACCAATCATTATGCGATGGAAGACTGGTACAACGAATATAAGGGCGATAACGGAACGGCCCTGTCCGATACCATCACCACGGACCTGTTCCTGCTGGATTTCAATCATTCGATGGTCAACAACTATACCGGCGTACGGCATGATTCCGGCGATCCCTACGAGTGGGGCGAGAAGATCATTGCCCACTATAAGAAGTACGGCGTGGATCCCAGGACCAAACAGCTCCTTTTCAGCGACAGCCTGAATTTCGACAGGGCAGAGGAACTGTATCAGTATTTCAAAGACCGTGCCAAGGTAACCTTCGGCATCGGCACCTTCTGCTCCAATGATACGGAGGTTGACCCGCTGAACATCGTTATCAAGCTGCAGTATGTGAACGGCCGTCCCGTAGCCAAGCTTTCGGATATTCCGGAAAAAGCCATGTGCCAGGATATGGAATATCTGAAATACCTCAGGAATTCAGTTGCCTTCCGGCTGAAAAGGGAAAGACAGTAAAACCGTAAAAGGGGGACACATTAATACAGTAAAAAGAAGAAAAGGCCGCTCTGAGAGATCAGGGCGGCCTTTTTCAGGAAACAGCTGTTGCTGATAATGCAGCAGAAATCAAATAATGAAAAAACAGTGTGTTCTTGACGGACGGCAAAGTATTCTATACAATAGAAAAAACAGGAGGGCAGGATGAGACCTTTGGGTGAGACAAATCCCGCGGCAGTCATGCTTTATTATCTGCTGGTTACGGGTATAACCATGTTTACGATGAATCCCGTCGTGATCGCCGGGTCTTTTCTGTTTGCCCTGGTCGTTTTCCTGCTGACAGACCGGAAAGGCGGGTTCCGGCAGCATATTCCCTATATTATCCTGGGCATCGTGCTGGCCTTTATCAATCCTTTAGTGTATCATAACGGAGTGACGGTGCTGCTGGTCCTGAATGACAATCCCATTACCCTGGAAGCCCTGATCTACGGGATCGTGGCTTCCGCCAAGATCCTGGCAGCCCTGTACTGGTTCCGGTCCTTTTCTCTGATCATGTCGGAGGACAAGCTTCTTTACTGCTTCGGCAGCATCTCACCGAAAAGCGCCCAGCTGTTGTCCATGGTGCTGCGGTTCGTCCCGTTATTCAGGAAGAAGATGCAGGAAGTCAACCGCTCTCAGAAAGCGGTGGGCTTATATAAGGATGACAACCTTATCGATCATATTAGAAACGGTCTCCGGATCTTTTCGATCATGGTGACCTGGGCCCTGGAAAACGGCATCATTACAGCTGACAGCATGACAGCCCGCGGATACGGTACGGGAAGGCGGAGCTATTTCTCCTTCTACCGGTTTCGAAGAAGCGACGGCTGGTTCGTGCTTCTTCTGCTGTTGTTTTCCGTTCCGGTGATCGTGCTTCTGGGGCGGAAGACCGGAGAAATCATTTATTATCCCGAACTGATCCTGCCGGCGTCCGGTCCGGCTTCCCTCTGGCTGTATCTTTCATTCTTGTGTCTCTGTGCATTGCCGGTGGTTTTATATCTGGAGGATAAACTCTCTTGGAAATATTATCTGTCGAAAATCTGAATTTTACCTTTCCCGGGCAGACAGAGCCGGTGATAAGGGAAACCTCTTTCTCTCTTGAGAGGGGGACCTTTGCCGTTCTGGCGGGTCCCACCGGTTCCGGGAAAACCACGCTTCTGAAGATTCTGAAGCGGGAACTCCGACCCAACGGAACGATCTCCGGGCGGATGTTTTTCAGGGGGACTGATATTAACAGCCTGGACGACAGGACAGCCGCTTTTAAGATCGGTTTTGTTTCCCAGATGCCGGAACAGCAGATCGTCTCCGATAAGGTCTGGCACGAACTGGCTTTCGGCCTGGAAAACCTGGGAACGCCCCGGGATGAGATCCGGCGGCGGGTCTCTGAAATGGCCTGCTTCTTCGGGATCGAGGACTGGTTTGATAAACATGTTTCGGAACTTTCGGGAGGGCAGAAGCAGCTGCTGAACCTGGCGGCGGTCATGGTTATGCAGCCGGAGATCCTGCTGCTGGACGAACCCACCGCCCAGCTGGACCCCATAGCTGCAGCGGATTTTATCGGGGCCCTTCAGAAACTGAACCGGGAACTGTCCCTCACGGTGCTCCTTTGTGAACACCGCCTGGAGGAGGTTGTCCCGGTCTGTGACCGGCTGATGCTGTTGACTGACGGCAGGCTCATTTTTAACGATACCCCCCGCCGTGCGCTTCACAGCCTGAAAGCGGTCCCGGAGCTTTTGGAGGATATGCCCTCCGCGGTAAAACTGTACGCAATGCTTTCAGATCAGCTTACGGATACCGGGTTTTATCGGGAAGACATTCTTCATGCGGATCAGCAGGAAATACCTCTCACGATACGGGAGGGCAGTTCCGGCCGGGAAGATGGTCCTCCTGCTGATAGAGATAACATCTCTCTTACGATACGGGAGAGCAGTTCTGATCGGGAATATATCCCTCTCACGGTACGGGAAGGCAGGGAGTTTCTGGAAAAACATTTCAGCGCGGAGAACCGTTTCAGCACGGAGAGGCTTTTCAATGAGGAACAATTATTACGCACGGAAGGGGCAGAAAACCCGGAGGATCCGTACCATCCTTCCGAAAAGAAAGCCCTGGAATTCTCCGACGTCATGTTCCGTTATGAGAAGAATGCGGACGATATCATCAGCCACATGGACCTTACCGTTTATGAGAATGAGGTCTTCTGCATCCTCGGCGGGAACGGCTCCGGAAAATCCACCAGCCTGCTGCTTTCCGCAGGCTTGTTAAGGCCTTATCGGGGAAAGATCCGTGTCTTTGAGAAAGACATATCAGTCTGGCGGAACCAGGAGCTTTACCGGGAATGCCTGGCCATGCTGCCCCAGGACGTCAGTACCCTGTTCCTGGAGAATACGGTGGCCAATGAACTGAAAAAGATGCATGAACCCGAAAACCTTGAAGGCTGGTTCCCCTTTGATCTTTCCCATATGAAGGATCAGCATCCCTATGACTTAAGCGGCGGCGAGATGCAGCTTCTGGGCATGCTGAAGGTTCTGTCGGAAAATCCGCGGATCCTTTTAATGGATGAACCGACAAAGGGGCTGGATCCTGCTTCAAGGCGGAAGATCCTTGAGGTGGTCCGGCATCTGAAAAAAGACGGAAAGACCCTGGTCATCGTGACTCACGATGTGGAATTTGCCGCAGCTGCGGCAGACCGGTGCGCTTTTCTGTTCCGGGGAGAGATCGTTTCCTGCGATGTGCCCCGGAGATTTTTCAGCGATAATTATTTCTACACGACGGCAGTGAGCCGCATGACAAAGGGACTGGCGGACGGGATCGTCACCCTGGAGGATGCGGAGAAATATTTCAAAAAACAGCGTTGATGCCGAGATCCGGCTATGTCAGAAAAGGCGGCCATGAAATAACTGCGGCGGCTGAGAAGAGGGCAGAGCCGGAGAAGAATGTTCTGCCAGGAAGAGAATGGCAGAGCCGGAAACGGCGGCCGTCAGGAAGAGAGTGGTGAAGCCTTATGGTGATCAGGAACAAAAAAATAAGGGATGTACTGCGGATACTGATCCCCTTTCTGGTAATACCGCTGGCGATATTCATAGCCTATAAGGCCTTCCGGCAGCAGCACTACAGTGTGACCACACTGGTCGTCCTGGTGCTTTCTCTCCTTCTTTTCGCCGCAGGCTATGAGAAAAAGAAGACGGGGAGCCGGAGGATGGTGCTGGCAGCCGTGATGACCGCCCTGGCGATCCTGGGGCGTTTTATTCCCTATATCAAGCCGATGACGGCTCTGATCATCCTTTCCGGTATGTATCTGGGGGCGGAGACCGGTTTTATGACCGGAGCCCTGGCAGCGGCGGTTTCCAATTTCTACTTCGGCCAGGGACCCTGGACGCCTTTTCAGATGTTCGCCCTGGGAATGATCGGCCTTACCGCAGGCTTTTTCAGCCGGCCGCTGAAGGAAAAAAAACTGCTGCTCCTGGTTTACGGCGGATTTTCCGGCATTGTTTATTCATTGATCATGGATATCTGGACGGTTCTCTGGTATAATGAAGGCCTGGTATTCGAGCTGTATAAAGCTGCCGTGCTGTCGGCCGTTCCCTATACAATTACTTACTGTATTTCCAACGTCGTCTTCCTGGCGGTGCTGGGAAGACCCATCGGAGAGAAGCTGGAACGGATCCATGTGAAATACGGGATCTAGGGAAGGAGAAGCAGGACAGGAGCCGGCTGAAGAAAACAGCTTCTGAAACAAAAATTCGTGAAGCAAAAATGCCTTCGGGTAAAAGAATAACGGTCACAGGATCGGTACTGACGGAAAGGAGAGAAAAGATGTCATTATCGGATATTATCAAAAAGAAAGCCGCCGAGATGCTGGGAAAGGGTCTTCAGAATACGGCGAAGGATCTTCAGAAAAAAGCTTCGGAGAAGAAGACCATGATATCCCTGGCCTATCTTCCGAATACGGCGGAGGAACTGAAAAGCCTCCCGGCCTTTTCTCTGAAGAATGAGTATGTGGTGGCAGCTCTTACGGTAACGGCCCTTATGGTCTATCCGGAGAACCGTGCGGCCTGTTTTGAGATGATGAATGTGCTGAAAGGCCCGGAACCTCTTTCCGAGCGGGACAAGCAGTTCATCAATGACCGCTTCATGGACGGAAAAGACTATGTGATGCGTTCCTATTTTGAAGGAACCTCGCCTGAAAACAATTATGCCATTTCAGCCCCTTATCAGATCGAGGTCACCGAACTTCCGAACAGCCGGGAAAATGAAGGTTATGTGAGACTGTTCCTGAAATCTTCAGGCGCCGATTCCCTGCGCTATGTGGTCCTTCGGAACAAGCCCTCGACCGGCGAGTGGTTCCTGTGGGAATTCCAGGGCATTACGATGGATATCCGGATCCCCAAAGAACAGGACAAGTGGGCGTAAGTTAAATATGCGTAAAAAACCCGCCAAATGAATCAGACCGCAGCAGAAGGCTGCAGACAAAAAAGCAGTCTGCAGAAGGAAGATCAGGAGACTGGTGAAAGATAGAGACGGGTGAAAGCCGGGGAGAGAACGAAGAGCAGGGATACAAAGCTCCCTGCCCTCAGCGGTGAAAGCCCAGGTCCGCCGGGTTGATATCGCCGGATATCTTCTCAATTCGGCCCCCTGCAGCTTCAAATTCATTACGCAGCAGCATGACCTCCCGGGCCAGCTGCTGCGTTTTTTCATCGTCCAGCCGGACGTGGCCCTTTGACCACCAGCGGAGGATCAGCTCGCTGTCCCCGAAAATCTTCGGGAACAGGGATACTTCTCCGGGTGTTTTTTCCTGCATTGCAGCTCTTTTCGGGATCATTTCCGCAGGTCCGCCTGAAGTGCCCGGCATTTCCCCGGAAACATTCTTCAGTTCATCGGGATCCGGGAACCGGAGCGCAGCCAGGAGGGCCAGATACAGCCCGTAAAGCTCTGCAAAATTGTTGGTAAAGCCGTCTTCTTTGAAAAAAAGAACGGTCCGGTAATCATCCCGTTCGTGATAGGCACCGAAGCGGAAGGCCCGGGGGACAGATTCAAAGAAGACCCGGTTAAGAAGTGGATGTCCGCTTTCATCCGTCAGATTGGTTTCGATGACTTCCAGCCCCAGTTCGGAGGACAGACCGGTGCCGCCGTCGAAGTAGAATCCTTTTTTGAGGGGAGGCAGAGCCTTTTTGACAGTTGTTTTGCCTGCCTTTTTTCCGGGCTCCGGAGAGGCCGGCGCTTCCCCGGCCAGATAACGGAGGGCGGTCTCCTCATCGGGGAACGATTTATATTCTGCGCCGGGGAAGCCCTCAACGGATGCTTTGCAGGTTTCCCAGTCGGCGAACAGGCCTGTTGTCCGGCCTTTTCTTACGGCATATATTTTTTTCTTCATGGCTGTGGTGCTGTAAAGATGCCTGCAGGGGTATCAGCCTTTCTGTTGATGATTTCTTTATTCTCAGGCGGTTTTCCGGAAACCGGAAGCGGTATTCCCGAAAAAACGGAAACGGTCCGGAAACATACAGGAGTGCTTCCATAACCGGAAAATGCTCTTTTCTGCCACCCGGGCAGGATCCATACCGATCACCCGGCTTGAATGGCTTCGCGTCGTCCGGACAGGGTACATTCCTGCTGTCAGATAAGCATCCCCTGACCTCCGGACCGCAAAATTTCGGATTACCCGCACAGTATACATGAAAACCCGGGAAAAAAACAGGTTTTTCTCTTTTATTCTTCAGTGATTTGATGTAGAATAGAGAAGAATCTGATCAAAGGAGGATGTTATGATCGATTATAAGAAAGTTACCGGTGAATTTGATCTCACGGGAAAGAGCGCGATCGTTGTCGGCGGTGCCGGCGGCATCGGCGAAGCTACGGCTGAAATGTATGCCCGTAAAGGCGCCAACGTGGCCATCGTTGACCTGAAGGATACCGTTACGGACGTTGCGGAGCGCATTGCGAAGGAATTCGGCGTAAAGACCATCGGCGTAAAGTGCGACGTTACAAAGCAGGAAGATGTTGACAATGCTGTCGCGAAGACGGTTGAAGCTTTCGGCGAAGTCAATATCCTGGCCAACATGCCCGGCTTTGTAGAACTGGAGAATGCAGAGGACATCGGCATCGATATCGTTGAAAAGCACATCAATATCAATGCCGTCGGTGTTTTCCGCGTCTGCCAGGCGGTTGCCAACCAGATGATCAAACAGGGCAAGGGCGGCAAGATCGTCTGCGTCACTTCCCAGGCAGATTTCATTGCCATTGACAAGCATGTGGGCTACACCATGTCCAAGGCAGCCGTTGTCGGCATGATCAAGGTCTGCGCCTTGGAGTGGGCGGAGTTCGGCATCAACGTTAACGGCGTCGCGCCTACGGTCGTCAATACCTACATGGGCGAGAAGGCATGGCAGGGCCAGGTCAAGATCGATATGATCAACAAGATTCCGGCTCACCGTTTTGCGGAGACCGACGAGATTGCGGCAGCGGTTCTGTTCCTGTCCTGCGACGAAGCCAATATGATCACTGGTGAAGACCTGGTGGTAGACGGCGGCTTCACGATCTATTGATCTCTGAATTCAATATTCACTGATACAAAAAGACCGGTTCCGGCGGCAGGAGAGATCTTCTGCCGCCGGATGACCGGCTGAAAAACAACTTCTTTGGAGGCAGATTATGAAAGAAATCATCGCTACAGAAAAAGCACCCGCAGCCATCGGACCCTATTCCCAGGCAACAGCTGCCCATGGCCTTGTCTTTGTTTCCGGCCAGCTTCCCGCAGATCCGGAAACCGGCGCCTTCCCTGATGACGTCCAGGGCCAGACCAGACAGTCTCTTGAAAATGTGAAGAGCATCCTGGAAGCCCGGGGGCTTTCCATGGCGAACATTCTGAAAACCACAGTCTATCTGCAGCATATGAGTGATTTCGCAGCTATGAATGAAGTCTATGCATCGTTTTTCGAGGGAGATTATCCCGCAAGAGCTGCCTTTGAGGTGGCTGCGCTTCCCAAGGGCGCGCTGGTGGAGATCGAAGCGGTGGCGGCGGAATAAGCCTGCCGGATAAGCAGCAGAGGCTGCTTTGAAAGAAAGGATCTCAGAACAGGAAAACTGTCTGAGCGATCCTGATAAAGAGAAAAGAGGCGGGGATCGTGGTTGTCCTGTTATATATATTCTGGATCATTCTGAACGGAAGGATCACCGTTGAGATCCTTCTGACAGGGCTTGCCGTGGCGGGGATCGTTTTCCTGCTGGCAAAACTTCTGTTCCGGTATTCGTTTAAAAAAGAGATAAGGGTTCTTAAAAAGAGCCCTTATTTTGTTGCGTTCGCGGCGGTGCTTTTTGTTGAAGTCCTGAAAGCGAATCTGGCGGTCATGAGGCTGATCCCCAGGGGAGAGAATCGTCTGACCCCGGTTCTGGTCACCTTCAGGACAGATCTCAAAAGTGATTTCTGCCGGTACCTTTTTGCCAATTCCATCACGCTTACGCCGGGAACCATTACGGTGGAAGCCAACGGTGATGTTTTTACGGTTCATTGCCTGTCCCGCAGTCTTCTGGATACGGGGGACGGGAACAGGATGCTTAAGCTGTTGAAGAAAATGGAGGCCTGATATGGAACTCGTCAAACTTTATTCGGTCGTGGCCGTGATAGGCTTCCTGGCAGTGGCTCTTCTTTTCGGACTGATCAGGACCATAAAAGGGCCCAGGCGTCCCGACAGGATCATGGGCATCAATATGATCGGTTCCTTTTCAACAGCGCTTCTGGCAGCCCTTTCGGTTTTTCTGAAACAGAACTGGCTGCTGGACGTCTGCCTGGTTTATTGTCTCATCAGCTTCCTAGCGGTGATGATCTTATCCAAGATCCACATCAGCGAAAGCCAGGATGATCGTTCGGAAGAGGAGGAGAATTCGCTTTATGAGTGAGATCGTGAGACTGGTGCTGGCCATTATCTGCTTTGTCATCGGCTTTATCTGCGTCAGCATTTCCATATTCGGTGTGTTCCGGGTCCACTATGTGCTGAACCGGATGCAGTCCGCCGCTATTATTGATACCCTGGGGCTGTTGTTCCTGCTCCTGGGACTGATCCTGATCTCCTGGGATATGGGCTGGTTTCCCAAGCTGGCGCTGATCCTGGCGTTCCAGTGGGTCGGAAGCCCCATCGCCTCCCATATGGTGGGGCGGATGGAGGTCCGGACCGACAGATCCCTTTCCGAACACATGGAGATCAAAGACGAAAGAACAGACGAAACAGAAGAGGAGAAAGTATGAATTATATTGAGATAGCTCTTCTGGGACTGGTGGTCATCTGCGGCATGTCGGCGTGTCTCAGCCGGAACCTGATGGTGGCCCTGATCATCTTCATGGCTTACAGCGTGATCATGTCCATTATCTGGGCCCTTCTCCAGGCCCCGGATCTGGCGGTCACGGAAGCTGCGGTAGGCGCCGGCGTTTCCTCGGTGCTGATGTTCCTGACTTTAAAGAAGCTGAGAGATATCAGCCGGGAAACAAAAAAGGAACTGGCTGAAGGGGAACCGGGAAAAGAATTGAACGGCACGGAAAAAGAAGGAGGAACTGAATGAAGAAAAAAAGAAGCTTCCGGTCCATCCTTCATGACTGGGATGAGGGCCAGCTGGATCTCACCAATGAGATCATGGGGGACCTTCACACACTGCCTGAGGGACAGACGGCGGATGACGGAAAATGGAAGCATGAGACCGTGAAGGGGCTGTTCAGTCCGGACAGCCGGATCTATCCTGCCGTCAATGGCTTTTTTGCCGGACTGCTGGCGGTGGTGATCATCGGCTTCCTGCTGTTTGTTGTCACCCGGATGCCGGAATTCAACAGCGCTTTCACGCCGGCCAATAATTCCACCGTTATCCATCGGTATATCACTTCGGGCCTTCAGGAGACCGGGGCGGTGAATATCGTTGCCGGGGTCATCCTGGACTACCGGGCCTTCGATACCCTGGGGGAATCCCACGTCCTGTTTACGGCAGCGGCTGCAGTGATGATCCTGCTGCTTCTGGAGCGGGAAGAAGAGGAGTCCCCGCAGGAAAGCGCCATCCTGAAGGATGACCTGGTGGTCACCAATACGGCCAGGATCCTGGTGCCCTTTATCGTGCTTTTCGGGATCTATGTGATCCTGAACGGCCATCTGGGACCCGGCGGAGGCTTCAGCGGCGGCGCCGTCATCGGCGGCGGGCTGATCCTGTATTCTTCGGCCTTCAGGCCGGAACCTCTGCGCAGGGTGCTGACGCTGAAGGTCTACAGAAGGATCGTGCTTCTTGCCCTTTCCTTCTACAGCCTGTCCAAGTGTTATTCCTTTTTCTGCGGCGCGAACGGCCTCCATACCATCTTTAAAACAGGCACGCCGGGAGCCATCTTCTCGGCCGGTCTGATCCTGCCGCTGAATATCGCGGTGGGCATCGTGGTTGCCTGCACCATGTACGGTTTCTACGCGCTGTTTACAAGAGGGCGAATCTGATGCTTGAAATATTATGGAACAATCGGATCGAAGCGGTGGCGGTCATTTTATTTGCCATCGGCTTTACGACGCTTCTTACCAACAAAAACCTGATGAAAAAGATCATCGGGCTGAATATCATGGATACGGCGGCCTGCCTGTTCCTGACTTCCCTGGGATATATCGAAGGACGGCTCGCGCCTATCATCGTTGACGGAAACACCAATGGATCCAGCTATGTGAATCCGCTGCCCGCGGGTCTGGTCCTTACGGGCATCGTGGTGTCCGTATCGGTAACGGCTGTCATGCTGGCGCTGACCCTGAGGCTTTACCGGCGCTATCATACCCTGAACCTGGATGATATCTACCGAATGGTGCACGAAGAGCAGGAGGAGATGCTATGAGCTGGTGTCTGAATCTGCCCCTGTTTCTGATCGTGCTGAGCCTGATCTGTGCGGTTTTATGCACGGTCCTGAAACGGAAGGCAGCCTATACGGTGTCGATGATCCTGCCGCTCCTTTCTTTTGCGGGCAACCTGATCATTCTGATCTATACCGTCAGAACCGGGCAGAACTATACCTATCTGATGGGGCATTTTCCCCATCCCTGGGGTAATGAACTGAAGATCGGGGTGCTGGAATCCCTGTTTTCCTGCGCCTTTTCCCTGATCCTTTTCATGACCCTTATGGGAGGGAAGAAGCAGCTGTTTGACAGGATCGATCCCGCCAAACAGCCCCTCTATTCCACGATGACAAACCTGATCCAGAGCGCACTTCTGGTTCTGGTCTATACCAACGATATTTTTACCGGCTATGTTTTCATCGAGATCTGTACCATAGCTTCCATCGGTATCCTTATGATCAAGGAAAACGGCCGGACCATCCTGGCTTCCACCCGGTATATGATCTTCAGCCTGGTGGGATCGGGCCTGTTCCTTTTCGGCATCATTTTCCTCTACAGTATTACCGGACACCTGCTGATGCCGGATCTGAAAAACAGTGTCGCCCTGCTTTATGATTCCGGACAGTACCGGCTGCCGCTGTTCTGCGCCATGTCCCTGATCGTGATCGGCCTGGCAGTGAAAAGCGGCCTGTTTCCGTTCCATCTGTGGATGCCGGATACCTACGGCGCAGCGATCCTGACGTCATCGGGCATTCTTTCGGGACTGATCTCAAAGGGATATATCTTCCTGCTGGTCAAGATCATTTTTGACGTTTTCGGAAAAAGAGTGTTCTTTGCCGCGGGCATGAACAACGTTCTTTATATCCTGGGCGTCTCCGGCGTGATCCTGGGCTCCGTCAGCGCGCTCCGGGAGAATGATATCTTCCGGATGACGGCCTACAGCTCTTCAGCCCAGATAGGCTACATTTACATGGGGCTGGGACTGTCGCCGGTGCTGGGCGTGGAGGCATCTCTTTTCCATATCCTGGTCCATGCCTTCACCAAACCGGCGGTTTTCCTGGCGGAAGGCTATCTTTCATTTGATATGGGGAGCGCCAAGAAATTTAAAAACCTGCAGGGAAGCGGCTACGTCAATCCGGCGGCCGGAGCGGCCTTTTCCTTCGGCGCGTTCTGCATGATCGGCCTTCCGCTGACCATGGGCTTTATCAGCAAATATCTTTTCGGCGCGGCCGCCTTTGAATCCACCCACAATAAAATGATACCGACCCTTATCGCCCTGGCCGTCAGTACGATACTGAATACCATGTACTTTGCCAGGACCATTATCCGTATCTATACGAAACGGGAGGATAATCCGCTGCCGCCGGAGCTGGTGGACTGGAAGGAGAAGGCCAGAAGGCCTTATATAGCCGTTTCGGTGGTTTTTGTCCTTATGAACGTCAGCCTGGGCGTCCTGTCCAAACCCTTTATCGATCTTCTGGCCTACGGGATCAGCCTGTTCTGATCCGAAGGCCGGAAACAGACCATGAATAAAGGGAGTGCCGGCAGAGCATACCGAAAGATCTGATTAAAATGATGTATCGAAAGATAACTCAGCCTGAAGATGACAGATAAACACTATCTGAAAATATCAGAGAATACCATCTGAAGTTGACAGATGACGCCGTCTGAAGAAGATAAATAACACTGTCTGAAAATGACAGATAAACCGTCTGAAGATGATAGATAACACCATCTGAAGGTGATAAATGACACTATCTGAAGATGGCAGATAACATCATCTGAAAATGACAGATACCACATCCTTAAATAATAAAAATATACTCGGTTTTACTTAAATTTATCACCCTGGATCATTACCGGTCCGGGAAAAAGAGGATCCGGTCCTTATGCGTATGCGCATGGGTGCCGGATATGGGGAGGTCAGTATGAATATACTTATGCTGTTTGCTGTTTTGGTCCCGGCTGCTGCGGGAATCCTGCTGCCGGTCTTAAAGCCCGCCAGAAAGACCATGCTGGTTTACACCGGATGCGTGCTTTTTATTGAGGCAGTGCTGGTCACGGGGCTTCTGTTCATGCGGGAAGGGGAGTTTGTGCTGTTTTCCATGACGGAAAAACTGACGGTTTCCCTGAAACTGGACCCGCTGGCCAAGGTTTTCATGGCTATTGCGGCATACGGCTCACTGCTGGCGGGGATATTCGCCTTCCGTTATATGGAACATGAAGAAAAGGAGGGATCCTTTAAAGAAAGCACCTTCTACAGCTTTTATCTGCTGACGGAAGCGGCGCTGATCGGCATGGATCTTTCTTCCAACCTGATCGCCATGTATTTCTTCTTTGAAATGCTGACCCTTCTTTCCATGCCGCTGGTGCTGTTCGAACGGACCGGCGAATCCATCGCGGCAGCCCTGAAATACCTGTTCTATTCCGTAGGCGGCGCCTTCCTGGCCCTGGCTTCCTTATTTGTCCTGGCTGTTTACGCGCCGACCCTTTCCTTTGTGCCCGGTGGAACGCTTACGAAGGAAGCGGTTTCCGGACATGAAACGCTGCTTCTTATCATGACCTTCCTGGGCGTGGTGGGATTCTCGGCGAAAGCCGGTATGTATCCGCTTCACGGATGGCTTCCGACAGCCCATCCCCAGGCACCGGCGCCGGCATCGGCGGTCCTTTCCGGCATTATCGCCAAGGCCGGCGTGCTGGCTATCGTGAGACTGGTCTTTTATGTTGTCGGACCGGCCTTTCTGCAGGGAACCTGGGTACAGACAGCCTTGCTGTCTCTGTCGCTTCTGACGGTCTTCATGGGGTCCATGATGGCCTATCTCGAGAAAAACCTGAAGAAACGTCTGGCCTACAGCTCTGTGAGCCAGATCTCCTACGCGCTTTTCGGCTTTTTCCTGTTGAATACCGCCGGATTCATGGGCGGCATCCTGCAGGTGATCTTCCACTGTATGGCCAAGGTCTGTCTCTTCCTGACGGCCGGTTCCTTTATTTTCCACGGAAACCGCCGGATGGTCGGCGACCTGAACGGCATCGGAAGGACCATGCCCTATACGCTTCTTGCCTTCACCTTTGCCTCCCTGTCCCTGATCGGCATCCCGCCCTTCGGCGGATTCGTGAGCAAATGGTACCTGGCGGAGGGAGCGCTTTCTTCCGGCATCTCCGTGATCTCCTGGCTGGGCCCTGTCATCCTTCTGGTTTCTGCCCTGCTTACGGCAGGCTATCTGCTGCCGGTGACCGTGGCGGGATTCTTCCCGGGAAAGGGCTTTAAGGCAGAAGAGAAGAGTCCCGAGGGGAAAGCCCTGATGCTGGTCCCGCTGGCAGTGCTGGCGCTTCTGACCCTGGTCCTGGGACTTGTCAGCGGGCTGTTGAACCAGGGACTGGCAGGATTTATTGAAGCCTTGTTCTGATCGGGAGGCGCATTCATGCTGAGTTCTTATCTTTTGCTGCCGGTGATCCTGTTCCCGATATTTTCGGGCATCATCCTGCATGCCCTGAGGCTGAAGGACAGGAAAGCAGTGCGGATCTATACCATGACCATGACGCTCATCACATCCGCCGCCGTCTGGTACATGATCCTTTTCTGCAGCCCCGAGGCAGCTCCCTTCATCCGTTTTACAGACGATTTTATTTTCAGGCTGAAGTTTGACGAGTGCGGCCGGTATTTTGCCGGCATCGTGGCGACCCTCTGGCCCCTGACGGTATGTTATGCCTTCGGCTATCTGGAGGATGATCTCCGGCAGAAGGCTTTCTTCGGTTGGTTTACCATGGCCTTCGGGGTTACGCTGGGGGTTTCCATGGCCGGGAATCTCTTTACCCTGTATATTTTCTATGAACTGCTGACCCTGTCTACGGTTCCTCTGGTCATGCATACGGAAACGCCGGAGGCGATCCGGGCGACCAGAACCTACTTCGGCTATTCTCTGGGAGGCGCCGCCTTTGCCCTGGTTTCCATCCTGTATCTGACAACGGGACAGATCCGGACCGGATCCCCCGCGGCCACCGGCTTTTTCTACCTGCTGGGCGTGGCAGGCTTCGGTGTAAAATCCGCCATGTTTCCTATCCACCGGTGGCTTCCCAAAGCCTCTGTGGCCCCGACGCCGGTAACGGCGCTTCTGCATGCGGTGGCTGTTGTCAAGGCCGGTATCTTCTCCGTGATCCGGCTCACCTGGTTCGGATACGGGACAGAAACTCTTTACGGCAGCTGGGGCCAGTACGTTCCTCTGGCGCTGGCCATGTTTACGGTGGTCTACGGCGCCATGAGAGCCGTCAGGGAAGTGCATTGGAAACGCCGCCTGGCCTATTCTACGGTGGCTAATCTTTCCTACATTCTGTTCGGCGTCTATCTTATGACAAAAGAAGGTCTCATCGGAGCGCTTCTCCATATGGCCTTCCATGCCGAGATCAAGATCCTGGCTTTCTTCTGCGCCGGCGCGGTGCTCCACGTGAATCACCGGGAATATGTGACGGAAATGGACGGCCTGGGGCGTAAAATGAAATGGACCTTTGCCTGCTTTACGGTGTCGGCCCTGGCCCTTACGGGGATCCCGCCCTTTGCGGGCTTCATCAGCAAATGGTACCTCCTGACGGCAGCGGGCCATGCGGGAACTGTCGAAGGCTATATCGGGGCCGGCGCCATTCTTACGGCGGCTCTGCTGACGGCGGTCTATATGCTTTCCATGGTACGGAGAGCCTTTTTCCCGGACAAGGGGGCTGATCTTTCCCGCAATGAAACAGCGAAGGAAGCGGGCGGCTGGATGCTCGTTCCTATGATCATCCTGGCCATAGGCATTGTACTGACGGGCCTTTTCCCCGGCGTGGTCATTAAAAGCGCAGAGGCCATCGCCAACACTGTCAGGGCGGCAGGAGGTGAATTCTGATGATGCTTGTATTGATCTTCCTCCCCATACTGATGGCTTTTCTGCTGCTCATCCTTTCAAAAAAGAATGAAAAGGCAGCTTACATAACCGCTCTTCTGACGACCTTTACCGAGCTGGTCCTGGCGGTCCTTCTTTTCACCGGAACGCTTAGTCCGGCAGCGGATATCAGGATCCCCGTCGTTTTAAGCTACGGCCTGTATTTTACCCTGGATAATTTCCGGAAGGTCTATACCCTGATCATTGCCTTTATGTGGTTTATGACCATGCTCTTATCCCGGGAATATTTCCACGGCCATGGCAATACCGTCCGGTACTTCTTCTTTAATCTGATGACGGAAGGGGCGATCCTGGGCGTTTTCCTGTCCGGCGATCTCTATACGACCCTGGTGTTCTTTGAGGTCATGTCCTTTACTTCCTTTGTCTGGGTCATCCAGGAAGAGACGGAGGGAGCGATAAGGGCGGCAAATACGTATCTGGCCATTGCTGTCATCGGCGGCCTGTCGGCCTTGATGGGTATCTTCCTCTTAGAGAACAGGCTGGGAACCACAGAGATCGCGGCTTTATATGAAGCGGCAGAAGGGGTTGAAAATAAAGGCGTGCTGTATGCGGCAGGCGTCTGCATCCTGGTGGGATTCGGCGCCAAGGCCGGCATGTTCCCCCTTCATATCTGGCTTCCGAAGGCCCATCCCGTGGCGCCGGCGCCGGCGTCGGCACTGCTTTCCGGCGTGCTGACCAAGTCCGGGATTTTCGGGATCCTGGCGATCTCGATGAATATCTTCCGGGAAGATGCAGCCTGGGGGACGCTGATCCTGGTCCTGGGCGTCATCACCATGTTCCTGGGGGCGCTTTTAGCCCTTCTGTCCATCGACCTGAAACGGACTCTGGCCTGTTCTTCCATGTCCCAGATCGGATTCATCCTGATCGGAACAGCCTGTACCTGTCTGTTGAAGGAAGAGGGCGGTCTGGCGGCAGGCGGCACCATCCTGCACATGGTCAACCATTCGCTTCTGAAGCTGGTGCTTTTCATGTGTGCCGGCTGTGTCTATATGAATCTGCATGAACTGGATCTGAACCGGATCCGGGGATTCGGAAAAGATAAGACGGTGCTGAAGATATGTTTCCTTCTGGGGGCCGTGGGAATCGGCGGCATTCCCGGATTCAACGGGTATATCAGCAAGACCCTGCTTCATGAGGGCATTCTGGAAGCCCATCACCTGTACGGATGGACACTGAAGGCGGTGGAGTGGATCTTCCTGGCTTCCGGCGGCCTGACACTGGCCTATATGACGAAGCTCTTCGTGGCTGTTTTTCTGGAAAAACCGGACCGGGAAGCGGAAGCTTTCCAGCAGGAGATGAAAGAGAAGCATCCTCATTACCTGGGGCTTTTCGGGCATATCGCTCTGATCGGTTCTGCGGTCTTTATGCCGCTTTTAGGCCTGACCGGCAACAGCCTTATGCGGACCATAGCCAATCAGACGGCGCCTTTCTTCCGGTCGGAAGGCATCCATGCGGTTTCCTATTTTTCCCTGGAGAACCTGAAAGGCGCGGGAATATCCCTGGCAGTCGG
>JAFRVX010000146.1 GCA_017438305.1 Lachnospiraceae bacterium | reverse complement strand
GGGAGAAGGCATGTTCCGGAAGGAGCCGGCGGTCATAAAAGCCTGGGAAGAGCACGGGCATGACTTTTACGTCGGCCTGCAGAAGGAGATCGTCCGGAATGCTCTTCAACTGCTAAAACCCGGCGGATATCTGGTGTATTCAACCTGTACCTTTGCCCCCTGCGAAGATGAGGATATCATCCTTTATATGAAAGAGATCTGTCCGGAACTCACCATAGAAGACATACCCAGCCGGTTTGAGGGCTTTTCCGGCGGAATACCGGAAAAGGCCGCTGTTTATGACGAGGATCTGAAGAAGTGCGTACGGGTCTTTCCCCACCGGCTGAAGGGAGAAGGGCACTTTGTGGCGCTTCTGAGAAAAGGGGACCCGGATGGAGAAGCAGAGAGCGGCTTTAAGGAAGAACCGGGCAGAATAAACGCAGATCCGGATGACCGGGATAACAGGAACGTCCGGATCAAAGGCCATGACAGGGCAGGCGCCGGCGGAAAGGCGCCGGATCGGAAAAACAGCGGCTTTAACACTGAAGAAGCGCGGGTGTCCGAACCCGCAGAGGCCTTTCTCGGCAGCCTGAAGCTTGACAGGACCGGTCTTCGGATCGAAAACCGGAAGGGAAAGATCTATCTGACGGATGAAGCGCTCCCGGCGCTTAACGGGCTCCGGATCCTCCGGAACGGCCTGCTCCTGGGGGAAGAGAAGAAAAACCGCTTTGAACCGTCCCAGGCGCTGGCGATGGCTCTCAGGGAAGACGAATATCCTTTCTGCATCAATCTGGATACGGATGACGACCGCGTGATCCGTTATCTTAAGGGCGAGACCCTGGACCTTACGGATCTCACCCGTGAATCCGGTCTTTCCCTGATCCTGGCGGATCATTTCCCCCTGGGCTTCGGAAAATCCGATCAGGGCAGGCTGAAAAACAGGTATCTTGCCGGGTGGCGGTATCTTTCCTGAAAGAAAGAGAAGAGAAATAGGGAAAACTGAAGGACCGGGATCGATGAGAAGGAAATTCCCGACATTCCTGAAATATGATTCATGGCATTTCCGAAAAAGATTCACGGCATTTCCGAAAAAGATTCACGGCTTTACATTTTGGTGTAATTACGTTATAATGAATTGATTAAAAGACCGGACTTTTTCAAAGCTGTCCGGGTGCTTTAAGAATCAGCCGTTTGATCATGACATCTGAACAACAGGCAGAAGATCTGCCAGGAGGGCTTTTAAGGTTATGGAAGGACTTGTAGTAGTGATTTCCGGCTTTTCCGGCGTGGGTAAAGGAACGATCGTACGCAGCCTCATGGAGCGGCATCCGGACGAATTTGCCTTCTCGATTTCCCAGACTTCCCGGAAACCCAGAAACGGTGAAGCGGACGGACGGGAGTATTTCTTTGTCTCCCGGGAAACCTTTGAGGAAAATCTTAAAAACCGTCTCCTTCTGGAACATACGGTCTATGAGGGAAATTATTACGGAACGCCCCGGGAGTTTGTGGAGAATCAGCTGAAGACCGGCGTCAACGTCATCCTGGAGATCGAGGTCGAAGGCGCTCTTAACGCCAAGGCCATTTATCCCGAGTCGTATCTGATCTTTATCGTTCCGCCCAAAGCCAGAGATATTTATTACCGCCTGAAAAACCGGGGGACCGAATCTGATGAAGAGATCATAAGACGCATGAAGAAGGCTGCTTATGAAAGCGATTTCATCGGTTCCTATGATGATATCATCGTCAATGACGACCTGGAAACCTGTATTCAGGAAGTATACGATAAGATCTGCCTGAGAAGGGAAAGACTGAACCGCACTCATGCGGAAGGCGCCGTCTACAAACGGGATTTTACAGAACTTACGAAAGAGGAGAACTGATATGCTGCATCCGTCCTACAAGGAAATGATCAATAAAATCAATGATACCGCCAACGGCGAAGATATGGAGATCACCAGCCGCTACTCCCTGGTGATCGCGGCGGCCAAGAGGGCCCGCCAGATCAATTCCGGCTCCGAGCCCCTGGTTCCGGCAAAAATGAAGGAAAAGAATTTATCCGTGGCAGTGGATGAACTGTTTGCGGGAAAAGTGCATATTCTGAAAGAGGATGAAACGGCGGAAGAGGCTGCTGAAGAAGAGATCTCCGAGGCGGAAGGCGATGCTGAAGAAACCGGGGAGGAACTTTCCGGTGAAATAGAGGCTGCTGAAGAAATAACGGACGAAGCCCCGGAAAACGAAAACGAGGCGGAGGATGAGATTCCGGAAGAAGAAACCGCCCCGGAAGACGGCGATCAATGAAGATCTTCTTTCTGTCCCTCGGCTGTGACAAAAACCTCTGCGATTCCGAGCACATGCTGTATCGGCTGGCCCGGGAGGGGTATGAATTCACGGACGATGAAGCGGACGCGGATATTATTATAATCAATACCTGTTCCTTTATCGGCGATGCCAAGGAAGAAAGCATCAACGAGATCCTGCGGCTTTCCGCGTATAAAACCGAAGGGAAGCTGAAGGCGCTCATCGCCGCAGGCTGCCTTACCGAACGGTTTCAGGAAGAGATCCTGGAAGAACTGCCGGAACTGGACGGCGTTCTGGGAACGGCTTCCTGGGACAGGATCACGGACGTCGTCCGTGAGGCGCTGGAGAAGGGAAAGGCTGAATGTTTTCTGGATGTCAGCCGGCTCCCCGAGACTGAAGGACGTTATCTGACGACCCTTTCGGGATCCGGTTATCTGAAGATCGCGGAGGGCTGCGATAAAAACTGCATCTACTGCATCATCCCCAGAAACCGGGGCCATTACCGTTCCGTTCCCATGGAGGAACTGGTTTCGGAAGCTGAAGATCTGGTCTCCCAGGGGGTACGGGAACTGATCCTGGTAGCCCAGGAAACCACGCTTTACGGTACGGATCTGTATGGGAGGAAAGCGCTGCCGGAGCTTATCGGAAAGCTCTCCGCCATCGAAGATCTCAAATGGATCCGCCTTCTGTATTGTTATCCTGAAGAAATCACCGACGAAATGCTGGATGTGATCGCTGAAGATCCCAAGGTGGTCCATTATCTGGATATCCCGGTCCAGCATTCCTCTGACCTGATTCTGAAAAGAATGAACCGGAGAACAGACCGCGAAGGTCTGGTCCGGACCATTGAAAAGATACGTTCCAGAATTCCCGATATCGCCCTTCGGACGACGCTTATCACCGGTTTTCCGGGGGAGACGGAAGAAGATATCGAAGATCTGGAAGACTTCGTGTCGGAGATCCGCTTTGAAAGGCTGGGCGTTTTCGCCTATTCTCCGGAGGAAGGGACACCCGCGGAGAGATTTGACGCCCAGGTCGATGACTGTGTGAAGGAAGAAAGACGGGACCGCATCATGGCCCTTCAACAGGATATTGCCTTCTCCTTTGCCGAAAGCATGGCCGGGAAAGAAGTTTCCTGCATGATAGAGGGCGAGCTTCCTGACGAAGAATCCGACGGGTACGTTTACGCGGCCCGCACCTATATGGATGCGCCGGATGTGGACGGCATGATCTTTATCCGTTCCAGGGAACCGCTGTATACCGGGGATATCGTCAAAGCAAAGGTCATCTCTTCCAGCGGATACGATCTTATAGGAGTGTATAAATCATGAATCTGCCCAACAGACTGACACTGGCCCGTGTCCTTCTGATACCGGTATTTGTCATCCTGATGCTTCTGTATGAGAAGCACCCCTATGTGAATTACGCGGCGGCAGCGGTTTTTATCGGCGCTTCGCTGACTGATCTTTTCGACGGGAAGATCGCCCGGAAATATAATCTTGTCACCAATTTCGGGAAATTCATGGATCCTCTGGCCGATAAGCTTCTGGTGATCTCGGCCCTGATCTGTCTTTTATATCTTCGGATGATCCCGGTCTGGGCGGTTCTGGTGATCTGCGCCAGAGAATTTATCATCAGCGGATTCCGCTTGGTAGCGGCGGAACAGGGCGTGGTGCTGGCAGCTTCCATGACCGCCAAGGTAAAGACCACCTTCCAGATGATCATGACGGTTTCTCTGATCCTGGACTTTCCCTGGCCGTTTTTCCGGGTGCTTTCGATGATACTGATCATTATTTCCGTGATCCTGACCATCGTTTCCCTGGTCGAATATCTGATCAAAAACCGTTACGTGCTTAACGGAGAGATGTAGGAGTGTAAACCGTAAACATGGACAATTTCAATTTTGCCGTAAGAGCGCTGAAACGAAAGGAAAACGTTGAACAGAACCTGAAGATCTATCTGGATTCCTCGGATTCCCGCGTCTCCTGTTATGCCTTTGTCAATCTGGCGCTTCATGCGGTCTCCCTGGCCCAGGCTTTTGAAGACGGCGTCTTTGAAGGAGAAGGGTTCCGGGAAACGGCACTTCTTCTGAAGGCGCTTTCTTCCGGGGAACTTCCCGATCCTGAAGCGATCCGGGCACTCAGGGAAGAGAACATCAGCCGGATGCAGCGCATTACGGATGATGTGGATATCTATACGGTCTGCGAATATCTGGTCAACCGGTTGGAATACCGGTACAGAAAAGACGCCGGCCTGCCGAAGGGCTATTCAGACCAGGCCTTTGCGTCCGAACTGCTGACATTCCTTTCCAACCAGAAAGATGAGGCTCAGAACCTTTATACACTGAGATTTGTAGAACAGCTGCCCATCCGGATGACCAGGAACCGTTTTCTGGAGCTCCTTTCCGAGCGGCTCACGGCCTACCGGGAGAATGACAGAAGTTCCTTCGACGAGATCATGCTGCTTCTCAGATCGGCTTCCGGCATCAATGAAGCCTCCGATGAAAGCCTCCGGTCTCTTAACGAAGCGCTGTCCCATACGCCGTCTAAGGATTTTACGGAGGAAGTCTACCGGACCTCCTATAATCTGCTGATGGAGATCTCACAGGAACTGAACAGCGAGATCGATTCTTATCAGCTGCTTCAGGAAGTTCTGAATGATCTTCTGGCCCTGGTCCTTACCTGGCATGAAGCTGATG
>JAFRVX010000145.1 GCA_017438305.1 Lachnospiraceae bacterium | reverse complement strand
TGTGGGGATCAGACCTTGGGACCCGCCCCACATGGAGCGCGAAGTGGAGATTTATCTCCACGAGAGTGCGGAATGTGGGAGGAGCGTGGGAGCACGTAGTGCGTAACGCTCCGGATATCACCTTTTGACCCCAATATCATAATATGATTCCAGCGCCGATAGTCTCTCCTTCGCGGAAAGTTTACATTCCGGTGGAGAAAAGACTTACTTGCGTGCCCCTCATGAAGCTCGAAGCAGCGTTCTTACTCCGCGAGTGCGCGGAATAACAGAGGCTGCGGTGATCATCCCGTTATGTTTCAGTTTTTAGTTTTCCTTCTTAAAGGAGACCGTAAATTTCAGCCTTCCTTCTCCGGTTTCTTCCGCCGAGATCGACGCATGATTCTTAGCGGCCGCGGCCGATGCTATGGAGAGGCCCAGCCCGTAGCCTTCCTTCCCGTCTTGTTTGCTCCGGGACTCATCCGCCCGGTAAAAACGGTCAAAGAGCCGGTCCAGTTCTTTTCCGGAAAGACTGTGTTCCCAGTCGTTTTCCGTTTCAAAGACGACTTTCTTTCCCGACTGATACAGACGGACGTCAATATCTCCTTTGGCATATTTTACCGCATTGTCCAGCAGGATCGTAAGGATCTGGCTGACTGAAGCATAATCTCCCTTTACGGAAAGCCCCGGCTCAATATCGGTTTTCAGTTCTTTTCCCGATAGTTCCGCCGGACCGGAGAAGAACTCGCAGCACTCCTCTGCGGCCTCGGAAACCGAAAAGACCGTAAGTGTAAGCTCTCTGTCCGCTTCCTCCAGCTTCGACAGAGAGACCAGATGCTGTACGAGGCTCCGAAGCTTCCCCACCTGTTTCCGGGTGGTATCGATCCACTCGCTTTTTCCGTTCTCCATCTCCAGAAGATCCATGTTGGTGGCAATAACAGACAGCGGGGTCTTCAGTTCATGCCCGGCATCGGTGATGAACCGCTTCTGCTTTTCGGTACTCTCCTCCAAAGGCGCCATGGCCTTTTTCGACATGAGCCAGACGAAGATGCCCATCAGCAGGATCCCGCCGAGACCGGCCAGGGAAGAGACCAGGAGCAGGCGCCGTTTGCTGTCCCTTTCGGCAGAACCGTCCAGGAACCAGACAGCGGTATTCTCACCGCTTTTATCGATCAGGTAATAGTAATCGTCATACCTTCCTGATGCTTTTTTCAAATCCTTAAGCTTTTCAGCGATCTCTGCGGTTTCTCCTTCGGAAAGCGGGTTGTCGCGGCTCATGTTGACAAGGCTGATATCATCTCCGGAAAAGCTCACCATCGACAGCCTTCCGGCATAACGGCCCATCGCGGAATCCCGGATATCCCGGGAAGCGCCTTCTTTTCCGGGGAAGAAATAATCCTCGCGTCCGTGATCTTCATCCTGATCATCCGGGTCGTCCTGGTCTTCTGCCCACCAGGGAATCTTTTTATCTCCATCGGGTTTCATAAACCCCGAAGCGTCTGGCCGAAGCGTATTATCCGTGTTTTCTTCGTTTTCCGCGTGCTCTTCAGGTTCAACGCGTTCTTCGGCTTCCGGGTTTACTTCGCCTTCCGGACTTTCATCCGAAGATCCGGAAGAACGTTCCGGACTGCCGGTGTCTTCCTCATCATTTCCGTCATTGAGTTCCCGGTCCGGAAATGGCCGATGGAAAGTATTGACGGTATCCGCCATCTCCTGAAGAGCCTGCCTCATTACCCTGTCGGTCTGGTCTGTATTAATGTAATTGATGACCGCGATCAGCACCAGCACCGAAAAGGTGACCGCCGCCATGGCGATCAGGAAAAATTTCCATTGCGTCTTTCTTATCATGCCCGTTTCCTGAGAGAATATCCCAGGCCTCTTACCACACCGATCTCTGTCTCAGAACCCAGGGTCTGAAGCTGTTTTCGAAGCTGAGAGATGTTTACCCAGACCACATTGATCTCCACTTCCGTATCCCAGCCCCAGACGTGTTCCATAAACTGTTCCGCGGAAATGACCGTACCGGGACTGCGCATCAGCATTTCCATCATCTGGAAGGCTTTGTTTCCCAGACTCACGGTCTTCTCTCCGGAAGAAAGGGTGAAGCCCTTTTTATCGAGCTTCAGGTCTTTGAAGGTAAGTACGTCCGGCGTAAAAGATTCCATCCGGCGAAGAAGCGCTCTGAGCCTTGCCAGCAATTCTCCTCCCGCAAAGGGTTTCGGCAGATAATCGTCAGCCCCAGCGTCCAGACCGTTGATCCTGTCATCGATCTCATCCATGGCCGTCAGCATCATCACCGGGATCCGGACGCCTTTCTTCCGGGCTTCCCGCACAACGTCAAGCCCGTTTTTTCCAGGCATCATGATATCCAGCACCGCTGCGTCAAAGTCGCCTTCCGTAAGCAGCTCCAGCGCATCGACGCCGTTATCCGCCGTTTCCACTGTATAATTGTTTTTCTGAAGCAGTGCGGCCACTGCCCGCCGGATATCCGGATCATCCTCCGCAAATAAGATCTTCATTCAGTCCCTCATAGACCGGAGCCCCTCTTTTTATGAGAGGGGCCCGTAAATCATCTTCAGCTGCAAATAAGTTCAGCTTAAACTTTCCACCGCTGCTTTGCCGTCAGCGGCTTCTCACCTGCTCAGTGCTGGGCGTTCTCGAAAGAGATCCGGACGCCGGCCTTCTTATGAAGGGCAAGGAGCTCATCATCATGATTGTGACGGACCACACAGTTCCTGTCAAAGATCATGGTCGCTTCGTCGCCTGCTTTGGAAGCCGGCCAGAAGGGGATCTCCGCATGGTTCGGATCGCCGCATTTCGCAAAGTTCATGACCGCCGTAAACAGCTGCTCCTGAAGCTTGTCGGAAACGCCGGGAACATTGGCGGAGGGTACCAGGTCGATATTATGGAAGAAGAACGGAAGGTCGGAGCAATGCCATGCCAGCTTGCCGTTTTCCACCGGGAATTCAAAGTTGAACAGGTACGCATAGGTCGGGCTGTCCTGGCAGGCGGCCTTCGCCTGGATCACGGCCTTGGTGGGCCGGCGGAACATGCCGTCGATGGTCAGCAGGTCGATGGGCAGCTTCTCGGGATAGGCTTCCTTAAAGAGCTCGCTCAGCTTTTCAGCATTATCGCCGTACTTCTCGGTAAGCTTCTGCTGCACTTCTTCTTCCGTCAGTTCATACTTGTTGTAAGTCTGAGGCGCAAAGGCAAATTCTCCGAAAACGGTGCCGATCATAAGCGGGACCTTCTTCGCATGCTCGGAAAGGCCGGCTTCTTCCAGTCTTCCCAGGAACCAGTCGTTAACGAAAGGTCTCTGGCCGGTATACAGGTTCTTTGCCCGCATCTCGGGAACCGCCGCGTTATAAGCTTCCACAAGGGTCGTATAGGGAATGGTCTTCAGTTCCGCCACCTGGGAAACGTCAAGGCCCAGGTATTTCAGCATAGCTTCCACCAGCGGTCTTCCGCCGCCTTCACCCGCCGGCATGATGCCGGGTTCAATGGCGCCGGAGATGCAGATGCCCTTCTGGAAATAGGCATCGGCTGCCGGGATGTTCATCAGGTCGGTGACCTTCATACCGCCGCCGGACTGACCGAAAATGGTCACGTTTTCCGGATCGCCGCCAAAGGACGCGATGTTCTCGTGGACCCATTTCAGGGCAGCCACCATATCCATATGGCCCAGGTTTCCGGTATTATCGTACTCTTCGCCGAAATCGGAAAGATCCAGATAACCGATGATATTCAGCCTGTGGTTCAGCGTAACCACAACCACGTCGCCGAGCTTCGCCATATTGGCGCCGTCGTAGCAGACCTGTTCGATGGAAGAGCCTGCGGAATATCCGCCGCCGTGAAGCCAGACCATGACCGGCTTCTTCGCTTCGGGGCAAAGATCCGTGGTCCAGACGTTCAGGTTCTGACAATGCTCATCCTGGGGCCAGTAGGCATGGGGCACCAGCAATTCGCCGGACGGGGTCTCCTTCCCCATCAGCGGGCAGACAAAGCCAAAGGATGTGGCGTCTTTAACGCCTTCCCAGGGTTCCACGTCCCGGGGCTTCTCAAACCGGTCCGCTTCCGCGTAATGGACGCCTTTGAAGATATAGGAACCGTCAAAGAAGTAGCCCCGCAGTTTTCCGGCCTTTGTGGAAACCGTGGTCTTGTCATTGCACATAAACTGTTTCATGAAATTACCCTCCTTGGTTAACTTATAATGAGTTTCTTTGAAAAGATCAATTGTGAAATGATCGTCTCCAAAATGATCATCCGGAAAATACTTATCCGCAAAATTTTCTTTCCGGGTAAATATTTTTGTTCATAATAACTGTCTGTTCAGCGTTTTTGTCCGGCCCGGTTGTCCGCAAAGCGATCTCCTTTGCCGAAGACCTCCCGGGACTTATTCTGAAAAGTCATATCAAGCCCAGCCTCAGCGGCTTTCCCGTCTTTCTTCTGTAGGCCTTATAGAGTTCTTCCGCGGCGAGAGCCATCTTGGTTACAGAGAAGTCCTCTCCTTCCGGATAGATATACCAGGTATCTTCCAGGGTGTTCAGATCGATACAGTCCCCGTGTTTAAACAGGTACTGGTATTCCACATGGCAGGCGTACTGGGACGGTACATCTTTTACCATCTGATAGGGCTTTCCGTCTTTTCCCGTTATATCGACCCGGAAGCCCTCCATGTCGTGGACCAGTGTCCCTTCACCGAAGGGGATGAATTTCTTCGCGTTCGGCAGACTCTCAACGGAAACCCTGAGTTCTCCGGAAGTATAGGTCCCGTCAGCCACTTCCCGGCGGACGTTCTCCCGCTCCCACTCATACCAGTCGGGGATATGGGAGAAGGGCGTATTCCCGTCTTCTGCTTCCAGTTCTCCGTATTCTGTCATGGTCCATGTCTTACGGCATTCGCTGCAGAAAAGATGGACGCCGGACGACTTCATCCGGAATTCCGTTCCGCATGCCGGGCACTGGTACAGGATCTTTTCCAGTCCCTCTGCCCTGTCTTTTTTCCGCACGCGGATCTTTTTCTCCTTCTGCCACCGGAAATCATCGTACCGGAATTCTTGGACCAGCCGGTCGTTGATCTCGTCCACGGAAAGGGCTTCCGTTTCTTCTTTTGTCAGAAGAAGTTTCATCTCCGCCTCCGTCGGCCTGACGCCCCGTTCATGGCGGGTATTCCAGAAGGGATGGTTGATATGATGCCCGTGACAGATGATCGTCACCACGGGAACATTCAGCAGCTTGCAGAGCTTTCCCAGAGATTCCGGCAGGTCGGAGGTGGTCCCGCAGAGGGAATACCGGGCTTCCGGATAAATCGCCGGGATTCCGCCCTGTTTTATCACTGTCCTTAAGTGCCGGATCAGCATCACGTCATTGGTAAATTTCCGTTTGCAGATGCAGCCGATCCAGCGAAGCAGGTTTTCCCTTCCGATATAACCATCTATAGCCACCACATTATTTCCGAAATGGGGAAAGGTCGCTATCGAAGACACGTTCATATCGAAGAAAGCGTTGTGATTGCCCAGAAGCAGATAGGGCGGCTTCAACCCCTTGACCCCGGTCTTTTTCAAGCGGGTCCGGTGCAGAAGAAGCCCGGGAAGGACTCCCAGCCAGATGATGGGTTTCAGAAACCACAGACATTTCAGGGGAGGCCGCGTCATATCAAAGCGGGGAAATCCATCATCCATCGAAGGTCCTCTCTTTTTACATCTGATGTTTTACGATCTCGTACTCGTTATTGCTGGTATAGTAGGGACACTCCCGGTATGCGCCGGAAATCAGGCGGCCGTAGTCGTCCTCGTCCATATCCACCGAGCAGTAATAAGCTTCGTCGTTTTCGTCGTATTCGTAATAGTTGCAGGTATCACAGAATGGCATGAATGCCTCCCGTCCGTTTTTATCACAGGTTCCGGGAACCGTGTTTGCGGATCCCGGAACCCTTTTCTTATCCTTCTGTATGTTTACTGGATCGGCTCGAAATCCGCCGCGCCATGCTTACAGAGCGGGCAGACAAAGTCTTCCGGAAGCTCATCGCCTTCATAAACGTAGCCGCAGACCTTGCAGACGAAGCCCTTCTTGCCTTCCGTTTCCGGCTTGGGTTTGACATGATCCTGATAGTAGGTATAGGTCATGGTCTCCTTATCTGAAAGGGTCCTGGCTTCCGTCACGGTGCAGATGAACATGCCGTGAGTATCCAGATCCACGTACTGCTCCACCTTCAGAGACATGAAAGCGTTGATGTAACGGGGCAGGAAGACCAGGCCGTTATCGGACCGCAGCACTTCCGTACCTTCAAATTTGTCCGTATTTCTGCCGCTTCTGAAGCCGTAGCATTCAAAGACGGAGAAAGGCGCTTCCACAGACAGACAGTTCACATTCATGACGCCCGTCTGCTGGATGACGTGGTGGGAATAATTATCCTTATTGATGCAGACGGCAATGCGGTTCGGAGAACTGGTGACCTGGGAAACGGTGTTCACGATCAGGCCGTTGTCTTTCTTGCCGTCATTGGAGGTGACCACATAGAGGCCGTAGCCGATCTTGAAGAGGGCCGTCAGGTCATTCTTGTTGGCCGTCTCTTCATGCTGGGCCAGATAATCCTTGCAGAGTTCTTCCGCCATGGCTTCGATCTGCTGCTTGTTCTCCTCATTCATCGCAGACATGATCTTCACGGTAACATCCGTAAAGGTGATGTTCTTGCAGGGCTCCAGGAGCTGCTTCATCACCTTGGCGGCCTGGGGCGCCCAGGAGCCGTTCTCGATCAGGCCGATGGTCCGGTTCTTATAGCCCCGCTCCGTCAGATGATTGATGAATTCCCGCATGAAGGGGAAGATCTCTGCGTTATAGGTGGTGGTGGCCAGCACCAGGCGGCCATACCGGAAAGCATCTTCTACGGCCTCCGCCATGT
The DNA here is from genome assembly GCA_017438305.1 of Lachnospiraceae bacterium. Lineage (GTDB taxonomy): Bacteria > Bacillota > Clostridia > Lachnospirales > Lachnospiraceae > UBA1267. Next base: position 19,406 of record JAFRVX010000145.1, on the reverse strand, counting down.
CGTCCCGGGCCAGGTCATGCACCTTGACTTCCGGAGCACCTTTGGCTTTCAGCTTGTCCGCCAGAAGTTCCACGGCCTTCTTCGTATTGCCGTAGACCGAGGTATAGGCAATGACCACGCCGTCGGATTCCACTTCGTAGGACGACCAGATATTATAGAGGTTCAGATAATGGCCAAGATCCTCGGTCAGCACCGGTCCGTGCAGCGGACAGATGATCTGAATGTCCAGACCGGCGGCCTTTTTCAGGACAGCCTGCACCTGGGCGCCGTATTTGCCGACGATGCCGAAATAATAGCGTCTGGCTTCGCAGTCCCAGCCTTCCGGATCCACGACGTCGTTGGCGCCGAACTTGCCGAAACCATCGGCAGAGAACAGTACCTTCGCATAAGAATCATAGGTAAACAGAACTTCCGGCCAGTGGACCATGGGTGCGCCCACAAAGTTCAGCACATGTTTGCCAAGTTCCAGTGTTGAACCTTCCTTAACGGAGATCCGGCGGTCCTCAAAGGCGGTCCCGAAGAAATTGTTCATCATCGTGAAGGCCTTGTCGGAGGAAACGATCTGTGCCTCCGGATAGGTCTTCATGAAATTCAGGATATTCGCCGAGTGATCCGGCTCCATGTGCTGGACGACAAGATAATCCGGTTTCCGGCCGTTAAAGGCCTTATCCAGGTTATCCAGCCATTCATGGGTGAAGTTCTTATCCACTGTGTCCATAACAGCGATCTTGTCATCCAGAATGACGTAGGAATTGTAGGCCATGCCGAGGGGTACATCGTACTGGCCTTCGAAAAGATCGATCTTGTGATCATTGACACCCACATACAGGATGTCGGACGTAATCGTCATAGTATTTTATCCTCCTTAACCGGGCTCCTGTCCGGTTTTATGTTCAGTTTCGGTTTCTGTATTGCAGTTCTTTTCAGGTCATTCAGGGCCGCTCGAAGAATTCCATCAGCCGGGCCTTGTAATCCGGCGCTTCATCGTAGACCGCATGGCCGTAGGAGGCATCGTACAGAAACAGCTCGCCATGGGCCTGTTTCGCGGTCAACAGCTGGGCTTCCGGAGGGATCAGCTTATCCCCCAGTGAACCGATCACCAGGACCGGACAGGCAATTTCCTGCAGGCGGTCCAGCACGTCAAAGGAAGCTGCAGCCTCAGCCATCATCCGGAACTGCAGAAGTTCCTCTTCCGAAGGATCCTGCAAAGACGCCTGGATGGCTTCGCCGAACAGCTCCAGCGTATTTTCCGAGTAAAGCAGTCTTGCGGAGCTCTCGGCCAGTTCCTTTACTGCCTTTCTTTCCGCCAGGCGGATCCATTCTTTGATCTTTCTGCTCTGTTCTTCCACCGTCCGGGAGAGCGTCGAGCCCAGCACAAGCTTCTTAACAAGTTCAGGATACTTAAGCGCTATGACCTGGGCCATCATGCCGCCCTGGGAGGCGCCGAATAAAAAGGCATCCCGGAGTCCCAGCGCTTTCATGACAAGGGCTGTTTCCTCCGCCAGATCGTCTATGGTGCAGGAAGAATCGTGCACACGCCGGTCAAACAGATAGACGGTATAGCTTTCCTTAAAGCAGGCATAGGCCTCTTCGATGGCCTTTTCATTCTGCAGCACGCTTTTTAAGGAAAGGCCGGGGATGATCACCAGGATCTTTTCACCGTTTCCGAAAACGGCATAATCCATCCGGATATCCCCGGCCGCTGCTGTCTTTATCATTTCTTAAGTTCGTTCAGGCCGAGGGCTGCTTCCAGGGAAGCCTTGGGCTGGAAGCCGACGGTTGCGGCGGCCACTTCGCCGTTCTTCACCAGAACCATCATCGGGATGGACATGGCGCCGAACTTCATAGCCAGTTCTTCTTCCTCATCAACATTGACCTTGCCGACTTTCAGAACGCCATCATACTCTTCAGCGATCTGAGAAATGACGGGGGCCACCATTTTGCAGGGGCCGCACCATTCCGCCCAGAGGTCCAGAAGGACGGGCTTATCGCTCTTGGCAACTTCCTGTTCATAATTTTCATAAGTGATCTTGTATTCCATGTACTGCTCCTCTCTTGATCCATTAATCATTCAATACTGTTTTCCCGCAGATGTCCCGGTAAGGGACCCTTTCACTCCTGACGTTCCGGAATCAGGCACCCTGCAGCCGGATGGCCCTGCGATCGGGCTGTCCTGCGATCAGGTGAGCGATAATTGCGTTATCAGGCTGTCCGGAAACAGTCGGCCATGAAATCAGACGGCCATACGGCAGCTGGTCCTGATGGACACCTACGCGGGTATCATAACATAAAATTGTGAACTTTCATAGTCCAAAAGGGGCTTTTCAAAAAAAGTCTTGTCTGCTTTCCGGCCTCTTTTTCAGCAGGCTGAAACACCGGTTCAGACAAATCAGGCATACCGCTTCAGGACAATATCTTATCAGAAATGATGATGAACCGTAATCAGAAAAACAACTGATCCGTAATCAGAAAAAACTGAAGGCTTTTGACAATAACCGCAGGAAGTGCTATAAATGAGAAAAGACAGAAACTACACGGGATATCTTCCCGGTCTGATCCTTAACAGGAGTACAGTGTTATGAAATTTGATCCATTTAAGAGAAAAACCGGTTCCGGCAGCAGGGAACCCGATACGCTGATCAAGCCTGAAACCGCTGCCCGCTCATCGGAAGCCTTCAGTTCGGATGAACCGATATACGCAGAGGAAGAGGTTTACGACGCTGAATTCAGCATTCTGGAATCAGCTGAAGAAGACAGCCTTCCCGCCGCTGCCGACGGAGATGCCGGCACCGATAAGAACGCCCGAAATGACAGCGGTAATGACGGCAAGGATTCCGGGAAAGATGACGGGAAAGATACTGGTAAAAATGACGGGAAGGATCATACCTTGAAAAAGGCCGGAAAAAAAGCGGCTGCTGCCGGCACTGCAGGACTTGCCGCCATCAGCCTGATGCTGGGAAGCGCCTTCTCCAATCCGTCGGAAGTCATCAACCAGACATCTCCGGAGCGGGAACGGCCTGCGGTGGTGGTCCAGTACGAAGCCCAGCCGGACGATGATGTCATCCTCGAAGAAGACGACGAAGAAAAGAAAAAGAAGTCCCTTAAGGATATCATCCGGACCGCTGTTTACAGTCTTCCCCTGTCCGCACGGGTACTTCTGGTGCTGCCCCTCTGGATCCTGGGTTACGGACTCATTGCCGCCCTGACGGCCCTCTACGGGCCGGTCATCGCACCGCTTCTCGGCGTGATCATCAAATGGCTTCTGGTGGCTCTGGTCGTGGCAGCTTCGGTATTCCTTATCACCAAAGCCATTGCACCTGATACGCCGCTTTCAAAAATCTTTTCAAAACGAAACCTGGTCTTTATCCTCATCGGAGCCGCTGTCCTGGGCGCTGGGGATTATATCGCCATGACCGCTGTCGACGGCTATGAAAAATGGCGGAACCTGATCTCCTGCGCCGCCGGTTTTCTGATGCTTGCCGGATTTACGGCAAGAATGCTTCTGAAGAAAAAAGACCGCCGTGTCAAACCGGCAGAAGTCCGGTAAAAAAAGGCCTGCAGTCCGGATATGCTCCCGGCTGCAGGCCTTTTTCACTGTTTTTTGTTTTCTGACTGTTTTTGTCTTCTGGATATCTTTTGACCAACTTCTGATAATCTTCTGACTTACTGCTGTCCAGTTCCAGACTATCTTCCGTCAGTCTTCTTGTTTATCTTCTCTTTCTGATCTGCTTCAGTCCTGATTCATTCCTGTTTCAGTTCGACCACATTGATCCCCTCAGCAGAGAGCCGGACCTCCCTGGTGCAGATGGTCAGCACCTCGGGGCGGTGAGTAACGATCAGCACCGTTTTATCCGTCATCTGCTGCAGATTCTCCAGCAGGATCCGTTCGGTTTTTTCATCCAGGGAACTGGTGGCTTCATCCAGCAGCAGGATCGGATGATCCGATAACACCGCTCTTGCAATGGCAAGCCGCTGGATCTGCCCCTCTGAAAGGCCTGATCCCCGCTCTCCCAGGACCGTTTCCAACCCCTTGGGAAGATCCTTTATAAAGTCGCAGCAGGCTATGGTCATAGCCCGGTTGATCTGCTCCTCTGTCACGGAATCATCGCCCATGGCAACCACCGACCGGATCGTGTCGCTCATCAGCTGGTTTCCCTGGGGCACATAGGCAAAAAGGCCCCGCCACTCGGCGCTTAACGCCTGCTCGCCCTCTGTTCCCAGAAGGTACCGATCTCCGCTGTCCAGAGGATATAGGCTCATCAGAAGCTTCAGGATCGTGCTTTTTCCGGAGCCGGAAGGTCCCGTTATCCCCACAAGGTCATTTTTTTTGATAAACAGGTTCACATCACGGATGACCACAAGTCCGGAAGATCCGTTCTTTTCCCGATCCGCTGCCGTATAGGTAAAAGAAGCCTGTCTGAGCCCCATCCCCGTAAAATGATCTCTGTAATAAGCCGCGATCTCGCTTTCGTCTTTTTTCTGCGACGTGCCGTCGGGCAGAAAATCCTCTGCTTCCTTCAGCCGCTCAGCGCTGGCCAGCACCGCATAATACCGGGGGAGATATCCGGACAGACTGGCAAAAGGCGTCTGGACCTGTCCCACCAGCTGGATCACGGCGGCAAAAGCCCCGTAGGAAAAAGTTCCTGCCAGAATACCGTATCCGCAGTATATGGCCGCGGCCGCAAACATGCCCTGGATGACAATGCCGAATCCTACGTTGCAGAAATTGCTGAAGTGGTTTCGCTTCATTCTGGCTTTCTGATGGATCTTCATCAGGTCTTCCGCTTCCCGGACGCTTTGCTCCTCCTTTCCGAAAGAACGCACTACCAGCAGATTGGATAAGCGTTCCGAAAGATAGATCCGGAGCCTGCCGTCTGATTCCTGTATGCGTTTATGCAGGATCTTCAGCCGGTTTCGGAACAGATACGTACTCCCTGCCAGAAGCAGCCCCACCAGCAGAAAGTACCACGAAAACCCGTGCAGCAGGACCAGAACCGCCGTAAGAGCGCTTAACAGTTTAACGGCAAGTCCGACCACTTCCGGTACGATCTCCGTTATGCCCTTTGAAACCACCACGGTATCCGAGGTAAGCCGGTTCATCCATTCTTCGGAATGGACGGCGGTAACCTGGGCATAGTCCCGCGTCATCAGGGAAGCAAACAGACTTTTTTTGAAATTGTTTTCCAGAGCGGCGTTGGAATACTCCCTCAGGAAGCGGGACAACGCCCTCAGCGCAAGCTGGGCTGCAACGACCAGCACCAGAACAACGGCATAATGCAGAAAAGCCTGCCGGTCTTTGTCAGCCGCCCCATCTATCAGGTTTTTCAATGTCAGCGCCTGGTAAACGCCGAACAATGACAGTCCGGTCTGTACCAACGTCAGAAAAACCACCGGCCATTTGCCCCGGGCCGCTGCAGAGACGATCCATGAGGTGACATTCTTATGGACTGCCTTCTCTTTTATTTCTTTTTCCATTTTCCGAGCCTTCTCTTTATTCCGTGAAGCTTTCTCCGGCACAGAAGCAGGGGCTTCCTGAGGAAGAAAAGATCGCACCACAGATGGACATATATCCGGTATCCGGGTTCCTTCATGGTTATGATCTTTCCGCCGCGGTTGATCTCCGTAAGCACACCGATGATATGCCTGTCGGTGATCCCTGTCTCCTTCTGCCAGCGGTTGTCGCCGCAGATCACATAATCCTTTTCCCTGACTTTCAGGATGCGGTGCAGGACATATTCGCCGGAATCACGCTTGTATAGAGGAATATCATATTTTTTCAGTCTTCCGGCGGGCTTTTTTATTACCAGGATATCTTTTCCTTCCCGGATCAGCGGCCGCATGCTGACGCCCTTGCTGGTATGATACAGAATGCCGTCTTCTTCCAGAACCTGTTCCAGTGTTCTTTCACTCATGATTCATCCCTTTCCAGGCTGTGATGGCCGCTTCCGGCTCCATGTTGCATTTCAGTCTGTAGAAACTGATCTGTCCCATCAGTCTGTCAAGCAGTTCCAGAACCTTTTTCATAGCCGTCTCATCATCCGGCCGGAACAGCTGCTGCAGGAGCATCGGATACAGCCGGAACGGATCCGCGGGTTCGATATGGTTCTCCTGCCCTCTTTCCAGGAGGCAGATGGCTTTCAGCCTGACTGAGGTATTGGTGCTCAAGTGATGTTTCCCGTCCCAGGGCGTGCCGTAGACCTGCACCTCCCGGTCAGAGATCCGGATGAGCGGTTTATCATCATTGATCATGATGACCCGGTCCCTGAAGACCTGCCGCCACAAAGCTGTGTGCGTGGATTTTCCCGTTCCGCTCTTTGCGGTGAACAGATAGCCTTCATTGTCCATTGCGATCACAGAGCCATGGAACAGGATCGTATCATATTCAGGCAGGCGGGAAGCCAGCTTACGATATAGGGCCAGGGTCTCCAGATAGGGAAGTGAAAATATCTGAGGTTCCTCCCCCTCTAACAGGGCTTCTTTATCAGACCTGTCCTGTTCGGCGATAATATCTTCCTCTGAAATCTCCACGGTAAAAACGCCCGCATCTGAAGTCAGGTAATCTTTAAGAAATGTCCGGGTTTCCTCATAGCGGCAGCAGGCCGTGACCGGAATGCCGGCAAGCGTGAAATTGATCTCGTACATTTAAATCTTCTCTTAATCCTTTAAGAATCCTCTTCTTTTTATCCTGCAAGAATCCTGTTCTCTTTATCCTGCAAGAATCCTCTTCTCTTTATCCTGCAGAATGAATGCCTGAACGGGACTGCTCCGGCAATCTTTCCGTTTCATCCGGTTTCCTAAAAAAATGAACCGGTGAAAGTTAATTCACCGGTTCACAATCTTAATGACCGTTCAGAATCTGATCAGCCGATTTCGCCTTCATCAGGATCCTTAGAAGTGCAGATAACATCAGCAGCATCAAAACGGATAACTTCAATGGCTACTTCTTCGTACTTTTTCATAACTTTACTCCTTTCTCATATGACCATAAATGGTCCTGGAATCAGCTAAAAGCTAACAACAGTATTATAACGCTTCTTCGGCTTTAGTCAAGTCTTTTTATGATTTTTTTTACTGTTTTATGCTTTTTTATGCTTGATATCCCGTTTCAGAACCGGACTGCGGTTTTCAAGGCCTCTTCTCCTCGCGGAGAGAAGGCTTTTTTCCGATTTATTTTCCCAGATGCTCTACGGCTGCGATATTATACAGGTAGAGCGCTTTGGCGAGATCAACCATCGTGGGATCTTTGCTGGTCGTCACCATCTTGTAAGCATATCCTACGGCGCTGATCTTATAGGTATAGGCCGATCTGCTGTCAGTGATGGCAAAGGTATGCACATCGTCCAGGTTTTTGGCGGCGATCGCAGGATACTGAACATAGAACCGCAGGGAATCCGGCTGGTTGGTAATCTTTCCTGCCTTCCCGTCCACGGTGCAGGTGTATTTGCTGAGGGCCGTTCCGGACTTATAGAAGTAATACATCCGGAGCGTATTGTCGGACTGGAACAGGACGGAATTCGCTGATTTCGTGATACCCGCCGGCAGCGTTCCCTGTTCCTTAGGCGCATGCACCGCCATCTCGCCCGGCGTGACAGCCGTCACGTTTTCCGGGATCGTCAGACCGTCGTGTTTATATTTGAAATAGAGCTGGGCCGCAATACCGTAATCTTCGGCTGCTTTCGCCAGTTTTATCATGGTGGCGGAGCCGGTTTTCTGGATCCTGGTCAGATAATCCTGTACGGAATAGGCGGCGCCTTTATCGGTCACATCCTCCCCGTTCTGATTCAGCAGGAAAACCGGTTCATTGCTGCCGGTGAAGATTTTCAGGACGGCTTCATCCCTCAGTTCCTTTGCTTTGACCGGGATCTGGAACCTGAAGCAGGGCATGAAATTCACCTTGGTCCTGGCGGTGATGTTTTTGAGCAGGAAATTTGTCTTAACGCCATTGAATGTTATCTCGGCGTAAGCCGTCTGATCTGCCAGGATCTCTTCGGGAATATAGACATACAGATTGCTCCGGATCTCTCCGGCAAAGGAAGCGCTGGCGCCCTGGACGGATGCTGCCGTTCCTTCAATCGGCGCTGCATAGGTCACTTTTTCATACAGGTATACGCTGTTCACCGACGTACTCAGGCTGAAGGCGCTGTTATACCAGCGCAGATACCGTGCGCTGCCGTTATAGGGCACGGACAGCCGGTTGTTTGCCTTATCCCAGGTCCATATATTATTCGAATCAGCTGTACTGATGGAAAGGCTGCCTCTGTTCTGCCGGAGGAAATACTCGTCCTGCTGTATTTTGAAACCGTCTCCGGAAGCGGTAAACTTCCAGATCACCGAATCAACGGCCTGCTCCTCATCAATATAAGGGGCTGAGAATCTTCCGTCAGGGGCGCTGACACTGACGATGGCACCTACAGAGGAACTGCCGTTTCGGAGCAGCACATAGCCTGTACCGGCAGCGTTGACGCTGGCGATGATGTATTCCTTTCCGTCTTTTATTGAATTGGTCAGGACATAGGCATCCCGCTGAATGACAGCCGGTCTGTCCCCTGTCTTTACCATGACCGCCGTTTCATTGCCGGCGTAGTCGGCCGCAAAGATCACCGCTGCATTTGCGCCCGCTGCGCCGCAGGCTTCCGGATCGAAGGTGATCTCGCAGTTTTCTCCCGCGGTCTGCTGTTCGGGAACAAACAGCGGGACGAAGATCTTCTTTCCGGTCATATCCATGATCCCCACGGCTGCCGTATAGCGGTCATCCCTGACGGAGAAGGTGATCGTTCCGTCGGCGTTCTTCACGGGCTCCGAAATAACGGGGACCGTATTATCCAGCGTAAAGGTATAGCCGATATGCGCGCCTTCTCCCAGCGTATTGCCCGACAGCAGGCTGCGGACCAGTTCCTCGGTCAGCCGGTATCCGTCCGTAACGCCCGCTTTTAAGGCGTAGTACTCGGGAAGCGCGTAAAAGCCCGAGGCAAACCGGCTGCCTTCGCTGATCTCGAAGGCCCCGATACTCTGGTTAAGGTTGATGGAAACCGGAGAAATATTCTGCCAGGCAGGCACATCCAGCCGGGTATTATAGTAGGCTGCATTCATCCTGCTGTTGAGGCTTCCCAGCTTATAGATCTCTCCGTCTTCGCCTGTCAGGGCGGAAAAGATCGTTCCGGCAGGCCGCACCAGATTGTAGACAGCCCGGGTAATGACTGTTTCTGAATTAAGCGCCAGCCGGTCTTCCGGAAATACTTCTTCCTGTACATAGGGATTTCCGGAGAACAATACATCTTCCTCATCCTGAGGGTAATGGACATAAAGCAGGTTCGTATCGGTCTCCTGCCCCAGGAAATAGGAGCTCTGCCCACTGCCGTACAATTTTTCCGTATAGGTGACCGCATCGAACATGGAAGGATCGGTCCAGGAACCGTAGAACCCCAGGACCGGGATGGAATGGGTGACGCCGTCGCTCCCCTCCAGGATCGTAAAGCCTTCTATGTAGGCTCCTTTACGAAGCGAATTATCGAGCGCTGCTTTCTGGGAATCTGTCAGTCTGAACCTTACAGTGACAGAAGCACTGCCGTTTGCAGGAACCGTATAAGAGCCTGCCGGGACGGCGGAGCCTCCCACGTTCCAGGTAATCGTTTCATCTGCAGAAAGCGCCTCGGTCTGATGGCTCAGAATCTGACCCTCTTCAGCCAGAGCCTGGGTAAAGAGATCCGTTCCGATCTGATAGGAAACCGCCGTATCTCCGAAATTATTCAGGGTGAAGCTGTAGGTGTATTCACCGGTTCGTCCGGGATCATCGCCCAGTTCTGCTTTGACTTTTCCATCCAAAGCGCCTGAAGCGGCATTTTCATCCATCAGAATAAAGGTCCTGGTCTGCAGGGCAGCATTTCCGTCCGCAAAGCCTGCTCCCTGGGTAAGGACAGGAAAATACCGGTCTGATCCCTCTTCCTTAAGGGGGACAGCCGTGGACATGATCACGCTCTGGGCAAAGCGGCGGAATGACAAGCCCGTTTTTTCTCCGAGATTATTCTCGCGGTAATACTGTCCCAGAACCGAGGTGATCCCCGCGATCTGCGCTGCGGCAAGGGAGGTATCGGACATCAGTTCATACTTATCATATCCTCCCCCGTAAGATTCATCGGCGATCTTATGATGGCCGTTCAGGGACAGCACAGAACCTCCGACGGCGGTGATCTCGGGCTTCAGGACCAGCGCCCCCGGAACGCCCCAGCCGGAAAAACTGCTCAGTTTATAACTGCCGGCTTCAGTCTGTCCCGCTTCCGAACGATTATCCACAGAGGCTGCCGTCAGCGTATTGGCATAAGATCCGGGCACGCTTCCGGTATAGAGGTTGATATCGTCCGCATAAAGCGGTTTGGCGGCATCCCAGGATCCGTTGCTGCCGATCGCCGTCGAAAGCACCAGTCCGCTGTCTTCCAGCCGCTGAAAAGCCGCTCTGTATACGGAATTGGCCACCGTCACAGGTCCCGGAACATTTGACCCGACAGAAAGACTGATGGAATCAGCCCCAAGCAGCAGGGCGTCTTCTATAGCCGCCATATAATCCGAGTCGTAAGCTCCTCCGCCGGAACCGAAGATCTTCATTACCAGAACCTGGGCATCGGGCGCCTGTCCCACTACGCCGACGGTCTCCGCCGCATCGACAAACTGATCTTCGTTCTTCAGATACCGGTTTGCCGCGGCAATGCCGGAAACATGAGAGCCATGTTCCCGCTGCGTATCATGGACATGATCGATGGTCGTATTGCCGTCGATATAATTGTAAACGTAGGGCAATTTTTCGTTCAGGTAAACGCCTTTTCCGTTCAGACCTTCGGCAGGAATATCTTCAGCCGTCATCAGATCGACGGTCTTTCCCGCTGCGCGGTCTTCCTCAATGGCATGCAGAAAGGCTTCCGGATCAAAGGAAATGTGCTCCCAGTCAAGGCCGGTATCGATGATAGCGATCCGGCTTCCCGCGCCTGTATAAGCGCTGTCAGAGGATCCGTTTTTCAGATTTATTCCAGGGGACCGTACCGACGCCTGTTCTGCGCTTTCTGCTGCCGGAACTCCAACAGGCGCTTCATACCGGTTCTCTAAGATAACGTCCGAAACGCCTTCGATTGCTTTTACGGACTCGACGGCGCCATAAGGGACATTGGCGGATATCATGTTTTCCGCCAAAGTAAGATGCCATTTGATATCAAGCTTTCCGACTCCGGGGACGGTATCGGAGATCTGCTCCGCGATCCGTTCCTGTCCGGCGATCAGGCCGTCTCTGTATTCCCGGCTTTCCGGTCCGGCTGCGATCTTCTGCAGGGAAAGCCCGGCGTCCAGGACGGAAGGTTTTTCCAGAAGGATCGAAACCCGTACCATTTCATCAGGCCCATAGAGGGACTCCTCCTGAGCGGGTTCCGGAGAACCGCCTGGCTTGTTCCCGAGCCGGGGAACCTTCAGGCTCCGGGGATCGATTTCCCGGACGGCGAGCCTGTTCCCGGCGCTATCCGCTTCTTCATACCCGTCATGATCCGCGTTTTCTGCAAGAGAAGCCGCCGGAAATGAAAAGATCAGGCCGACGATGATCATCATGGACAGGATTCGTTTCAGAGTCTTCATCATTATCTCCTTTAAAAACATATTCAGAATCTCTGTGAGTGAAAAAATCAGAAAAAGACCTGCAGATCCTTATTCTCAAAACGGTTCTTAAAACTGTTCTAAGAACGGTAAATAAATGCCGGAACAATTCGTCCCTGCTGAATACGGATCTGCTTTCAGAGAGTATTTTATCACGTCCGGAAGAAATTTTCCATGCATATTTCTAAAGGTTAAGAATTCTTTCTAAAGGCTGAAATTCGAAGTACTTTGTACAGGTCAAAGGTCTCTGTATTGGTCAAAGGTCTCTGTATTGGTCAAAGGTCTCTGTATTGGTCAAAGGTCTTTGTAAATGTCGGAATACATCAAAAAAGGGGGCATGGCGAGCCATGCCCCCGAACCTGTTCTTCAGGTTCTTTCAGCAGTTTAAAGTTTAATCAATTGCTGAAATATTCAACTGCCGCAAGATTGTACAGATATAATGCCTTAGCCAGATCGACCATCGTAGCCTTCGTGCTTGTACCTACCATCTTGTATGCATATCCGTCTGCACTGATCTTGTACGTATGCGTATCCGCACCGTCACTGACCGTAAACGTATGCACGTCGCCAAGATTCTTCGCTGCTACCGCAGGTACTTCTACATAGCATCTCTTGCTGCTTGCCTGATCTACAACTTCGGCCTCAGCGCCGTCCACCGTAAAGGTGTACTTGCTGATATCCGTTCCGGTTTCGTACATATAGTACATACGAAGTGTGTTGTCTGACTGGAACAGTACAGAGTTCGCGATCTTCGTGATGCCCGCAGGAAGCGTTCCCTCTTCAACCGGGGCATAAGCCGCCATGTTTTCAAGCGTTACCGCTGTAACATCGCCCGGGATCGTAAGGCCTTCCGCGTTATACTCGAAGTACAGCTGTGCTGCCGTTCCGTAGTCTTCCGCCGCCTTCGCAAGCTTCACCATCTTCGGATTCGTGCTGTTCTCCTGCATTCTTGTCAGGTAATCCTGTACGGAATACTCAACGCCGCTTGCCGTTGCATCTTCTCCGCTCTGGCTGAACAGCGGGACCGCGGCTCCGTCTCCGGTAAAGATCCGGAGTACAGCCTTGTCCTTAAGTTCCTTCGCCTTTACGGGGATCTGGAACTGCAGGCACGGCAGACCATTGACCGTTGTTCTGGCGGTGATGTCCTTAAGAACAAACGTCGTGGTCTCTCCGTTGAAGGTTACCTCAGCATAGACAGCTTCGTCTTCAAGCACTGCATCGGGAACGTAGACATAAATGTTGCTCTTGATCTCGCCTGCAAAGCTTGCGCTGGCACCCTGCACCTGGGCTGCGGGAAGTTCTTCCACAATAGTATCCGTGTAGGTCTTTCCTTCGAACTCAACGGTGGCGGTATAGGTAGTCGTGACCGCCGTGGTCTCACTGGTGACGACTGCTTCAACCGTTTCAACATGATCTTCATCATTTAAGCAGGTAAAGGTCGCGGTTGCGGAAGAATAATCTTCTGCCCATGCCCAGACGGGCTCGCCCCATGCATGGCCGGGTCCCTTGACCACGATCTCGAAGTCTTCATCGATCTCGCTTAAGACAGCATTCCGTTCTGCGGTGGAAACCGTGACAGCACTGTCTTCGCAGTCAGGCTGCGTGAGGAAGACATTGGCAATTACATCGCCGGCCTCCAGGCCTTTAAGATCGGCAAAGGCAAGGGTGACAGTGCCCTCTTCTTCATCAACGCCGACAGCGCCGTAACCGGCATTGACATCGGCTGAAGAATAAGTCAGGATCGAAGGATCATATGTGATGAAATACTTACCGTTATTCACATCTTCCGCTTCAACAACAGAGACGGTCACACGGCTCTCCGCAGGAACTGCCTGAGGATCTGCAGCTTCCGCCGCTGCCGTGGTCTCAACGATAATATTGGTCTTTCCGGCAGCAGAGACGTAATTGGTGACTTCATCCAGACTGCCGTCAGCAGCCTTTTCGAGAGAAGCCAGCTTCTGTGCCTTCAAAGTGATGCTTTCCGTCTTAAGTCCTGCAAGAGCTTTTTCAGTCACAGAAGCAGGGGGAAGGACTTCCGCATCGTAATCATCGTTGTAGAGCGTCGTCAGTGAGGTACCCTCAAAACCGGCTGTGAGAACCGCTTCCAGATCATCCGCGGTCAGATCCACATAGTAGATCCGGCGGTTATTGGAGTTGGCGATCAGCAGGCCTAAGTAGTCTTCTGTCTCAAGCAGGGACATAGACATGGCATTGGCATTGAAAGTACCGTCTGCCGCTGAAAGGCCGGCAATAGGACCAAGATTGTATAAACTCAGGGAGACATTGATCACCGGTTCTCCGGTCTCTTCGTCTTCAACGATCGGATCTTCCTCGTCAGGACCTATAACAGCGATCTCCAATTCTCCATTGCCGTTCAGCATATAATAATAATGCGTGCTGGTCTCGCTGACGGTTCCGGCATAAGTCAATGCAGAATAACCGCTGAGATTCCATCCGGTAATAGAGTAATCCGGCGTAAACATAAGCAGATAGGACTGGGCCAGGAAAATAGAGATATATTCTTCTGTCAGAGTCACATCATCTTCTGTGGCGGTGAGCGCCGGCATGTGTGCACCGTCTCTGGAGTTGTACTGGGTCGTTCCGAAGCTTCCCAGGATGTAGCTGTCATAGCCGTCACCATAGATGTCGGTTTCGACGATATTGCCGTCTGTCTGGAAGCCGATGATGATATCCTCGCTTCTGCCGCCGCCGTAATGGATGCCGGCAGCTTCACCGAGTTCTTCGATGACGGTCATGGTTTCCAGATCGATCTTCACGAACTTCGGAGCGCCGTTAGCCACAAGCTGGGCATTGACCGTCGCGCCGGGAAGCCGGGTCACGTCAAGAACAGTGATCTCTGCTGTGCCCGCAACGCCTTCCGTGCTGGCGGAAGCAGCGGTGATCGTAACAGTTCCGGCTGTAACACCGGCAACAAGACCGTTCTGGTCGACCGTGGCCACCTCTTCATCGGAAGAAGACCAGACGAGGGTCTTGTCTTCTGCAGTCATCGGAAGCACTTCCGTCATGATCTGCAGAGTATTTCCGACAAACAGATCGGCCTTTTCAGGAGTCAGCACAACGCTGCTCACAGTGAAGGGATCGACTTCCTCGGTGTAGGTCTGCTTCTCGTACAGGTAGACACTGTTGGCATTTGCGTTGACCGTAAAGTTATTGTTGCTGTATACCAGATAGTATACGGTATTGCCGGCAGAAACAGAAAGCCGGCTGTTTTCCGCATCCCAGGTCCAGATATTATTGGTATCCGCGGGAGCGATCTGCAGACTGGCTCTCCACCCGGTGTTGGCGCGCAGATAATTTCCGCCGTTTGTGATCTTGAAGCCGCCTTCTACTGCCGCTGCACTGAATTTAGCGGTTTCGGCAATATCATCACCATTGATAAAAGGTACTTCAAATCTCTCATTAGCGTCACTGACTGCTGCAGCCATACGCTGTGCAGAAGTGTTATTGCGGTTCAGGATATAGCCATTGCCGGCAGTATTCACATTGGCAATGAGGTATTCCTTACCGTCTTCCAGGGCAGAAGCAAGGGTATAAACCGTTCTTTCGACAACGATCGGCCCGTCGCCGGTCCTTACGACACCGGCATACTCGTTTCCGGCATAATCGGCGACAAAGATGGTCGCAGCATTGGCAGCTGCTGCACCGATCTCTTCGGGATCGAACGTGAATGTGGATTCTTCTCCGGGTGCGCTCTGTTCGGGCGTAAACGTCGGAACAAATTCCTTCTTGCCGCTGACATCCAGGATGCCGACAGCAGCGACGTACTGATTATCCTTAAAGGTAAGGGTAATGGTTCCGTCTTCGTTCTTCACAGCCTGGACTTCAGGCGCTTCGTTATCAACGGTAAAGGTATAGCCCATAAAGGCACCCTTGCCGATGGTGCCAGAAGCCAGAAGGGTCCGGACCTGATCCTGGGTCAGTGTGATCGCCTCATGGTTGTCATTGGCTTCGAAAGTATAGTACTCGGGAAGCGCATAGAAACCGGCGGTGAACTTCTCGCCGTCAGCAAGGCCGAGAGTGCCCGGGTTGACGTTGAGAGCGACCGATGTTGTACCGGTGCTCTGCCATGCCGGGGTGGTCAGCTGCGTATTATAATATGCAGCGCTTGTTCTGGCGGTAACATTGCTCAGATTCAGGATCGTACCATCCTCTTTCGTTACAGCCGTAAAGGACGATCCGGCGGGACGGATGAGGTTGAAAGCCACTGCACTGATCGTGGAGTTCGAATTCAGGGCAAGGCGGTCTTCAGGGAAGACTTCTTCAACCACATAGGGGTTGCCGGTGAAGATCGTTGCGTTCTGGGCTCCGTTGTAAAGGATGCTCAGATAGTTGGTATTGGCATTAGCCGCAAGGAAATAAGAGCTCTGGCTGCTGCCGTACAGTTTCTCCGTATAGGTTACGGCATCGTACATGGAAGGATCGGTCCAGGAGCCGTAGAAAGCGAGAACAGGAATAGAATGTTCAACGCCGTCATTGCCCTTCAGGAAGGTATAGCCTTCAACGTAAGCGCCCTTACGCGGAGAATTGTCAAGAGCTGCCTTCTGATTCTCGGTCAGGCTGAGGCTGATGGTAACAAGAGCCTTTCCGCCGGCGGGAACGACATAGTCAGCTCCGATCAGGCCGGCCTGATCCATCTTCTCAAGAAGCAGATAAGCATCGTAGGAAGTGATGACATCGTCACGGTCTGCATCAGCGACGGCCTTGTTGAAATCGGCGTCTTCCGGATACACACCGGCAGCCATGTCAATAACAGCCTGCGGATCCAGTTCGTTGGATACGCCGTCCTCATTGACATCATAAGGATTCTCGGCGCCTTCCACAATCCAGGTGATAACCTCGTCAGCCTTCAGTTTTTCCACCAGATGGCTCAGATTCTGGTCATTGTTTTCCAGAGCCTGGGTGAACAGGTCGGTACCGACCTTATAGGTGACATCGGTTTCACCGAAGTTCGTGATCGTGAAGCTGTAAGTATACTTGCCGGTACGGGCAGGATCGTCGCCGAGTTCAGCCTTGACCTTGCCGTCAGCAGCGCTTCTGGTAGCCTTTTCATCCATCAGGATAAAGGTTCTGGTCTGGATCGCCGCATTCACATCGGCAAGACCGGCACCCTGTTTGATGAGTGAATAATAGTTATTGGAAGCTTCTTCCTTTACGGGAACCGCAGTGGACATGATCACGCTGTGGGCAAAGGTACGGAAAGATAAGCCGGTCTTTTCCGCGATACCGTTGGCACGGTAATATTCGCCGAGAACGGCCATGATACCGTTGACCTGAGGCGCAGCCATGGATGTACCGGACATGAGCTCATAGGCGTCATGGCCGCCGCTCTGTCCGCCGCCTGTGGCGTTGTTGTGGAAGCCGTTCAGAGAAAGGACCGATCCGCCGGGCGTGGTGATCTCCGGTTTCAGTGTCAGAGAACCGGCAACACCCCAGCTGGAGAAGGAACTCATTTCAAAGAACTTCATAGGCGTCTTATCATCCGTGCCGCCGACTTTGATCGTGCCGGTATAATAAGTAATGCCTTCCGCCGTATGAGCTTCAGAAGCTTCTTTGATCATAACGCCCTCAGCCTGTTTGATGGAGGCTACGGGGTTGGTGTAGGAATAGCCGTCCAACGCCATGGAAATGGTGCCGGCCTGGTTATTGACGATGATAACGCCGACAGCGCCCTGGCCAACGGCAGCATTTGCCTTCGCAAAGAAGGAAGAAGTACCGCGGTTGCAGAGAGCGACCTTGCCTTCGACAACGTCTCTTCCCAGAGCCAGGAAAGCATCGCCTGTCTTGCCGACGTTGTTATTATCGTCGACGCCGGGGCCATCCACATAAACGAATTCGTACTCGCCTGCAATTGTGGTCATGGGCGCGTTGGCAGCAGCGCCGCCGCCGTCCATATACCGGAGTTCGATTTCGTTGTTGAACAGCAGGTAGGGAGCCTTTAAGCCGCTGTCATCGATAGAAGCAACGGTAAAGGAATTGGCAAAGGATCCCGGACTGCCGGCGGTATCATAGTTGATATCATCGGAGTACAGCTGCTTATTCGAATCCCAGGAGGTATTATTACCGGCTGAAATAGACATGACAAGGCCCTTGCCGATCATGTTGTTGAAAAGGGTCCTGTAGGTCGTGTTGGTGACGGAAGTGGTTCCGGGAGCGCTTGAGCCAAGGGAAAGGTTGACACAATCCGCACCGAGGACCAGGGCGTCTTCAATCGCCGCCATATAGTCAGAGTCGTAAGCACCGCCGCGGGCGCCGAAAACTTTCATAACGAAAAGCTGGGCATCCGGGGCCTGGCCTACGACGCCGACGGTTTCAGCCGCATCCACAAACTCGTCACCCTGTTTCAGATAACGGTTTGCCGCAGAGATACCGGAAACGTGAGAACCATGCTCTTCCTGAGTATCGCTTAAGTGGTTGACTGTGGTATTCGAATCTACATAGTTATAAGCATAGGGAATCTTGGCGTTGAGGTAAATACCACTGCCGTGCAGACCGGTAGACGGAATATCATCTTCAGTCATGAGGTTTACGGTTTTGCCGTTGGCAATATCTTCTTCGATCGCATGCATAAAAGCATCCGGATCGAAAGACTGATGCTCCCAGTCAAGACCCGTATCAACAACGGCGATCCTGCTGCCGGCTCCGGTATAATCGGAAGCGAAAGGCATGCTGGTGCCGGTCATGTCGCGGGCACTGATCATATTGGGAGATGCAGCATCAGAATCGACAGTCTCGGGCTGGTACTGGTTTTCCAGAACGACGTCTGTTACAGCATCAAGTCCTTTGATGGCGTCGATCTTACCAAAAGGTACATATGCGGACATCATATTTCCCGCCAGCGTGAAATTCCATTTCACGTCGAGGGGTTCGCCGCCAAGTACCGTTTCAGAGATCTGCTGCGCTAATGATCTCTGCTGGGCAAGCAGGGTATTCTGATAGGCAATGGCATCAGCATTGCTGCCGATACCCTGGATCGAATAACCTGCATCCAGCGCGGAAGGTGCTTCCAGGAAGATGGAAACACGGACCGCATCATTAAGACCATACTGGGGCTGTTCCAGCTCTGAAGCTTCTGATCCAGCCGCCTGGCCCAGGCGTGAAATATTCACGGTGCTGGGATCGATCTTTTCGATGTCCAGAATACGGACCGCGGCGCCTTTTGCAGCTTCCGGGGAAGCCGCCTGACCTGCGCCTTCTGCAAATGCGCTTAC
Organism: Lachnospiraceae bacterium; assembly: GCA_017438305.1. Lineage (GTDB taxonomy): Bacteria > Bacillota > Clostridia > Lachnospirales > Lachnospiraceae > UBA1267. Next base: position 549 of record JAFRVX010000145.1, on the reverse strand, counting down.
AGAAAGCGAGAAGATCATGGTGACCGCAAGGACCATAGAAAGGACACGCTTCAAGGTCTTTGACATTCATTCCTCCTTCTTTGGCCGATAGAAAAGGCCAATTGGTAATATATAGCAACAAAAACACGGCTATTTATCCCTATGCGTAAATAACTGTATTTTCATAACTACCTGCAATAAAAATCGATACCTGATGCAGAGCGTATTGAAGCGCCGCTCGCGCTGTCTGCAAAAATCTGAAAGAAAATAAAACCGCAGCATGGTCAAACAATTGTTATGAACTTCGCCATGCTGATAAAGATGTTTTTAAGAAACTGCCGTTTATATTTATTTTATCCCTTTAGAGCGTTAAAGCAGAGGACGCAAGCCTCAGCCCTCTGCAATAATTGAATATACTACCACTAATTGTGTTTTTTTTCCACTGTTTTAGATAAAAAAATTCATTTTGGAGTTTTTATGGAAAATCCACGGAACGAGGATATCTTTATTGCTATTTTTACACAAAACCACTAATAAATCTCTTTTTTACAGACCAGGTTTTTAATTTTT
>JAFRVX010000144.1 GCA_017438305.1 Lachnospiraceae bacterium | reverse complement strand
CCGGCGCTGAGAAGAAAGCCGGAAGGATCGCTGCCGAAGGCATCGTCAGAAACGCTGTTTCCGAAGACGGCAAAAACGCTGTTACGGTCGAAGTCAATGCCGAGACCGATTTCGTTGCCAAGAATGAAAAGTTCACCGGTTACGTTGAAGAAGTCGCCGCCCAGCTGCTGACCTCCGACGCTGCCGATATGGAAGCTTTCCTGGAAGAGAAGTGGGCGCTTGATCCGACCATGACCGTTAAGGAAAAGCTTTCCTCCATGATCTCCGTGATCGGCGAGAACATGAACATCCGCCGTTTCCAGAGAATGACCGTTGACAACGGCTATATCGCCTCCTATATCCACGGCGGCGGAAAGATCGGCGTCCTGGTAAAGGTCGAATCCGATGTTGTTAATGAAGAGATCAAAGAAATGGGCAGGAACGTCTGCATGCAGGCCGCTGCTCTGAAGCCCCAGTTCTGCTCTGATAAAGAAGTCCCCGCTGACTTCATCGAAAAGGAAACCGAGATCCTGAAAGCTCAGATCGAAAACGATCCCAAGGAAGCCGGCAAGCCCGAAAAGGTAAAGGCCGGAATGATCCAGGGCCGTATCAATAAAGAGCTGAAGGAGATCTGCCTGCTGGATCAGGTCTACGTCAAGGCCGAAGACGGCAAGCAGACCGTCAAGCAGTATGTTGACCAGGTGGCGAAAGCCAACGGCGCCAACGCCTGTGTTTCCGCTTTCATCCGTTTCGAGACCGGTGAAGGTTTACAGAAGAGAGAAGAGGATTTCGCCGCGGAAGTGGCCAAGCAGATGAATAAATGATCTGATCTCAAATGAATTCTTTCCGCACTCCCGCTTCAAAACGGGAGTGCGCTTTTTATCTTTTGACAACTGCGTCCGTTCCCGGATAACGCTTTACGCATCTTCGGGGGTTACGGAACAAATCAGGGGAGTAAAACGGATATGAAATTAATCGACAGTTTAAACAGCAGTCTCAGGGAAGCCTTCGAAAAGGCCGGCTATGATGCTTCCTTTGCCAAAGCAGCCCTTTCCAGCAGGCCCGATCTTTGCGAGTATCAGTGCAACGGCGCCATGGCCCTCGCAAAACAGGCCCATAAGGCTCCTATAAAGATTGCGGAAGAGATCGTTGCCTGTATCGATGAAAACGGGCCTTTTAAGACCTTTGAAGCCTGCATGCCGGGATTTATCAACCTGACCCTGAAGGAAAGCTTTCTGGCCGGTTTTCTTGATCGTATGGCCGCTTCGGACAAACTGGGCGCCGACCTTCCCGAAAAGAAGACCATTATGGTGGACTACGGCGGAGCCAACGTGGCAAAGCCCCTTCATATCGGCCATCTCCGTTCAGCCATTATCGGCGAAAGCATCAAACGGCTGATGCAGTTCCTGGGACATGAAGCCATCGGCGACACTCACCTGGGGGACTGGGGAACCCAGTTCGGTCTGATCATAGAGGAACTCCGGGACAGAAAACCTGATCTTCCCTATTTTGACGGATCCTTTACGGGAGAATACCCGGAAGAAGCTCCCTTTACGCTTAAAGAGCTGGAGGAGATCTATCCCGCGGCTTCCGCAAGGTCCAAGATCGACGAAGCTTTCCGGGACAGGGCCCTGAAGACCACCTATGAGCTTCAGATGGGAAATAAGGCCTACGGAGCCCTCTGGAAGCATATCAACAACGTATCCCTCCCGGACCTTAAGCGGAATTACGACGCGCTGGACGTTCATTTCGAACTCTGGAAAGCCGAATCCGACGCCGCACCTTATATCCCTGAGATGATCGACGACATGAAGAAAAAAGGCATCGCCCGCCTTTCCGAAGGCGCTCTGGTCATCGATATCGCTGAACCCGGAGATTCCCGGGAGCTCCCGCCGTGCCTGATCCAGAAATCCGACGGCGCGTCCCTCTATGCCACCACCGACCTCGGGACTCTTGTCTGGCGGATGAAGGACTACCATCCCGATCAGATCATCTATCTGGCGGACAAGCGTCAGGAGCTTCACTATACCAGCTTCTTCCGGGCAGCCAGAAAAGCGGGGCTTGTGGAAGAAGATACGGAACTCGATTTCATCGGTTTCGGAACGATGAACGGAAAAGACGGCAAGCCCTTCAAGACCCGCGCCGGCGGCGTCATGCGGCTGGAAGCCCTGATCCGGGAGATCAATGAAGCGGTCCTTAAAAAGATGCAGGAGCGCTACGATGAGGACGAGCTGGATGAGGAAACGGTAAAGCAGGTCGGACTGGCCGCCATCAAATACGGCGATCTTTCCAACCAGGCCACAAAGGATTACAATTTTGACATTGATCGTTTTGCCTCTTTTGAGGGCAATACCGGGCCCTATATCCTGTATACCATCGTCAGGATCAAGTCCATCCTGAGAAGGGCTGAAGGGGCAGCGCCGGATCGCGAAGCCCTTATCGGTCTTCCGGAATCCAATGGATCCTTAAAGGATCTGATGAAAGCCCTCTGCGGCTTCCCGGAAATGATCTCCGCGGCGGAAACAGAACTGGCGCCCCATAAGATCTGTTCCTATATCTATCAGATCTCAGACGCCTTCAATTCCTTCTATCATGACACGCCGATCCTTAAGGAAGAGGACGAAAAGATCAGGAACGCCTATCTGGCTCTTCTGAAACTGACGCAGCAGGTACTGGAGACCTGTATCCACATCCTGGGATTCGAAGCCCCGGAAAAGATGTAATAACAGGAATGAGGGAGGATGGTGGGAGTGCGAAGCACGGAACCATCCGGAATCTACTTTTGGCGACTATATCATAAAGTGATTTATATAAAAATCATACAAAAGCTTCCCTGCGGAAAAGGCCGTGGCCAATCCTCCGGGAAGCTTTTTCTGCTTTATATCAGAAGCGGTTTTACTTCAAAAAAGCGGTTTATATTGTTATCAGACCGAGAATCTCTTCGTACTCAAATATGCAGAAGTTTCACTCAATATCGTGCTCGAAAATACAGAAGTCTCTCTAAATTCTCATGCAGCGGCTGTCGTTTGCCGGAGCTATTTGTCAGCAGCCATCCTTTCTTGGCTCAAAAGACGATCCGTTCCAGTCTGGCGATGAATTCGGCGTTCGTCTTAGTCAGGGCAAACAGGTTCAGCACCTGTTCCGTTGCTTCGTCCTGACGCTGGCCGGAGGTCATGGCATGGATACGGGAGACGGCCTCCTGTTCGGAAGGCGTCAGAAGAAGATCGTCGCGTCTCGTAGAGGTTTTCAGGATATCGATGGCCGGGAAGATCCGGTGTTCCGAGAGTTTCCGGTCCAGGACCAGCTCCATGTTGCCGGTACCCTTGAACTCTTCGTAGACCACGTCATCAAGACGGGAACCGGTATCCACCAGAGCGGTAGCGAGGATCGTCAGGGAACCGCCCTCCCGCATGGCTCTGGCAGCGCCGAAGAAACGTTTCGGCATATATAGAGCCGCCGGGTCGAGACCGCCGGAAAGGGTCCTTCCGGAGGGGGTTACCGTTATATTATAGGCCCTTGTGAGACGTGTGATGGAATCCAGCAGGATCACCACGTCCTTTTTCATCTCCACCAGACGTTTTGCCCGTTCGATGACCATTTCGGAGACCCGCTTGTGGTGTTCCGGAAGCTCGTCAAAGGTGGAATAGACCACTTCTACATTTTCTCCCTGAACCGTTTCCTTCATATCGGTGACTTCTTCGGGCCGTTCATCGATCAGAAGTACGATCAGATGCAATTCCGGATGGTTGGCCAGCAGGGCATGGGCGATCTGTTTAAGCAATGTGGTCTTGCCCACCTTCGGCTGGGCGACAATCATGCCGCGCTGTCCTTTGCCGACGGGGCATAACAGATCGACGATCCTTAAGGACAGTTCTCCTTTGTCATATTCCAGATGCAGACGGTCGTGGGGAAAGACCGGCGTCAGGTTTTCAAAGGCGGTCAGGCGGGAGCGGGAGGCGGCCGAAAGACCGTTGACGGAATCGATAAAGAGTAATGCCGAGAATTTCTCCGCGGGTCCCTTGATCCGCTTGCTGCCGGTGACGATATCCCCGGTCTTCAGATTGAATTTCCTGATCTGGGAGGGGGCCACGTAAACGTCATCTTCACCGGGGAGATAGCCGTTGGAACGCAGGAAACCGAAGCCGTCCGGCATGACTTCCAGGATGCCCGCAGCCTTGTCGCCGGAATCCAGGTCCTTCAGGTTTTTTGACGGTTCATATGACGTTTCCGCGGTTTCGGCATTCTGATAATAAGGATTCTCAGGGTTCCTGGAGTAAGAATTCCCGGCAGTCCGCGAGTAGGAATTTTCCGGATCCCGGGAATAGTAATTCTCCGGATCTTTCTGATAATCATACCCGGGTTCCGACGAAGAAGCAGGTTCCGCATTCCCGGGGTAACCGGTATCCGTGATCCTTCCGTCCCGGTTCTCATAATCGTCTCGGGTGTTGTCCTGAGGACTGCTTTCCGGATAGTCATAGCCCGTCCGGAGGCTGTTGTCCCGAGTATTGCCGTCTGGATAGCCATAGCCTGTCCGGGAGCCATTGTCACGAGGGCTGTTTTCCGGATAGTTATGGCCTGTCCGGGAACCGTTATCACGGTTTCCGGACGTTTCGTAAGGTTCGGAAGATGGGCGGGGAGCCGGCGTTCTGAAGGTCCGGCCGGCGTTATTGGCCGGTCTCTGGTTATTCTGTTGAGATCCGCCGTAGTTACCAGACCTCTGGCTGTTCTGCTGCGATCCGCCGTAGTTACCGGATCTCTGGCTGTTTTGCGAAGATCCGCCGTAATTCCCGGGCCTCTGGCCGTTTTGCTGCATGCCGCTGTTATTTCCCGTCCTGAAGCTGTTCTGCGGCATTCTTCCTGATGAGGGCTGCCGTCCCGGGGTCATATTCCTGCCGGCGGAAGATGTCCCTCCGTAGGAAGAGGATCTTCCGGACGTCGCATTTCTGCCGGATGCAGGCTGCCTTCCGGGGGTAAACTGTCTGTCGGAAAACTGCCTGGCAGCAGACGGTCTCTCAGGCTGAGATTCATCTTTTCCGTCATTCGGAGCAGATTCCTTCCAGCCTGTCCGGTTCTGGTTTCCTGAAGCAGGCGTCTGTTGTCCGGTTTGCTGTTCTGCCTGCTTTTCCGAAGCAGAAGTCCCGGAATCAGCGGCGGCAGCATTTCCGGCATCAGCCTGATGACCGGGAGCCGAAGCTCCGGCCTTTTGTTCTTCTTCATAAGCAGCAGCCAGGGCTTCAATGAGCTCGGCTTTTTTCATGGAATAGAGATCCTTGATCTTTTTTTCCCTGGCCAGGGCGCGGATCTCGGCGACAGAAAGTTTCTGCAGTCTTTCTCTCATTATTGAATGAACTCCTTTGGATAAAAATCGGTTTTAGCGCTGTGAATTTTAAAATCGGCTGTAAGTCCGGGATTTTCGGATGAAAATGATTTGAAAGTATCAGACGCTGAAAGGTTATGCAGGCTGCCTGAATAGAAAGATCAGTGTCAGATCAGCAGCCTCATCTGTTACGGAAACTCTATCACAGGCACCCGGAAAAGTCAAGAAATTCTAATTTGAGGTTGACATATTCCGAAAATGTGCTATTATATGCTTTGTGGGTTAGCACTCAATCGATAAGAGTGCTGATTTCAACTATAACCATTACAGAAACATGCTTACGCATGCAGTTATAAGGAGGAGATATCATGAAATTAGTTCCGCTTTCCGACCGTGTTGTACTGAAGCAGATCGAAGCTGAGGAGACCACCAAATCCGGCATAGTTCTTCCCGGTTCCGCCCAGGAGAAGCCCCAGATGGCAGTGGTTATCGCTGTCGGCCCCGGCGGCATCGTCGACGGCAAGGAAGTGAAGATGGAAGTCAAGGTCGACGATAAAGTCATCTATTCCCAGTATGCCGGCACTCATGCAAAGCTGGACGGTCAGGAATATATCATTGTCCGCGAAAGCGATATTCTCGCGATCGTGGAATGACAGGAGTATAAGGAGGAATTATCATTATGGCAAAAGAGATCAAATTCGGCGAAGAAGCCAGAAAAGCACTGGAGACCGGTGTTAATAAATTAGCGAATACCGTTCGTGTGACCCTTGGTCCCAAAGGCCGCAACGTGGTCCTGGACAAGAGCTACGGAACACCCCTCATCACCAATGACGGTGTTACCATTGCCAAGGAGATCGAACTGGAAGATGCTTTTGAAAACATGGGCGCGCAGCTGGTAAGAGAAGTAGCCACCAAGACCAATGACGTGGCTGGCGACGGCACCACCACCGCAACGGTCCTGGCCCAGGCCATGATCAATGAAGGCATGAAGAACCTGGCCGCAGGCGCGAATCCCATTGTTTTAAGAAAAGGCATGAAGAAGGCTTCCGACTGTGCCGTTAAATCTATTGCCGAACAGTCTTCTCCGATCAGCGGCAAAGAGCAGATCGCCAGAGTTGCCGCCATTTCCGCTTCCGATGACGAAGTCGGCGAGATGGTAGCGGACGCCATGGAAAAAGTTTCCAACGACGGTGTCATCACCATTGAGGAATCCAAGACTATGAAGACAGAGCTGTCTTTAGTGGAAGGCATGCAGTTTGACCGCGGTTATATTTCCGCTTACATGTGCACGGATCTGGAAAAGATGGAAGTCAATCTTGATGATCCCTATATCCTGATCACCGACAAGAAGATCTCCAACATTCAGGATCTTCTTCCTGTTCTGGAGCAGATCGTCCAGTCCGGTTCCCGTCTTCTGATCATTGCGGAAGACGTGGAAGGCGAAGCCCTGACGACCCTTATCGTCAACAAGCTCCGCGGCACCTTCAACGTAGCTGCCGTCAAGGCGCCCGGCTACGGCGACAGAAGAAAAGAAATGCTCAAGGATATCGCAGTCCTTACCGGCGGCCAGGTGATCTCCGAAGAAGTCGGTCTGGAACTGAAAGATACCACGATGGATATGCTGGGCCGCGCGAAATCCGTTAAAGTCCAGAAGGAAAACACCATCATCGTCGACGGCCTCGGCGACAAGAAAGCCATTGCCGACCGTGTTGCCCAGATCCGTTCCGAATACGCGGAGAGCAATTCCGAATTTGATAAGGAAAAACTTCAGGAGCGTCTTGCCAAGCTGGCCGGCGGCGTAGCCGTCATCCATGTCGGTGCGGCTACCGAAACCGAAATGAAGGAAGCCAAGCTTCGTATGGAAGACGCCCTGAACGCGACCCGCGCAGCTGTTGAAGAGGGTATCGTTGCCGGCGGCGGCACTGCTTATATCCTTGCTTCCAAGGCTGTTGAAAAGATCGTTGACGAACTGGACGGCGATGAAAAGACCGGTGCCAGGATCGTCCTGAAGGCTCTGCAGGCGCCTCTGTACCACATCGCCTATAATGCAGGCCTTGACGGCAACGTCATCATCAACAAGGTCTATGAAGCGCCTGAAGGCATCGGCTACGATGCTTACAAGGACGAATATGTGGATATGGTCAAGGCTGGTATTCTGGATCCTGCCAAGGTTACCAGAAGCGCTCTCCAGAACGCTACCTCCGTGGCATCGACCCTGCTGACCACCGAGTCCATCGTCGCCACCATCAAGGAAGACACCCCGGCCGTTCCCGCGGGAGCCGGTGCAGGCATGGGCATGATGTAATCTTATAAAGGCAGAAAAAGGCCGTCTGTTTTATGCAGGCGGCCTTTTCGATACCGTAAACACAGCGGTCAATCCTGAGTCTTTATCCTCATACGTCTTTCTTTGCCTGTTTCTTTATTCTCATGGGTCATAATTACCAGTAATACAGGAAGGTCAGACGGTGTTTCTCTGTTAATAGTGTCATTGAAAAGAATCCGAAGATATGCTATTCTAGAATTGCTTTATGGATTCCGGGTTTTGATCGCATTT
>JAFRVX010000143.1 GCA_017438305.1 Lachnospiraceae bacterium | reverse complement strand
TTCATGTCGACCGCCCTCTTCCAGGTGATCCTTCTCGGATCGATGCCCAGAACGTTGCCCTGCTGCATATGATTATCGATCATGGCAGCGAGAAGATTGTTGGCAGCACCTATCGCATGGAAGTCGCCGGTAAAATGCAGGTTGATATCCTCCATGGGCACCACCTGGGCGTAGCCGCCGCCGGCAGCGCCGCCCTTGACGCCGAAGACCGGGCCTAAGGAAGGCTCACGAAGGGCTACCACCACGTCCTTGCCGATCCGCTTCAGTCCGTCCGCCAGGCCGATGGTGGTGGTGGTCTTTCCTTCACCCGCGGGCGTGGGGGTAATGGCGGTCACCAGCACCAGCTTTCCGTCCTTCCGGTCCGTTTCCTTTAAAAGGGACAGGTCGATCTTCGCCTTGTAATTGCCGTACTGCTCCAGGTATTTTTCATCCACATGGGCAGTTTTCGCGATCTCTTTAATATGCTTCATTTCGCACTGCTGTGCAATCTCAATATCCGTAAGAAAAGCCATGGAAAATCCCTTTCTCATATTTTCTGAAGCGGCAGGACAGCCCTGCAAGGTGTCCTGCCTTTTTATTTCTTACCTATCTGTCTGGTTTTCTTAAGCTCCCGGTCCTTATTTGATGGCCGGGGTCGCATCCTTCTGGATCACGTCATGGGCACCGCCCTCCACGATGCTGGTAGAGGACACCAGGGTCAGGATGGCCTTCTCCTGGAGTTCGGGGATGGACAGAACGCCGCAGTTGCACATGGTGGATTTTACCTTGTTTAAGGAAAGCGCCACGTTTTCCTTTAAGGCGCCGGCATAGGGGACATAGGAATCCACGCCTTCCTCAAAGGAGAGCTTCTTGTCGCCGCCAAGGTCATAACGCTGCCAGTTCCTGGCCCGGGCGGAGCCTTCTCCCCAGTATTCCTTGTAGAAGGTGCCGTTGATCATGACCCGGTTGGAGGGGCTTTCGTCAAAGCGGGCAAAATAGCGGCCCAGCATGATGAAATCCGCTCCCATGGCCAGAGCCAGGGTCATGTGATGATCGTAAACAATGCCGCCGTCCGAGCAGACCGGGATGTACACACCGGTTTCCTCAAAGTATCTGTCTCTTTCCTGACAGACTTCGATGAGGGCCGTTGCCTGGCCGCGGCCGATACCCTTGGTTTCCCGGGTAATGCAGATGGAACCTCCGCCGATACCCACCTTGACAAAATCCGCGCCGCAGTCCGCCAGGAAGCGGAAGCCTTCCGCGGAGACCACGTTTCCGGCGCCCACCTTAACGGTATCGCCGTACTGTTCCCGGATCCACTGGATGGTGAACTTCTGCCAGTCGGTATAGCCTTCGGAAGAATCGATGCAGAGAACATCCGCTCCAGCTTCGATCAGGGCCGGTACCCGTTCCTGATAGTCCCGGGTATTGATGCCGGCGCCCACCACATAGCGCTTGTTGACGTCCAGCAGCTCGTCCGGATACTGCTTATGGGCAATATAGTCCTTCCGGAATACAAAGTAGCAGAGCTTTCCGTCCTTGTCCACGATGGGCAGCTGATTGATCTTATTGTCCCAGATGATGTCGTTGGCTTCCTTCAGAGTGGTCTCTTCAGGCGCTGTAATGAGTTTCTCCAGCGGCGTCATGAATTCGCAGACCTTAAGATCCGGAGCCATGCGGCTGATCCGGTAATCGCGGCTGGTGACAATACCCAGAAGCCTGCCTTCCGCGGTGCCGTCTTCGGTAACGGCGATGGTGCCGTGGCCGGTCTTTTCCACCAGGGCCAGCACATCCGCCAGGGTGCCATCGGGAGCCAGGTTGGAGTCGGAACGGACAAAGCCGGCCTTATAGGTCTTGACCCGCCGGATCATGGCCGCTTCGTCTTCAATGGACTGAGAGCCGTAGATAAAGGACACGCCGCCCTCTCTGGCCAGCGCCACCGCCAGGCGGTCGCCGGAAACGGACTGCATGATGGCCGATACCAGCGGGATGTTCATTGTTATGGCCGGCTCTTCACCCTTTTTATATTTTACCAGGGGTGTCTTCAGGGACACATTTGCCGGAATGCACTCGGCCGATGAGTAGCCGGGGATCAGAAGATATTCGTTGAAGGTACGGGACGGTTCATCAATAAATCTGGCCATTTACAATTTCCCTCCTGAAACTGTTTTGTGATTCAACTTACTATTTTGCTGTCCGATGAAGCCGCGATTTTTCAGATCACAGCTTAAGAGCGCCGGACTTCAGGAAAAATACAGGGCTGCGGCTTCGAAGATCCGGCTGTCATAATTGCCGGGAACGTTTTTGTAAAGTCCGCCGGAGACCCTTTCGCTGTGGCCCATCTTGCCGAAGACGCGGCCGTCGGGCGAGGTGATGCCTTCAATGGCATACAGGGAGTCGTTGGGATTGAACTGCACGTCATTGGTGGGCTGTCCCTCAAGATCCACGTACTGGGTGGCGATCTGTCCGTTCTTCGCAAGCTCCCGGATCAGCTCGTCGGATGCGATGAAGCGGCCTTCGCCGTGGGAAATGGGAACGGAAATGATATCGCCCGGGTTCAGAAGCCTCAGGAACGGGGACTTGTTGGAAGCGATCCGGGTCCTGACGATCTTGGACTGATGGCGGGCAATAGTGTTGAAGGTCAGGGTCGGACAGGTTTCGTCCGTGTCGATGATCTTTCCGTAAGGCACCAGTCCCAGCTTGATCAGGGCCTGGAAGCCGTTGCAGATGCCAAGCATCAGGCCGTCGCGGTTCTCCAGAAGGTCCGTTACGCCCTCCTTGATGCTTTCGTTTCGGAAGAAGGCGGTAATGAACTTGCCGGAGCCGTCGGGCTCGTCGCCGCCGGAGAAGCCTCCGGGGATGAAGATCATCTGGGACTCCTTTAATTTCCGGCTGAAGCCTTCCACACTCTTCTGAATGCCGGAGGACGTCAGGTTGTTGATGACGAAGATCTCCGGTTTCATGCCGGCTCTCTCCACGGCCTTGGCGCTGTCGTATTCACAGTTGGTGCCGGGGAAGACCGGGATCAGCACCCGGGGCTCTGCCGTTTTAATACGGGGAGCGGCCCACTCTGATGCGGTGTAAGTGAAGCTCTCACAGGTCTTCTTGTCTTCCGTGATATTGCAGGGATAAACGCTTTCCAGCTTTCCTTCATAGGCGTCCTGAACAGCTTCATAGGAAACGGCGCTGTCACCCTGGACAAAGACTTTCTCCTCCGTCACTTCTCCGATAAGCAGTGCATCGGGGATCTCTTCTTCTGTTTCCAGGATGAAAGAACCGTAGGCATAGCCGAAAAGGAGCTCCTTCGAAGCGGAAGCGTCAAACCGGAAGCCGAATCCGTTTCCGAAAGCCATCTTCATGACCGCTTCCGCAATGCCGCCGATGCCGGGGGTATAGGCAGAGACCGCTTTTTTCTCCCGTAGAAGGGCGGTCACCCGGTTGAACAGGGCGATCTGCTCCTTAGTTACGGGTAGGCCGTTCTCATCGGAGGCGGCACGAAGCAGGTACAGCCGGTTTCCGGCCTTTTTCAGTTCGTTGGTGACGATGTTCTTTGTCTTATCCGTGGTCACCGCAAAGGTAATGAGGGTCGGAGGCACGTCCAGGTCCTCAAAGGAGCCGCTCATGGAGTCCTTGCCGCCGATGGAGCCGATGCCGTATCTTACCTGAGCTTCGAAGGCGCCGAGAAGGGCTGCCAGGGGTTTTCCCCAGCGATGCTTCTGCGTTCCGGGCTTTTCGAAGTATTCCTGCATGGTGAGGTACACGTCTTCAAAGGAAGCGCCTGTTGCAATGAGCTTGGAGACCGCCTCCACCACCGACAGATAAGCGCTGTGGTAGGGACTCTTTTCCGCGATCAGGGGGTTGTAGCCCCAGGACATCAGGGAACAGTCGTCGGTATATTTCTTTTCAGTACTGATCTTCTGCACCATGGCCTGGATGGGGGTCAGCTGATTTTTGCCGCCGAAGGGCATCAGCACCGTCCCGGCTCCGATGGTGGAGTCAAAGCGTTCGGAGAGCCCCCGCTTGGAGGCGGAATTCAGATCCGAAGCCGTTTTCAGGAAGTTCTCCTTAAAATCCCCGTCCACGGTTTTGTCAAAGGATACCGCTTTTAAGGGAGCAATGTCAATATGTTTTTCCGCGCCGTTGGAATTCAGGAATTCCCGGCTGACATCAACGATCACCTTGTTATTCCAGGTCATGGTGAGCCGGGGATCTGCCTTCACTTGTGCTACGGGCGTGGCTTCCAGGTTTTCGGAGGCCGCCAGTTCCAGGAAACGGGAGACGTTTTCCTTCTCCACCACCACGGCCATGCGCTCCTGGGATTCGGAAATGGCCAGCTCCGTTCCGTCCAGACCTTCGTATTTCTTCGGCACCGCGTTCAGGTCGATGTCCAGGCCGTCCGCCAGTTCACCGATGGCCACGGAGACACCGCCGGCGCCGAAATCATTACAGCGCTTGATCATCCGGCAGGCTTCCGGGTTTCTGAAAAGCCGCTGAAGCTTTCTTTCT
>JAFRVX010000142.1 GCA_017438305.1 Lachnospiraceae bacterium | reverse complement strand
GGCGTGCCCCAAGGTCTGATCCCCACCCTCATGCAAGCATGGGTGTGGATCGACCTTTTGACACTGTTATCATATAATTACAGGTAAAAAGAAAGCCGGAATAACGGTATAGACAGATGAAAAAACAGTTTTGGCCAGGCACTTATCATAACCCTGTTCGGGGAAAGTCACGGAGCGTATATCGGGGTCGTGATGGATGGACTGACGCCTGGAATAACCGTGGATGAGGACAGGATCGGGTATATGCTTAAGAAGCGCCGCCCGTACGGTTCTATTTCTACAGGACGTGTGGAGCAAGATCCGTATGAGATCGTAAGCGGCGTGTTCCAGGGGAAAACCACGGGAACACCGCTTTGCTTCCTGATCCCTAATCAGCAGCAGGACAGTACCGTATATGAAGAAAACCGCGGCCCGGCCCGGCCGGGCCATGCGGATTATACGGCCTTTATGAAATATCATGGTTTTGAAGATTTCCGCGGAGGCGGCCATTTCAGCGGCCGCCTGACAGCGGCGCTCACGGCAGCAGGTGCACTGGTCATGAGTGCGCTGGAAGAGAAGGGAATCTATATCGGCACCCATATAAAGAAACTGGGGCAGGTGGAAGACAGGAATTTTCAGGAAGTATGCATTCACGAAGAGGAGAATGCACAGCAGACTCCTGAAAAAACAGACATTTTTGAAGCATTGAAAGAGGATATTGCCTATCTTTACTCACAACGTTTCCCGGTGCTGGATAAGAAAAAAGCAGCACTGATGCAGGAGGAGATCCTGAAGGCAAAAGAGGCGCTGGACAGTGTGGGAGGTATCCTGGAGACTGCAGTCTGCGGCCTTCCCGCGGGCCTGGGTGAGCCTTGGTTCGATACGGCGGAAGGGGTGCTTTCTCAGGCTTTATTCAGTATTCCCGGCGTTAAAGGCGTGGAATTCGGCGATGCTTTCGCCCTGTCTTCAGGCTATGGCAGTGAGTACAACGATAGATTTGTACAGATAAACGGACAGACATTGACAAAAACGAACCGCAACGGGGGCGTAAACGGCGGCATCATGAATGGTATGCCGGTGGTGTTCCGGACGGCGGTGAAACCTACACCGACCATAGGAAAAGCCCAGGAAACCGTTGATTTTATCAAAGAAGAAAATACAGTCATTTCAGGAAAAGGACGGCATGACCCGGCCATTATACACCGGGCCGCCGTGGTACAGGATGCGGTGACAGCCCTGGTGATCTATGATATGATGGCTGTAAGATACGGAACCGACTGGGCCGGAGATTTATGCTGAACCCTCAGCCAGCCGCACTGACAGCTCACCATTAAAAAAAGGAAGCCAGGCCAGGGAGCCAGGGCTAACGAGATTGGGCCAAAAAATATAAAAAAGGATTTTTATGGAATATAATAATAAAAGGAAAAACATCGTCCTGACGGGCATGCCGGGGTCGGGAAAGACCAGTGTGGGCAAACGTCTGGCTGAGTCGCTGGGACTGATTTATATAGATACGGATAAGCAGATAGAAGAGCGGATGGGCGTGGTTATCCGGACCATTTTTGAAACGAAGGGAGAGCCTTGCTTCCGGGAGATCGAGAAAGCGGTGATCAGGGAAGTTTCTTCGCTGTACGGCTGTGTTATAGCGACAGGCGGCGGTGTGATTCTGGACCCGGAGAATATGACGGCATTAAAGGAGCACGGCATTATCTTTTTATTAGACAGAAGGCCGGAGCTTCTGGAAGCCAGTTATGAACGGCCGCTGGCGGATACGAAGGAAAAGATCTTCAGCCTGTATAAAGAACGGCTGGAACTATACCTATCCACGGCAGATTACGTGATCGATCCCGACAGCGGGAAAGACGCAGATTTTGAGACGATATCACAGGTGTACCTGGACCAGGAAACGGTTTATGATATGTAAGATAGTTTTGAATAAAAACGTTTCTTTGGAGCAGCCCACGGAGTTAAACATCGGTACGGACACCTTAGGAACATCTGAAGGAGAGTTGGAATGAACATCCTATTTGAACCCTCACGGGCGGAAGGGAAGATCCCGGCGCCCCCGTCAAAAAGCCTGTCGCACCGGGCTGTGCTCTCGGCGCTTCTTTCTCATGGTGTAAGCCGCATCGAGAATGCTTTCTTTTCAGAGGATATCCGGACCATGGCAGATGCTGCGGAAGTTCTGGGCGCCGGCACCATCTATGAAGGCAGGACGTTGACTGTGAAAGGAAACCGCGGGCAGCTGCCGAAGGGTGATCTTACGCTGGATGCCCGGGAATCCGGCAGCGTCATGCGTTTTCTAATCCCGCTGATGTGGTTAAGAGAAGGCCGCACGGAGATATTGGGAACCCAACGGCTGTTAAAAAGACCTCTCACGGTCTACGAGGACATAGCCAAAGAACAGGGCCTCCTGTTTGAGATCAAGGAAGACCGGGTGATTACGGAAGGCGGACTGAAGCCGGGCCTCTTCCATGTACGCGGCGATATTTCAAGCCAGTTCATCACAGGGCTTCTATTTGCATTGCCTCTTCTTCAGGAGGACAGCACCATCCGTTTTACGACCCGGGTAGAAAGCTTCCCCTATATGGAGCTTACCCGCTGGTTCTTAAAAGATTTCGGTATCGTTTC
>JAFRVX010000141.1 GCA_017438305.1 Lachnospiraceae bacterium | reverse complement strand
GTATGCGGCTCTGCCCACTGCAATTTCATCCCCTTCTGGGCGGAACAGCCGGGAAGAGACACCATGACCGCCTATCAGGCATCCCCCAGAGGCGGGGTGGTTTACTGCGTGAACGGGAAGGACCGGGTACTGATCAGCGGCCATGCCGAGCTCTTCAGTGAAGGGACCATAAACTTCTGAATAAGGCCGGAAGCGCAGCGGTCTGCACCAGAGGATGAAGATCCGAAAAGAGAAGGAAAAGGAACCTGACAGAATATCCAATGGATCTGAGAGATCGGAGGCTTTTGTAAACAGATGATCAGACTTGAAACAGAACGATTATGCCTGCGGGACTATACAGAAGCTGACTTTGAGGCATATTACAAATTGAAAACAGATGACCGGACTATGTACTATCTGCAGGATATCAAATTGGACGATCGTGAAACGGCATGGGATGAGTTCAGGGAGGTGCTCGCTGACAGGGAAAGCGGTCATCGAAAGTATTATTTTCTTCACATGGAAATAAAAGAAACTCATGAACAGGTCGGAAGCATAGGGTATACGGTAGTCGATGATACGCCTGTGGGGAAGATCGTCCATCTGGGATACTTTACTTATCCTGAATTCTGGGGAAAGGGATATACCTCTGAAGCCCTCGGGAAGGTCTTGGAATATGCATTTACAGAGGACAACGTGTACAGAGTGACAACAGGATGCCTTAAAGAAAATGCCGGCTCTGAAAGGGTCATGCAGAAGAACGGCATGATAAAAGAAGCAGAACACGTTGACTATGAGTGGCACGATGGCCGTATGAAAACACGTCTCGAATACAGACTGCTGAAAAAAGAATGGGAAAGAGGAAAAGAACAATAGATCGGAACCTTCGAGGGAATCGAAAATGGGCATCGTTCTCTGTGAGAGAATAAAAAAACGGTTGACAAGAGCAGTTTAACGTGTTAAACTGCTCTTGTCAGTTGGTTTAATGCATTAAACTCAAGGAGGGATTTATGATAGCAAAGGTGTTTGACAGTGAATACCGTTTCTGCCTGATTCTCTGGGAAAATGAACCGGTTACTTCCCGGGAACTGGTAAAACTCTGTGAGGAGAAACTTAACTGGAAACGGAGCACGACCTTTACCGTGATCAGGCGTCTGTCCGAAAGAGGCATCATCAAAAGCGAAAATGCTGTGGTTACATCGCTGGTCAGCATTGACCAGGTCAGAATGGCGGATGCGGAAGAAATGATCCAGTCAAAATTCAACGGATCACTTCCTCTGTTTATCAATACATTCTTCAGTACACAGAAGCTTTCTGAGAATGATGTACAGGATATAGAAGCCATGATCGAAAAGTATAAGGAGCAGAACAACATACAGTAAAATATAAAGAAGAATATTAAAAAGAAAGGCATCAAAGAAAACAAGAAATTCAGAAATTCCGGAATCAAGAAATTCAGAAATTATCGTATTCGATAATTTAGGAATTAAGGAGTCATTATGGATACGTTATTTGTGAGAATAGTGACGTTGAGCATTACAGCAGGGATTATGATCTTACTCATAATCCCGCTGAGATTTCTGCTTAAAAACGGTAAACGGCGTCTGATCCTGCTGCTCTGGCTGATTGCAGGGCTGCGGCTGGTGCTTCCGTTCACATTTACCAGCCCGGTATCTCTGATTCCAAAAGAACTCAGTGCTCCCGTGAATTTTTCCCAAAAAGAGACTGCGGTATCGTCTGAACTTACACCTGATACTCATCCGGAGCAGGGAATATATCC
This sequence comes from Lachnospiraceae bacterium, assembly GCA_017438305.1. GTDB lineage: Bacteria > Bacillota > Clostridia > Lachnospirales > Lachnospiraceae > UBA1267. The sequence goes on along the minus strand of JAFRVX010000141.1, from coordinate 16,833 downwards.
GGCGGAAAAATCTCAGGAGGCCGTTCCGGACACACCGGAAGACGCTGCTGAAGAAAATCAGGAAAGCGCCGTTTTCTTAGAAAAAACCGGCAGGAAGAATGTTTCCTCGCTTAACCATGTATCTGCGGCAATCTGGCTTCTGGGTATGGGAGGCATGTTTATCTGCATGTTTGTGAGTGCAGTTTCCCTTTACAGAGATCAAAAAAGTGCAGAACATCTTTCGGGAAATGTTTACCAGATTAAGAGGCTTAGATCCGCTTATGTTTCCGGCCTGATCCGGCCGAGGATCTATCTGCCGGCTTCATTGACTTATGAAGAGAGAGACTATGTACTGGCTCATGAGCGGGGCCATATTCATGGGATGGATCCGTGGCTTAAATGGATCGCCTGCGCGCTGCTCTGCGTCTACTGGTTCAATCCGCTTATCTGGGTTGGTTTTGTCCTCTTCTGTCATGATCTGGAATATGCCTGCGACGAATATGTGACACGAAAGTACGACCCGTTTCAGCGGGTCCGGTATACGGAAATCCTGCTTAAGCTTACAGTCCGGAACAGTCTGCCCTATGTAAGGACGCTTACGTTCGGAGAAGTAAATGTACGGAAAAGGATCGGATATATCCTCCAGGGAAAAAGAAAAAGCAAGCTTCTGAACATTGGGATAATCCTTGCCGCTGTTGGTCTTGCTGCGTGTACCATGAGTACACAGGGAACCATAACAATCGACCCTGCTCCCAGTGAGACAGAAGACAAAACGGGCACGGAAACAGAAACAGGGGTTTCTGCAGATACGCCAGATATACCCTCCGACGTATACAGGATAGACTTCAATGGATTCAGCTGTATCAGCCGTTATGAAAAATATCAGTCCGGGACTAATGATATCAAGGTGATCCTGGAAAACGGAGAGAAGCGTATTATGCTGGAGGATGATGTCCGTCTTGAAAAAGAAGAAAACGGATCCTGGGTGGATATTCCCCGTACAGAACGTTATCTGAAGGCGTTGGAAGAAGCCGGAAGACCTGCTTCCCTGAATAACGGGCAGCATCTTATTGAACCGAACCAGATGGTGGGGCTTTTCTATCTGGGCAAAAGGCGGCTGGAAGATGAACCGTTGGAAGAAGGCAATTACCGCATTAAATTTACAATCGATGAGGAAGACTATTACTTTCCGTTTGCGGTATCTCCGGATGGATGGGACGGAAAGTCTGCTCCCGGGAAAAGCTGAAATTTATCATTACCGTACAGTATGTGGGGAAGATCAGACCGAGCCTGCTGCATTCATCTATGATCCTTAACACAGGAAAACAGGCGTGTACAGGCACCAATTCAATCAGATCTCTGACTTTAATGAAAGTCAAGGATCTCGTTTTAATCTATAAGAGGAGGATTGTTATGTTTAAGAACAAAGCGTTGCTGTTTACTTCTTTCCTTATACTGTTCCTGATGCTTAACGCCTGTCAGATTGTACCTGCAAGCAATGCGGTCCCTAATGATATGGGGGATAAGGCCGATGCTGCACTTCCCAGGCTTAAAGATATAGCAAGGGATGAATCATCATGCTACCTCGCTCTTATTACAGATGTAAGCCATGGAATGAGAGAGAGCGGAGGCTATGATTCTTCTCTCTATGATTATCTGGAGGGAAGAAAAGGCAGAATTCGATATCTTTATGGCAAAGACAAAGATATTGAAACAGACGTACCCGAAGGGATTTCCTTTGACGCTGACAAAAACCGGCTCATTCTGAATAATTTCCAGGGCCAGGATGTAATGGTCCTGACAGAAAAGATGGGATCTTTGCTGCATCTGGAAGTTCATGGAAATTCATTTCTGAATTCCCTGCAGATTTACAATGGCGGTCTCCAGATCGAAGGCAATGGAAAACTGACAGTCGAAAGTACTACAACAGAGACGGGAATATATATTAACAGTTGGAGAGAGTATGCCTATCTGATTATCCAGGGTGACGTAACTGTATCCGTAGGAAGTACTGCTCCGTTCCTGATTCAGGTAGATTCCAAACAAACCGATAAGAATTTCTTTTATCTGGAACCACTGAAGATGTCAGATGGCAAGCGGCGGATAAAAATGCCGGAAGTGAAGTATGGGAGTATATACTATATTGAGAATCAGGGAGAAGAATACTATGCAGTTCAAAGTTATCCCGAAGACGGCTTTACGAAACTTTATAAAACAGATTTCGTAACATTTGCCCCATGATCTGGTCTGCTGTCAAGGGCTGCGTCTGCAGAATGAATACTGACGTTTAATAAAGCCGAAGGCTGATACGCGGATCAGTCTTCGGCTTTTTTTGCGCCATTTCTGCAGCATAGGCACACCTGCACTGCGGAAGAAGGGGCATTTTCGGTATCGTCTGCAGCTATTTATTTAAACAGTACCTTCAGGGAGTTCCAATAATAATAGGGAACCAGGAAGTCGGTGTGGTAGAGGTCCGATACGGCATAGAAGATATTGTTCTTTTCCGGATCCGGACCGTAGCTGAAGCAGGGTTCCTTCGTCAGATAATTCATCTGGACGTTCATTTCCTGAATGTCTTCTTTGCCGCCGTTCGAGGCGAAAATGAAGAAGGGCAGTTCCGGATGGGCTTTGATGGGTGCGGTCACAAAGTCGATGACTTCCGCTTTGGTAAGGGTCTCTCCCCGTTTTTTGTCTGCCCGAGTCATGCAGCTCATCGGCGCAAAGTATTTGAAATACTCAAAGCCGTAGTGCAGCATGCGCCAGGTCATGACAGCGCCCCGGGAATAACCGGAGAAGGCCCGGTGGTCACGGGATGCCTTAATGGCTTCCGCAGATCTATCTTCCAGCCAGGTGTTGTAGCGGGTCTCCACTGCGGGGATGATGTTCTCGATCACTTCTTTCCAGAAGTTTCCCTTAATGCCTTCCCAGCCGCCGTCTCCTGCGGGAACCATGCCGGACTTCATCCGTTCTTCGGCATCCCCCATGGGATCGAAGTAGTAGGTTGTGGATACGATGATGCAGGGGTCCAGCTCTCCGGAATCGAAGAGCATGTCCAGCATGGGCTTATTGCCGCCTATGGAGAAGATGGAAGGCTCGCAGGTGTTGCCGTGCTGGTAGTAGAGCACGTTGTACTTCTTTGACTTATCTTCGCTGTCATAGCCCCAGGGAAGATAGACGTAGCAGTACTTCTGATAGGTCTTTCCGTCTTCGTATACGTCGGTGGTGTAATCCACGCGCTCAATGGTGCCCTTTTTGGCCGGAACGCCCGTACGGATGTACGGATTCTCCTCAAAAACGGTCTCAAAGCCGATAAGCTCGCCGGGCTTTGTAATAACTTTTCTGAAATCACTCATTGGTATCTGCTCCTTTCGTTTATTGTGATCCGTTTACTGTCTAACTGAAAATAATATACCACTGACTGAGGAAGAAAACAAGGCGGTCAACTGCCCTGAAAAATGCTGATAGCTGTCCGAAAAGAGTACTGCCGGGAAGCTGGAAAGAGGACTGTCAGCTGCCTGAAAAGGGGCTGTTTTTTTGTCTTATAAAAGGGTCTGTCGGCGGTGTTTTTCCCCGTAAAGGAGATATTGCATTCTATCCACACCACGCTATAATGAATATAAATATACTTGTACCCCGAAAACAAGCTGAGTGCATCAAAGTCGTGGCCCCGAGAGGCTTATTATGGCCGCCAGGGACCCGAAAACAAGCAGACTGCGTCAAAGTTGTGGCCCCTGGAGGCTTCTCGCAGCCGGAAAGTACTCAGAAATAAAGCGGGGGCAGGCTTACGGAAAAAAGAGTAAGGAAAAGTAAAAAGGTAAAAAGAATAGAAAAACCAAACATATGTAAAATAAAACGTAAAAGAAACGTAAAAAATAAAAGACGTAAAAAATAAAAGAAAAAAACAAACGAAGAATAAAAAGAATAAAAAGGTAGAAAAGGCAGAAAATAAAAATCAAAAGGGTAAGAAATATGGAGCCGATTTACAGTTCATCAGAGCATAAGATCAGCATACCCCCGGAACCGGTTCAGGTGAAGATCAGCGTACCCCCGGAACCGGATCAGGTGAAGATCACGGATGTGTTCTGGGCGGAGAAGATGCGCCTGGTACGGGAGGTCGTCATTCCTTATCAGTGGGAGCTTTTAAACGACCGGGTCCCGGAGGCCGAGCCAAGCTACTGCATGCACAATTTCAAAGCCGCTGCCCGTCTGCAGGAAAAGAAGCGGAAGGAGGGCAGGGCGTACAAGGCGCCGGTCTATTCTTTCCGGGGTTTCCAGGCGCTGCCGGAGGATCCCCGCAGGCCGGAAGAAGATCAGTTTTACGGTTTTGTCTTCCAGGATACGGATTTTTCCAAATGGATCGAGGCAGTGGGTTATACGCTTTCGCAGCATCCCGATCCGGAGCTGGAACGGACGGCGGACGAGGCCATTGATATCGTCTGCAGGGCCCAGGAGGAGAACGGCTACCTGGATACCTACTATATCCTGAACGGGATGGATAAGGCCTTTACCAATCTGCGGGACCATCATGAACTGTACTGCCTGGGCCATCTTGTGGAAGGGGCGGTCTCCTATTACAAAGCCACGGGCAAGGACAGGCTGCTGAAAGCCGCCTGCCGTTTTGCCGATCATGTTTACGCCCGTTTCGGGAAGGAAGAAGGAAAGTTTCACGGCTACCCCGGACATGAGATCGCCGAGATGGCGCTTTTTAAGCTTTATGAGCTTACTGGGAAAGAAGCCTATAAGGACCTGGCCTGCTATTTTATCAATGAGCGGGGGACAAAGCCTTACTATTTTGAACAGGAGCATCCGGAGGAAAATGCCTTTGACGGTACGAAGGATGAATATCATCAGGCCCATCTGCCGGTGAGGGAACAGAAAGAAGCCGTGGGCCATGCGGTAAGAGCGGTGTACCTCTACAGCGGCATGGCGGATATGGCCAGGATCACCGGGGATGAGACACTTTGCCGGGCGTGCCGGACCCTGTGGAACAGCATCACCGAAGAAAAGCTGTATATTACCGGCGGCATCGGCGGCACCCACGTGGGCGAGGCGTTTTCCTATCCCTACGATCTTCCGAACGATACCGCCTATGCGGAAACCTGCGCCTCCGTGGGACTGGTCTTTTTTGCCCGGCGGATGCTGCAGATGGACCCGGACAGCAGATACGCGGACGTCATGGAACTGGCGCTTTATAATACCGTTCTGGCCGGTATGGCCCAGGATGGGAAGAGCTTTTTCTATGTAAATCCGTTGGAAGCAGAGCCGGAAGCCTGCCGCCGGGATGCCAGGAAGAGCTATGTAGAGCCGGTGCGGCAGAAATGGTTCGGCTGCGCCTGCTGCCCGCCGAACATCGCCCGGCTGATCTCGTCTCTGGGAAGCTATGTCTGCACCGCTTCGGAGGACACGCTTTATGTGCATCTCTTCCTGAGCGGCACCGTGTCGGTGAAAGCCGGAGATGGTGACGCCGTTCTGGATGTGGACAGCGATCTTCTTAAGACCGGCAGGGTATCCTTCCGTGTCCGGAAGCCTGAAAACACCCCTTATACCATTGCGGTCAGGATCCCCGGCTGGTGCCGGGACAGCTACCGGCTTGAAGGACTGGGCGACTGGGCGGGAGATTATTACGAAAAGGGTTATCTGTATCTTCCCCTTGCAGCGGAAGAGACTTCCTTTGACATGATTTTTGACATCAGCCCTGTATATGTCGAAGCCTCCGGAAAAGTCCGGGAGGACGAAGGGAAGCTCGCGGTCATGCGGGGACCCGTGGTCTACTGCTCGGAAGAAGCGGATAACGGGAAAGACCTGCATCTTTTGCGTTTTGTGCCGGAAAACCGGCCGGAGGAAGTATCGGAAAGCTGGTTCGGAGTACAGTTGGGCAGCAGAAAGGAAGCCTTGTCTGGAGAACAATCGGGCAGCAGAACGGAAGCGCCGGCTGAAGGCGGGACCGAAGCCTTGGCTGAAGCTGGAACGAAAGAACTGCCCGGGGCCTTGTCCGGGAATGGTATGGTATTCCTGAAAGTACAGGGAAAACGGGTTAAGAAACAGGGGAAAGCCTTCCTCGCTTCGGGCCTCTATCATGTCTATGAACCGCCTGCGGAAGAAGAAGCGGAGATCCGCCTGATCCCCTATCATCTCTGGGCAAACCGGGGCGAGGGGGAAATGACGGTTTATCTGCGGGCCGCGGAAAACTGAAGAGGAGATAGTTATGCGTAAGACAAATGCCCATGGGGAAATGACAAAGATGCACGTGTATGTGATCATAGCGTCCTGCATCATGGCCTGGGGCGTTATGGGCATGGTAAATGCCTACGGGATATTTTTTACCCCCATGGAAGAAGCCCTGGGGGTCAACAGGGCGTCGGTCACCCTCCATTATTCCTTAAGGGGCCTGGTGTCGGGGTTGTCCATGCCGCTGGTGGCGCTGCTGCTTGACCGGAAGGTGAGCCTTAGGATCACGATGCCCATCGGTATGGCGCTCTACCTGGCCAGCAGTATCCTGATCGCCAGGAGCCGGTCTGTCATTATGGTGGATGTGCTGGCTGTCGTGGGCGGATTCGGACTGGCGCTGGTCTCCTTCATGCTGATGACCGTCATCCTGGGCAACTGGTTTATCAAGAGCCTGGGCACCTTTTCCGGTATCGCCATCGCTTTTTCCGGCATCGGATCGGCCATCGTCTCTCCGGTGGTCACAAAGCTTCTGGGCTCCCTGGGATATGAAACGGTCTATATTCTTTACGCCGCCGCTGCCATGGCGATGGTGGTGCCGATCCTGTTCGTACCGCTTAAACCCGAAGACATGGGGCTTAAGCCCTACGGCGCAGATGAAGAAGGGGATGCGGAAAAGATCGCGGCACAGGGAAAGACGCTAAAAGAGACGAAGAGAAGGACCCATGAGATCAATCTGGATCTTCCCTACAAGCTGTTTTCCGGGCTGTACATCGTCCTTCTGGTGATGACGCTTCTGCTGGTGGGAGACACGACCCTGAATTCCCATCTGCCTGCCCTGGCGCTGAACCGGAACCTTACCGCAGAAATCGGCGCGCTGCTTCTGTCATCTTCCATGGTGGGCAACCTGGTTTCCAAGCTGGTCTTCGGGGTCATGGTGGACCGGATCGGCGTGGTCAAGGGTTTCCTGGTGATCATGGCGGCTTCGATGGCGGGCTTCCTTCTGATCCTGCTGGCGGGGACGTCGACGATGGTCCTGGCAGCGGGAAGCTTCCTGTACGGGACCGTATTTACCCTGCCGGCCATGGGCATGTCGTTCCTGGCCCGGCATATATACGGAAACGAGGCTTACAGCGCAGCCTATGCCAAGATCACGATGATGACCAACTTCGGAGGCGCCATCTTCGTGACGGTGATCGGGGCGATGTACGACGCCACCGGCGCCTACACCCTGCCGGTCATCATGTGCATGGCGCTGGATGGCATCAGTCTGCTGATGCTGTTCTGGATAGCGGGGTATATTAAGAAACAGCAGAAATAAGAACGTCGGGAAATGTCATAACAATTTACAGTGTAATAACAATTGAAATTTCATAAGTGAGCCAGCCGGAACCGGAACCGCGGGAACAAACCAGGGCGGAACACAACGGCCGGGAATAGAATTACAGCAGAAAAAACAAGGCGTGCCGCGGCCCGGAAGGGAACTTTTTCCGTAACGGCAGGCCTTGTTTTTGTGTCTTTATTTTAAGGGTATTTTCATTGTGATCTTAAGTTCTTTTGCCGGCCCGGGAGCCGGACAATTTGCCGAGCCGGGAAACAGAACGGCAGACTGTGCCCGGAAGCGGCGGCAGACCGAGCCGGGAAAGCAGACGGCAGACTGTGCCGGTGGAGTATAGAACGAACTGGCGGAACATAGATTATACGGCGGAACATAGATTATGCGGGCGCTTCACAGACTATGAGGGAGAATTCACAGAGTATGCTGAAGAATTAACAGACTGTGCGGCCGGATTCCCTGACTATATGGGCGGATTTTCTTGAACTTTTCCGTGTTCAGTAGTATAATATCCGTTCGTGGTGTTTTCTGAAAATGTTGTCCCGGCGTGATTTACCGCAGGGCCTGCAGAGCGGGAAGCACCGGTGAGGGGGATAATGGGAAGAATCGTAAAAGAAGACGTTCCGAAAATATTTGATCTGCTGCAAAAGGCGGCGGGCAGTGACGCCTGTATCCTGATCGGACGCATGGGCGGCCTGACGAATCATACCTATCATGCCGTACTGGAAGACGGCCGGGAATATGTGGTGCGCATCCCCGGGGAGGGTACCGAGGAAATGATCGTCCGAAGCGATGAAAAGATCAGCACGGAGCTGGCCTGCAGGCTGGATATTGACGCGCAGATGCTGTATTTCGGCGATGACGGTTCCAAGGTCACCGAATATATCCCGAATGCCAGGACTATGTCCGCCGCATCGTTCCATGATGAAAAAATGATCGAAGAGGCGGCGGCGCTTTTACGCAGGACACATAGCTGTGGTGAAGATACCGGCGTGCCCTTTGAAGTTTTCGATTTGGCAGCCAATTACGAGAAGATCATTGAGGATGTGCAGGTCGCGATGCCTTCAGACTACGCGGAGCAGAAAGAAAAAGTCCTCAGGATCAAGGCGCAGATCGACCGGGAGCTTCATCCGGAAAAGGTGCCCTGTCATAATGACCCGCTCTGTGAGAACTGGGTATACGGCGGCAGCAGCCGGCTGTATCTGATCGACTGGGAATACGCGGGCATGAACGACGGAATGTGGGACGTTTCCGACATTTCCATCGAAGCCGGCTTTGACGAAGCCTGGGACCGCCTGCTGCTGACGGATTATCTGGGACATGAACCCTCAGCGGCGGACAACAGACACTTCCTCGCGAATAAGATCTACGTGGATTATCTCTGGACGCTCTGGGCGAAAACCCGCGTCCCCTTCGACGGCCAGCCGATGGAAGACTGGACTCAGGAACGTTACGCCAGAATGATCGGCAATATCAATGCTTTTGAGGAGCTTTGAATAAATTGATGAAACTGTGGGTGTTAGGGTATATTGATCCGGGCACCGGAAGCATGCTGTTTACGCTGCTTCTGGGCCTGATAGGCGCGGTTTTTTACGGCGTCCGTGTTGCTGTGATGAAGCTTCGGCTGAAGCTGGTGGGCAGAGGGAAAACGGATCCGGACCGTGTCCCTTTTGTGATCTTTTCTGACAATAAACGGTACTGGAGCATCTTTGACCCGGTGATCCGTGAGATGAGCCGGCGCGGTTTTAAGATCCGGTATCTGACGGCGTCGGAGGACGATCCGGCTTTTTCAAGCGGGATCGAAGGCCTCACGGCGGAATATATCGGCAGCGGAAACAAGATGTTCTCGCGGCTGAACAACCTGAACGCGGACATCGTGTTTTCAACGACCCCCGGTCTTGAAGTCTATCAGTGGAAGCGTTCCCCGAAGGTGAAATGGTACGTGCATATCGCGCATGCGCCGAATGATATTTCCCTTTACCGCATGTTCGGCCTTGATTATTATGATGCGATCCTTTTGTCTGGGAAGTATCAGGAGGAGGAGATCCGGGCGATGGAGACACTGAGGAAGCTTCCCGAAAAGGAACTCCGTCTGGTCGGCATCCCCTACATGGACGAGATGGCAGAGAAGAGCAGCAGCGTGGAAGTGCCGCCGTCTTCGGACAGGACCGTCCTGCTTGCGCCGTCCTGGGGCGAGAGCGCGATCCTCGCGGTGTACGGCGGCCGGATCATCGATACGCTCCTTGCCACCGGATACCATGTGATCATCCGTCCGCATCCCCAGTCCTTTACGGCGGAAAAAGAGCGGATGGAAAAACTGATGAAGGATTATCCGGATTCCGACCGGCTGGAGTGGAACCGTGACCTGGACAATTCCGCGGTGCTGAAGCGCTCGGATATCATGGTATCGGATTTCTCCGGTGTCATTTTTGAATTTGCGCTGATCTACAACAAACCGGTGATCTACACGGATCCGGACTTTGACCTGGCGCCCTATGACGCCTGGTGGCTGGAGCAGCCGCTCTGGACTGTTTCTGCGCTGCCGCGCCTCGGTCAGGCGCTGACGGAGGAGAATATGCCGCGTCTCCGGGAACTGATTGACGAATGCCTGTCGGATCCCCGCTATGTAAGCGGCCGGGAGGAAGTCAAGGCCGAGACCTGGATGTATCCGGGCGAAGGCGCCGTGCGCACCGCTGACTATCTCTGCGAGAAATATAAAGAACTCGTTCCTGAGGAGGATGAAGTGAAATGACACTTTTGACCATGCTCAGAACATTGATCATAGATCCGCTGAAGCTGGTATTTGAGGTCATTTTCCAGCTTTTTTACCGTGTGATCCAGGACCCGGGCATCTGCATCATTGTGCTCAGCCTTATGATGAATTTCCTGGTGCTCCCGCTTTACCGCCGCGCCGATGCGGTGCAGGAGGCGACGCGCGACCGGGAGAAGGAACTGGCGCCTGGCATCCAGCACATTAAAAAAACCTTCAGCGGAAATGAGCGCATGATGATGCTGCAGACCTATTATAAGCAGAATCATTATTCGCCCCTAAGCGCTTTCAGCGGGTCCATCTCGCTGCTTCTGGAGATCCCCTTCTTCCTGGCAGCCTATCAGTTCCTTTCAAACCTGGCGCTCTTAGACGGCGCGTCCCTGGGCCCCATCGAGAATCTGGGCGCTCCGGATCAGCTGCTGACGATCGGCACGCTTTCCATCAAAGTGCTGCCGGTCCTGATGACGCTTATCAACTTTGGCTCAGCGGCCATCTATTTAAGAGGCTTTCCGCTGAAGACGAAGATCCGCACCTATGCCATCGCGGTCGTCTTTTTGGTGCTTCTGTACAAGTCTCCCTCAGGCCTCGTGTTCTACTGGACCCTGAATAACGTCTTCTCGCTTCTGAAGAACCTGGTGCTGTACGTGATCCTGCCGCATGCGAAAAAGCGGAAGGAAAAGAGAGCCCAGAAAAACGCAACGGCAGCAGCCGCGGCGGAAACGGCCGGGGCAGTAACGGCGGAGACTGCAGTGGAAACAGCCGGGGCAGTAACGGCAGAGACTGCAGTGGAAGCGGCCGGAGCAGTAACGGCGGAGACTGCAGCGGAAGCGGCCGGAGTGGTAATGGCAGAGACCGCATCGGAAACGGCAGCCGCAGCGGCTGAAGCGGGAAATTCAGCTCTGTCTCCCGCAAATACCCGTCAGGTTCTCCGGGCGGAAAAGAAAAGGATCCGGGCGGAAAAGAAACAGGTCCGGATGGAAAAAAAGCAGGTCCGGGCGGAGAAAAGAGCCGCAAAAAAGGCAGCCCGTCCCGCACCGAAGACAGACTGGAAGATTTTTGTCATGTCTTGCCTTTTCCTGACGATCCTGGTCGGCGCCTTCATCCCGTCGGTGTATATCAGTGCGTCTCCGCAGGAATACGTCAGCCTGAAATACTGGTTCAATCCGATCTGGTACAACATCAACGCCTTTCTGCTTTCGGCAGGTCTTTTCCTGCTGTGGTTCGGCGTGTTCTACCGGCTGGCAGGTCCGAGAGGCAAAGTGATCTTTGAACGTGTGATGGTCATTCTGGCGCTGCTGGGGATCATCAACTATATGTTTTTCGGCACGAAACTCGGCATGCTCTCGGCATCGCTTCGCTATGAAGGCGGCATCGCGTTCGAGACGGCGGAACGGATCGTGAACGGCGTCGTCATCGCAGCAGTCATTGCTCTGGTGGTAACCCTGGCGGGAAGATTCCCGAAGGCTTTCCGTTCGGTCTTTGCGGCCGGCGCCCTGGCGCTTGTTGTGATGAGCGCGATCAATACCGGCAAAACCAGAGCCTCCCTGAAGGAGGTCGATACGCAGACCGAGGAAGAAGCCCCGCAGGCAGAGCTGACCTTTACCCGTTCGGGAAAGAATGTGGCGATACTTTTCCTTGACCGTGCGATCGGGGAGTATATCCCCTGTTTCATCAAGGAGAAGCCTGAATTTGCCAGGCTGTTTGACGGCTTCACCTACTATTCCAACGTCATCTCCTACGGAGGGCATACCAACATGGGCGCTCCGGCGCTGATGGGCGGCTATGAATATACGCCGGTGGAGATGAACCGCCGCGATACGGAAAAAATGAAGGATAAGCACAACGAGGCGGTCAAGATGCTTCCGGTGCTTTTCAACGATGCGGGTTATGGCGTGACGGTCTGCGACGCGCCGTATGCAAACTATAAATGGATCCCGGATCTTTCAATCTTTGATCCGTATCCGAACATCCGGAAATATCTTACCAAAGGGACTTTCGGCACCGAGTACGACCAGATGCAGGCGGTTCAGAACAATCTCCGCAACTTCTTTATGTTTTCACTGATGAAGACTATGCCGCTGGAGCTGCAGCCCGAAGTGTACGACAGTGGCTGCTATCTGACAGCCGGCGGAGAGGATGCCGCTTCGATGCAGTTCGGCCTGGGACGGTCCAGATCCCGCGGGCTGAACCGGGACTTTATGGATTCCTATGAAGTCCTCAGGAACCTGAGCAAAATCACAACGATCAAAGACAAGGGGCCGGACCAGTACCTGTTTTTCTATAACGATGCGCCTCACACCCCGGTCATCGTCAAAGAACCGGAGTATGTTCCCGAACAGTTGGTGGACAATACGGAATTCGACGAAACGCACATGGAGCGCTTTGAAGTGAACGGAAAGACCCTGGATTTCTCCACCCGCAAGCAGATGAGCCATTATGAGTCCGATATGGCGGCGCTTCTGAAGGTCGGGGAATGGTTCGATTATCTGCGGGAAAACGGCGTTTATGATAATACCCGCATCATCATCGTCGCCGACCATGGCTTTTACGTGGGTCACGACAAGGACAGGATCTTCGAGCGCGAAGACCGGGACATCGACACGACGGGATATTACCCGCTGCTGATGGTCAAGGATTTCAACGCCAGGGGCTTTACGACGTCCGATACCTTCATGACCAATGCCGACGTTCCTTTCCTTGCCGTAAGGGATCTGATTGAGGATGCCAGAAATCCGTTCACCGGGAAAGAGATCACGATGGATGAAAAGACGGCCCACGACCAGTTCATCATGACGTCCAAGGACTATGCAACGGACAAAAAAGCCACGACCTTTGAAGCTTCCGGCTGGGCGGTCATTACAAACAATATCAATGACCGGGACGACTGGCAGTTCATCGATGAAGAGATCGTGCTGAAAGAACACAAGATCCCGGAAGAGGAGTGAGGCAGGAGAGAACTGAAATAAGCGAGAACTGATAAAACAGAAAAGGACGTAAAGAGCCGGGGGCTGATCTTCGTGTCAGCCTCCGGCTGTGTTATGGTCAGTATTCAATTGATGATCCCGATAACGGGTTTTGCCGTCCGCTTCTTTTGCGGATGTACCGCCCAAAACAATGCATGCAGGAATACGGGCATTTCCGGTGAGCGGATCGATAATACGGGAAGGGGTATGAGCCGGAGTGATAAACTGCCCCCGGGCAGGACAATGAATAACAAAATCCTGCCTGGGGGTATTTCTGAAAAATATAGATCTTTTTTACGAGGGCGGTCCGAAGTCCGCCATTTTTCCGCGGTCAGATAAGCGGCGGCTTATGGATCAGGATTGCTGCCTGTCCGGCCTTTACAGCATCAGCTTATAGATATTGGTGCAATCCTCTTCGGTAAGCGTCACGAAGCCGGAGATGCTTCCCTTGCGGCCGTCACCGTTGCAGAGGACATCCACAAGTTTGGGGATGTCTTCTTCTTTTGCGCCCAGCTCTTCGAAATTCTTCGGCATGCCGATGGATGTCAGGAAGTTCCGGAAAGCCTGGATGCCGGCCTTCGCCGTGTTTTCCGGACAGGCAAAGTCCATCTGGCAGCCCCAGACCCGGACGGCAGCCTGGGCGAAACGCATCACGTCGTGATCCATGACGTAGGTCATGACGGCAGGCATCGCCACCGCAAGACCGGCGCCGTGGGCGCAGTCATAGAGGGCAGAGAGTTCATGCTCGATATTGTGGCTGTTCCAGTCCTGGCTCCGGCCGACGCCGCAGGAATTGTTGTGCGCCATCATGCCGGCCCACATGATATTGGCCCGGGCTTCGTAATTATTCGGATCGGCAATGACGCGGGGGCCTTCATGGACCATGGTCAGCAGCAGGGCCTCGATCATTCGGTCGGTGACTTCCACTTCTTTGGTATTCGTCAGGTACCGCTCGTAAAGGTGAGCCATGATATCCGTAATGCCGCAGGCGGTCTGATAAGGCGGAAGGGTCTGGGTCAGCGCCGGATTCAGGATACTGAACCGGGGGCGGATGGCGTCACCCGAGGCGCCGCGCTTGAACATGCCGTCTTCATTGGTGATGACGGAGTCGGGGCTGCCTTCGGAGCCGGCAGCGGCGATGGTCAGAATGGTGCCGACGGGCAGGGCCTTTTCAATGCGCTTTCCGCTGTAGAAATCCCAGAAATCCCCGTCATAAACGGCGCCCGCCGCAATGGCTTTAGCAGAGTCGATGGTGCTCCCGCCGCCCACGGCCAGAAGAAAGTCGATCTGTTCCTTTTTGACAAGTTCAATGCCCTGATAGACCAGGCCGCTTCTGGGGTTCGGCTGGACGCCGCCCAGTTCCGCAAAGGGAATGTCCGCATCTTCCAGGGACTTTTTGACCCGGTCCAGAAGACCCGAACGGACGACGGAGCCTCCGCCGTAATGGATCAGGACCTTGGTTCCGCCGAAGCGCCTGACCAGATTACCTGCTTCATTTTCCGTATCTTTTCCAAAACAGAAATAAGTCGGGGAATAAAAACTGAAATTGTTCATAAATACCTCCTTGAGATTTCTAACCCGATGATATTTTTCATAACAGTCCCGGATTAAGGCCGGAGACCGCATTCAGCCCGGGCACTGCATTCGATCCGGGGACCGCATTCAATCCGGAGTCAGCATTCAACCCGAAAAGCGTGCTCGGCCCGGTCCGGATTTGAAAATATATAAATTTAATCATAATTATACGAAACGAAGGGCACTCTGTCTATTGACTGTAAAGGGGAGGACAGCTGTCATTTCACGCTACGAGGAAACGCGGCCATTCAACACAGAACAGTGTTTTTGCGCCATCCAGAACAGGTTTAAAGCCGTTACAGGTCCCTGGCCCAGGTTTCCGCGGGATAGCCGTTCTGCTCTGTCGTTTCCCCGGTCCGGCGGAAGCCCTGGCCTTCCCAGAAGGAAGCCGCGTCTTCGCTGACGGAGGGAGAGGCGACGGACAGATAATCATAGCCCTGTTCCCGGGCGGCAGCCCTCAGATCCGCTATGATCTGGGAACCTATGCCTTCATGCTGCCGGTCAGCAGCCACCACGAACCAGCCGATAAAGGCATCATTGCTTTCCGGATAGCCCAGCACCAGGTCCAGAACAGCGATCAGCTGCCCCTGGTCATAGAAACCGAAGCAGTATTTGATCGTATCCTGACCGGCATCGGCAGGCGGATTGGTGACGATGTCGGTAAGCATCTTCCGGCCCGGACGGATCTTCAGCATCCGGAAGAAACGGCGGTTGTCCCGGCAGAGCCTGAACACGTCCGTGATATCCGATTCATCCAGTTTTTTAACGTCAAAGTCATTTGCCAGAAGTTCCGGACGAAAATGGGTCTCACCGGAACCGGGCCCCGGATGGCTGTCCGTGTCAAGGGAGGGGCGGTCCTTTTGGCCGGAACCAGGACGTCCAATCTGATCAGAGCCGGGACGCCCATTCGGTTCGGGCCCCGAGCCTCCGTCCGGACCGAAGCCGTGGTGTCCCTCCGGAACGGATCCGTGGTATCCATCAATGCTCTGAGGCAGGATCCCGGAGACATGGGAAGCTTCATATTCAAGGGCATCCCGGAACTGGGTCTCATACAGCTGCCGGTAGATGCCGTTTCGTGAAAGGAGTTCTTCGTGAGTGCCCTGTTCCGCGATGACGCCGCCTTTGACCACCAGGATGCTGTCCGCGCTTAAGATCGTGGACAGGCGGTGGGCGATGACGATGCTCGTCCGGTTTTTCATCAGACCCTCCAGGGCTTCCCGGATAGCGTTTTCCGAAATCGAATCCAGGGCGGAGGTGGCCTCATCCAGGATCAGGATCTTCGGATCCTTCAGGATGACCCGGGCGATGGACAGGCGCTGCTTTTCACCGCCCGAGAGCTTCAGCCCCCGGTTGCCCACCATCGTCCCGTAGCCTTCCGGCTGGCTCGCGATAAAGTCATGGATGCTGGCTGCCCGGCAGGCCGCTTCGACCTCCTCTATCGACGCGTCTTCTTTTGCGTAGAGGAGGTTATCCAGGATCGTGCCGTTAAACAGATATGTGTCCTGGGTCACCATGCCGATGTTTTTCCTGAGCCACGCCAGGTCCATGTCACGAACGTCTGTCCCGCCGATCTTAACGGCGCCGCTGTCCGGATCGTAAAGCCGGGGGATCAGATTGACGACGGTGGATTTGCCGGCGCCCGATGGTCCCACGATGGCATACATCCGGCCTCCCGGGACAGTGAAGGAAATGTCCGTCAGGATCGGGTTCCCCTCGTCGTAGCTGAAGGCCACGTGCTCGTAGGCGATATCCTGCATCTCCATGTCCGGCGTCAGCCCGTTTTCAGGCGACGTGATGGTGATCTCCCGGTCCAGATAGTCGAAGATCCGGGTGAACAGCGCCAGGGAGCGTGTAAAATCCACGTGGATGTTGGTCAGGGATTCCACCGGCCGGTAAAGCCGGTTGATCAGGGCCACGGTGGCGGTGATGGTACCGACGGTAAGGGCCGGGCCGAAATTCCGGATGATGAACAGGCCGCCGAAGAAGTAGATCAGCAGGGGCCCCAGCTGGGTGAAGATCCCCATGACGACCCGGAACCATCTTCC
>JAFRVX010000140.1 GCA_017438305.1 Lachnospiraceae bacterium | reverse complement strand
CTGCGGGCGAAGGCCTTCGGTGAAGACCAGGTTGTCCTCAAGTTTATTGCAGTAACAGAGGAAACCGGCGCGGTTCTTGATATGGGCCAGAAGCGGGGGCGCAACCGTCTGGCCTGCGTGGCCACCGCCTTTAAGGAATTCTCCCGTCTCGGACCGGAGAAATATAAGGAAGCCCTCAGTATTCTTCTGGAAGCCTGGGACGGCGATCCTGATGCACTCCGTTCCGAAACCGTTACTGCCATGTGTGCTTTCGTAGATCTCTACTGGGAGGAATATGACCGCAAGCGCCTGATCCGCCAGTGCCGCAAGAAGGACCCGCTGACCATTTATCGCGACGGCCGGGCCATGGGGGATGCCCTGGGCGGCTATAAAAAGTATCTGGCACAGGTCGTCCGTATCTATAACGGCGCCAGTGTCAAGACGGCGCTGCCGATCAAATACTGAGGAGGACAAAGCACATGACGATGATCAATGAGGCCGAAAAGCCCCGCAGGGATCCTTCTTCGGTGAAGAACTGGATCTACCGGCGCGGAGATATCTATCTTGTCGATTTTGACCCGGTCGTAGGGTCTGAACAAGGCGGCGTCAGACCCGGTCTGGTCCTGCAAAACGACATCGGAAACTTCTTCAGTCCCACCATGGTTGTTGCGCCGGTCACAACGCAGCTGAAAAGGCTGGACCTTCCGACGCATGTATTATTGGAAAACGTCCGGGGGCTTAATGCCACGTCTATGGCTGTCATAGAACAGCCTAAGCCGATCGATAAACAGCGGATCCGCAGGTACCTTGGAAAGATCAACAAGGAGCAGATGAAAGCTGTAGAGGCTGCCATGCTGATTGAATTTGGCATGGAGATCCCGGAGTGCGTGGAAGCACCGTAAGGAAAGCGAGGATATAAAAACATGATGGAAGCATGTGAAATATACGATGTCCCGGAAGCATCTGACTTCCCGGAAGGCGCGGTTCCGATTGCCCCGGAGAAGCGCTGCTATACCGTAGAAGACCTTCAGAATATATTGATGTGCGGCAGGACAACGGTCTATGACCTGCTGAAAACGAATCAATTCCGCTACTTTAAGCTCGGGCGGACCGGATACAGGATCTCCAGAAAAAGCTTCGACGACTGGCTGGACAAACAGTGATCCGGGATGCATCGCCTGTCAAGGATGTCATTCCCAGACATTTACCGAATCGACATCCTAAAAGTTTCAGCAAAGAGCCGCTATGATTCAGCCAGGCTGAAAAAGCCTGGCTGAAATCTTACATAAAGAAAGGAAGACGACACATGGAAACGAAACAGAAAAAGACCATGTCCGTCCGGGAAATGGGGCGGCTCCTGGGACTGAAGAAAGTGGAATCCTACTGGCTGGTCCATAAGGAATACTTCGATACCGTCCTCGTCTCCGGCAAAATGCGCGTGGTTATCGAAAGCTTCGAGCACTGGTACGCCGGACAGGTAAAATACCGCAAGGTCACCGGGGAGCCGCCGGGCGAAAGGCTCCATCAGGAATCCTATTCCGCTCAGGATATGGGAAAGATGCTCGGTGTTTCTGAAGATGTAGCCTACTCCATCATCAACCGGTATGAACTGCCCACTATCCTGGTGGACTATTGGAAGCGAGTTCCAAGGGACGCCTTTGAAAAATGGTACGCCTCCCAGTCCAAATACCGGACGCTGGAGGACCAGGAGAAGGATGCTGAGCTGGAACGGCACTCCATGACGATGCCGGAGATGGCAAGGCTTCTTGATGTTCCCCGCAAAACCGTTTATGAGATCATGCGCAGCGAGCGGGGCCGCAAAACACTGCAGGTCATCGAGCTTGCCGGCAAAAAACGGATCTTGAACCGGAGCTTTGACATCTGGTATGCGGGACAGACGGAATATCTGAAGCCGGAAGACCGTGCCGGCCACCCGGAGGCGGCCAATATCCATTACGCAGACTGCCTGAAGTCATCTCCCAAAAGGGCGAAAAAAGCACCTCCGAAGGCTGTCAGCTCCAATCCGGAGTATCTGACTGTCGATGAAGCCGCCCTTCTGGCCGGCGTCGATCGCAGCCGGATCCTTAAGTGGGTCCGAAGGAACCGCTTCCCGGT
>JAFRVX010000139.1 GCA_017438305.1 Lachnospiraceae bacterium | reverse complement strand
TTTGAATCCAGAAAGCTCAAGATCGCTGCGGCCATCATCACCTTCATCTTCCTGATCCCCTATACCGCTTCCTTATATAACGGCCTTTCCCGGCTGTTTGCCATGGCCTTCCCCGGCGTGGATTATGCGGTCTGTGTGGTGATCATGGCGGTCCTGACGGGCATCTACGTCATTATGGGCGGCTACATGGCCACGGCCTGGAACGACTTTATCCAGGGCATCATCATGCTGTTCGGCATCGTGGCCGTTATCGGCGCTGTCTTAAAGGACAACGGCGGACTCATGGCTGCCATGAAGGGACTGGCGGAAGGCGCAAGCGGCGGCTGGGAATATGCTTCCTTCTTAGGCCCCAACCCCCTGTTTCTGCTGATCGTGGTGCTCTTAACGTCTCTTGGCACCTGGGGACTTCCCCAGATGGTAGGCAAGTTCTACGCCATTAAGAACGAAGGGTCCATTAAGAAAGGCACCATCATCTCCACCGTCTTTGCCATTATCGTGGCAGGCGGCTGTTACTTCCTGGGCGGTTTCGGAAGGCTCTACAACGTGGACGTCGCGGCGAACGGCTTCGACGCGGTGATCCCGGAAATGCTCTCCACGCTTCCCGGCATTATTATCGGCATCGTCATTGTCCTGGTGCTTTCCGCATCCATGTCCACCCTTTCTTCCCTGGTGCTGACCAGTTCCTCCACCATGACCCTGGACCTGATCAGTCCTTCTCTGAAAAAGCCCATGGAAGAAAAGAAGCAGCTGTTTATCATGCGGATCTTCATTGTGATCTTCATTGCCGTATCCGCCCTTATCGCCATTAAACAGGCTCATTCAAAGAGCCTCTTCATTGCCCAGATGATGGGTGTTTCATGGGGCGCTCTTGCCGGTGCCTTCCTGGCCCCCTTCCTCTACGGCCTGTACTCCAGAAAAACCAGCAAAACCGCTGTGATCACCTGTTTTGTCTGGGGCGTGGCTCTGGAAGTCATCCAGCTGATGATCTCCCTGAACCTCTTCAGCGTAAGCGGTATTCCCGTCTTATCCTTCATTTTTACGAATTCACTCTACTCAGGCGTTATCGCCATGGTGGGCGGATTGATCATAGTTCCGGTGGTGAGCTTCTTTACGAAAAAGCACGTCCCGGTTCACACAGAGGAAATGTTCTCCTGCTACGACGCCAGCAAGACCGTCGGCATCACGGACAACCTCGGCAGATAACTGCCGCAGCAGGCAGTTACGGATCCCAACCGCACCAGTAACCGGGACCTGTGAAAACCGGAAATTCTGCGGAAGTTACTTATTCACCAGTTAAGAGGAGAATTCATGAAAAACTATTATCAGAAAGACATCGAAACCGCACCCCGTGAGAAGATCATCGAGATCCAGAACGAGAAGATCGTCAAACAGGTGAAACACGTTTACGACAATGTTCCCTATTACCGGAACCTGATGGATCAGAAGGGCGTAAAGCCGGAAGACATCAAAACCATCGACGATATCAAAAAACTGCCCTTCCTCACCAAGGATGACTTAAGGGAAGCCTATCCCTACGGCCTTCTGGGCACTGATCTTAAAAACTGTGTCCGCATCCAGTCCACCTCCGGCACCACCGGAAAGCGCGTGGTGGCCTTCTATACCCAGCATGATATCGATCTCTGGGAGGAATGCTGCGCCAGAGCCATTGTGGCGGCCGGCGGCACCAACGAAGACGTGGTCCAGGTCTGCTACGGCTACGGCCTCTTCACCGGCGGCCCCGGCTTGAACGGCGGCTCCCATAAGGTAGGGTGTCTGACCCTTCCCATGTCCTCGGGAAACACCGAACGGCAGATCCAGTTCATGATGGACCTAAACGCCACCATTCTCTGCTGCACCCCTTCCTACGCTGCCTATATCGGCGAATCCCTGGCAGAACGGGGCTACAAGCCGGAAGACAATAAATTAAAGGCCGGCATCTTCGGTGCGGAACCCTGGACGGAAGAAATGCGCCGCTCCATTGAAAAGAGCCTGGGGATCAAGGCCTATGACATCTACGGTCTGACGGAAACCTCCGGCCCCGGCGTTTCCTTCGAATGTGAGGAACAGACCGGCATGCACATCAACGAAGACCACTTCTATGCGGAGATCATCGATCCGGAAACCGGAGAAGTGCTTCCCGAAGGCGAAAAAGGCGAGCTGGTCTTCACTTCCCTGGACAAGGAGGGCTTCCCGCTCCTTCGCTACCGGACCAAGGACATCTGTGTTCTTTCCCGGAAGAAATGTTCCTGCGGCAGGACCCACGTGAAAATGTCCAAGCCCATGGGCCGTTCCGATGATATGATGATCATCCGGGGCGTCAACGTCTTCCCCAGCCAGATCGAAGCCGTGCTCTTAAAGGAAGGCTATACCCCGAACTACCAGATCGTGGTGGACCGCGCCAGAAACAACGATACCTTTGACGTTTATGTGGAATTAAGTCCCGAACAGTTTTCCGATAAGGTCTCGGATATCCAGGCCAGGGAACGGAATCTGGAAGCTGCCATGAGGTCCATGCTGGGCATCGGCCCCAAGATGCACCTGGTGGCGCCGAAGACCATCGAACGCTCAGAAGGAAAAGCCGTAAGAGTTATTGACAAACGCAAACTTCACGACTAAAGTAATATAAAATGGAGGTATGTATCATGGCTATCACACAATTATCCGTCTATTTGGTCAATGAACCCGGTTCCCTTTCCCGTGCGGTAAATGCCATCTCCGAAGCCGGTGTCAACATCCGTGCCCTTTCCCTGGCAGATACCAAGGATTTCGGGATCCTGCGGCTCATCGTTTCCGATATCGACAAGACCCGGCAGATCCTGGACGCCCACACCATCGCCACGGAAACCCCGGTCATTGCCGTCAAAATGAAGGATAAAGCCGGCGCGCTGAACACCATTCTGCAGATCCTGGATACGGAAGACATCAACATCGAATACATCTACGCTTTCACTTCTTCCGGTCCCGAAAACGCTTATGTGGTCCTTCGCGTCGACGATACGGAAACGGCGGAAAAGGTACTGGAGCGTTATGGCGAAACCGTGCTGTCAGACGAGGATCTGAAAGAGCTGCTGTAATAATGAACTGACCCCCAAAAGTCGGACCAGGAATCTGACTTTTGGGGGTCATTTTTTTATGGCTGAATATGATTCAGTAAAGAGGAAACAGCACTGAATCACTCTGTCTTCACCGGCTGTGAAAACTCCGGCAGTTCGGAATTCCGCCAGTTTTCAGTAAGAATCTCCCTTATTTCAGTCCACAAAGTTCGTTTCTCCCCGGAAGTGTTCATCTGATATACGGTTCCGTTGATTTCGATATCGGAACCTGTTCCCAGGTAGATTTCGCCGCACCAGGCTCCCTTTTCATCGAAAAAGGTCAGCTTATCTGAAAGGTGAGATACCGATGCGTTCTCTTTCTTTTCCCATGTCTCGTCGAAGAAGGCCTCCAGCTTGCTGAAAAGTTCCGGCGAGTCCTGCTTTCCTGTAACCGCAGTTCTTCCGGCCAGTAAGCCGCCGGTACAGAAAGCTTCCAGCTTTGCTGCGTTTTTCAAAAACGCTGTTCCCTCTTCCGGCGCCTTCCTTGCTTCCGGAAGATGGCTGATCATGGCTGTAAAAGTCATTTCCGTTTCTTTCCCCTCGGCCATGACCGGGACTGATATTTTATACTCTCCCGCCTCTTCTAATTTGAAGGCGGTAAGGTCCAGACACAAAAGCCCTGCATTCAGGCCGCCGTCCATGTCCGGATCGATGCTCCTGTTATAGTCAGGTTCCCTTTTCTCTTTTACCGGTGCCATTTCCCTGCCGCCGGAATATAACCGGCAGTAAGTCTCATCATACCGAACGTTAATGGGTCTTTCTGATTCATCGGCCAGTTTAAAGAGTATCTCGAGCTTAGGGCTGCCATTTTCCGTAAGACTGTGAAACCAGACCGGGAAAGCTCCGGCATCACAGCCTGTTATCTTAACATCCAAGGTATCCGCGGTTATCCCTGTACTTGCCGTACCTCCACAGGAAAACAAACTCAGGCAGAGGATGCTGAAAAGGATAAGGAAAAAGCCGCGGGCAAGTCTAACGTTTATTCTCATGATTGTTTCTCCTTACTGCCAATAATGACTTTAGGACAATAGCAGAAAGTCTTTCACAAAAGCTGCCCCGGCTTAAACAAACTCCTGTGAACCGAGTTCTCTGCTCCAGTTGGACAGAGGGTTGAACGCCTCCATATATATTACTCTTTTCAAATCCCCCCACTTTCTTTAAAACTAATCATGTGTGCTGCATGATCTTTACTTTTTCTTTACTTTTTCTTTCCTTTTTACAGAGTTACGTTAACATAGAATGTATAGATAATCAATACTTCTGACTTAATCGACCATATTTCAGCTTGAACGACAGTAAGGCCTTGCATAACCATAAAATGATTCCAACGCCAAAAGTCGGACTCCACGGAATGTTTACATTCCAGTGGAGGAAAGACTTCTTGGCGTGCCCCTCATGAAGCACGAAGTGGAGTTTTTACTCCACGAGAGTGCGGAATGAGGGAGGATGGTGGGAGTG
>JAFRVX010000138.1 GCA_017438305.1 Lachnospiraceae bacterium | reverse complement strand
CGGCGATCTTCAGCAGGGAAATCGGGTCCATGGTGGAGCCGGAAGACAGGAACTTCTTGTAATCCTGTACGGCGGTTTCGCCTTCCTTTAAGATGCGGTTGGCAATGGCCACCGCCGCTGAGTAGCCGGTGGCATACTGGAAGACGTAGTAATTGTAGAAGAAGTGCGGGATCCGGGCCCATTCATAACCGATCTCTTCGTCGGAAACCATATCGGGACCGAAATACAGCTTGTTGAGGGCCAGATATTTTTCGAAAAGCGCATCCGCCGTAAGGGTTTCAGCATTCTCTGCCATATGGCCCATCATCAGTTCGAATTCGGCAAACATGGTCTGACGGTAAACCGTTCCCTTGAAGCCTTCCAGGAAGTGGTTGATGATGTAGGCGCGCTCTGTCTTGTCCGTGGCATGATCCAGCAGATAATGGTTCAGCAGCACTTCATTGACGGTGGAGGCCACCTCGGCCACAAAGATCACATAGTCCGCGGTGGCGATGGGCTGATGCTTTGTGGAATGCCAGGAATGAAGGGCGTGACCCATTTCATGCGCCAGGGTAAAGACGCTGTCCAGGTTGTCCTTGTGGTTCAGCAGGACGTAGGGGTGCGGCCGGGAAGATCCTGACGAATAGGCACCGCCGCGCTTGCCGACGTTTTCATAGACGTCGATCCAGCGGTTTTCGAAGCCTTCCTTCAGAAGATCCGTATAGTCGCTTCCCAGAACCTTCAGGGCTTCAAGAACGGTCTTTTTCGCTTCTTCAAAGGAGATCTTCATCTCGAAATCGCTGACAATGGGTGTATAAACGTCATACATATGGAGCTCGTCCACGCCCAGCAGTTTTTTCCTCAGCCGGACGTAGCGGTACATCTTGTCCAGGTTCTGATGAACGGCCTCGATCAGGTTCAGATAAACGCTTTCGGGAACTTCAGTGGAAGACAGGGCAGCCTCCAGGGTGGAAGTATAGTGCCGGGCCTTTGAGAAGAAAAGGAGGGACTTGAACTGGCCATCCAGCGTGGCGGCTATAGTGTTTCTCAGACCCTTGTAATTCTCGTAAAAGGCCTTGAAGACCTGTTCGCGGAACGCTCTGTCAGAGGATTCCTGAAGCGGAACGAAAGAGCCGTTTGTCAGCGGATAGACGTTTCCCTCGCTGTCCGTCACGTCTCCCCATTTCATATCGGCGTTCCGGAGCATTCCGGCGATATTTTCGGAGGCTTCGGAAAGCTCCCGTACTGAGGCGAGAAGGGCTTCTTCCGCCGGCGGCAGGATGTGCTCGGCCTGTTTCCGGATCTTTTCAATGGGACGCTTATAGGTGGTCAGTTCGGGACATGCAGCGAACCAATCCTGAAGGGTTTCTTCCGGGATGGCCATGATCTCGGAATCGGAAAAAGCTGCGCTGGACATGATCTGGACAAAGACCGTCATGGCCTTTCCTTTCAGGTCCAGGTATACGGCGTTGGCGGTATCCTCGTCGGATTTCATGCTGGTATAGCCGGACATTTTCGAAAGCTTTACCTCCAGCTCGTCGCTCAGCTGATAGAAGGCGAGCAGCGTTTCCTTGCTTTCTCCCAGCTTTCCCCGGAAAGCTTCGATCTTTTCCGGATAGCCTTTGAGTTCTTCCAGCGCCTGAAGACAGGCTTCGTCGCTTTCAAAGATGTCCTTCAGGTTCCAGGTATAGGGTTCGGGAACTTCGGCACGGGTCAGAATCTTATTGTCAGCCATTGACAGTCCTCCTGATGATAAATGATAAAAAAATTTAAAAAACATGTCTGCCGGAAGCAGCAGGCAGCTATTACTATATCAGAAAACCGATGTTTAGGAAAGTGTTTTTTCCGGCAGCCTGTCCCGATAATAATCTCCCGCGCAGCCCCCATACAAAACCTCCCACGTACTCCCGATAAAAAACCTCCTTCGTACTCCCGATAAAAACCTTCTCGCAGCCTCCTGATAAAAAAACTTCCGCAGATTCCTGATAATAATCTCTTCTATGGTTTTGCCGAAAAATTTCCTGAATTCCTCTGAAATCTCTTGACAGTTAGCGAAGGATAACTTATAATACGTAGTCGTTAGCGAAGACTAACCAATGAATTGATTATGATTCCGGCATTTTCCATCAGCCGCTTCGGAAAGGAAGAAAGATGATGCCTTTAAGCCTTGCGGACAGAAGCGTCCCTCAGACAGTAAAACACGTAGGCGGGTCAAAAGAAGTCCGGAAGCATCTGGAAAACCTCGGCTTTGTCCCGGGAACGGAGATCATGGTGGTCAGCGAATTAGCCGGCAACCTGATCGTCAAGGTCAAGGAAGCCCGGGTAGCCATCAGCGATGAGCTTGCCCGGAAGATCATGATCTGAAACTGTTTTTGATGTTCTGCAGAGGCAGAAACGGAAACAGTGAAGGAATACAGGAGGTGAAAAACATATGAAGACACTGCGTGACGTTCCGATCGGTGATACCGTGAAGGTGGTTAAACTTCATGGGGAAGGCGCCGTGAAAAGACGTATTATGGACATGGGGATCACAAAGGGCGTAAGCATTTACGTGCGCAAGGTGGCGCCTCTGGGAGATCCGGTGGAGATCACCGTCCGTAATTACGAGCTTTCCTTACGAAAAGCAGACGCCCAGATGATAGAAGTCGAATAAAGCTTCAGGGGGCATCCCCTGATTATTTTACACCCGGCGGTTTGCCTCGGCTAACTTCCGGAAAGAAAAGAAGAGTATGAAAGGAAACTGACATGGATATTCGTATTGCCCTGGCCGGTAACCCTAACAGCGGTAAAACGACCCTTTTCAACGCCCTGACCGGCTCCAATCAGTTCGTGGGAAACTGGCCCGGCGTTACCGTGGAAAAGAAGGAAGGCAGGCTTAAAAAGCATGACGGTGTGATCATCACCGACCTGCCCGGCATTTATTCTCTTTCTCCCTATACGCTCGAGGAAGTGGTGGCCAGGAATTACCTGATCACGGAACGGCCCGATGCCGTCCTGAATATTATCGACGGCACCAACCTGGAAAGAAACCTGTACCTCACGACACAGCTGACAGAGCTCGGCATCCCGGTGGTCGTGGCCATCAACATGATGGACGTGGTCAACAAGAACGGGGATAAGATCAATACCAAAGAACTGGGAAGACAGCTGGGCTGCCGCGTGGTGGAGATCTCCGCATTAAAGAGCGACGGCGTTATGGAAGCGGCAGAAGCCGCCATCGATGCTGCGAAAAACGGGAAGACCATCCCGATGCATAAGTTCTCCGGGCCTGTGGAGCACGCCATTGCCCATATCGAGGAAGCGGTGGTCCATAACCTTCCCGAAGAGCAGCAGCGCTGGTATGCCGTCAAGGTCTTCGAGCGGGACGACAAGGTCATGGAGCAGCTGAAGATCGACGAGGCTACCCGCAATCATATCGAACAGGATATCCAGGCAGCCGAAGCCGAACTGGACGACGATGCGGAAAGCATCATCACCAATGAACGGTATCTCTATATTGCCGACGTGATCAAGGCCTGTTATAAGAAACATAAGGCCGGCGAACTGACCGCCTCCGACAAGATCGACCGGGTGGTGACCAACCGCTGGCTGGGTCTTCCGATCTTTGCCGTGGTCATGTTCCTGGTATACTGGATCTCCATGGTGGGCGTGGGAACACCGGCTACGGACTGGGCCAACGACGGTCTTTTCGGCGACGGCTGGCATCTGTTCGGTATCGGCTCAAAGGCCTATGAAGAAAAAGACACGGCCTACGGCGATGCGCTGAATGCCATCAACGCCTATGTGGAGATCGATCCCGAGGGTGAAGATTTTGACGCAGAAGCTGTCCTGAAAGAGCTGAAAGCCGTTACCGGTCCGGAGACCTCCACCGTGGTGGTGGAAGACGAAGAGACCCTGGAGACCTCCGAACTCACGGTCTATTTTGATAGTGTTCCCGAAAAAACCGATGAAGAACTGGAAGAAGAGGGCATCCTGGGCATCTCCTATAAAGACGCTCTGGCTTTCTTCGAAGAGAAGGGCTTTGATGCTCCTGATCCGGCGGATGACGGTGTCTGGGTCCCGGGTATCCCCGTACTGGTGGAAAGCCTGCTGGACAAGGTCGGCGCCGCTGACTGGCTTAAAGGCCTGATTCTCGACGGCATTATTGCCGGTGTCGGCGCGGTTCTGGGCTTTGTTCCCCAGATGCTGGTCCTTTTCCTGCTTCTGGCTATTCTGGAAGCCTGCGGCTATATGGCCCGTATCGCTTTCGTTCTGGACCGTATCTTCCGTAAGTTCGGTCTTTCCGGAAAGTCCTTTATCCCTATGCTGATCGGCACCGGCTGCGGTGTTCCCGGTATCATGGCTTCCCGTACCATTGAAAACGAGCGCGACCGCAGAATGACCATCATAACGACGACCTTTATCCCCTGCGGCGCCAAGGTTCCCTTTATCGCGATGATCGCCGGCGCGATCTTCGGCAAATCCGCCTGGGTAGCGACCTCTGCCTACTTTATCGGCATGGCCGCCATTATCTGCTCCGGCATAATGCTGAAAAAGACAAAGATGTTTGCCGGCGAACCGGCTCCCTTCGTTATGGAGCTTCCGGCTTATCACCTTCCCACGGTTTCCAATGTGCTTCGTTCCATGTGGGAGCGCGGCTGGTCCTTTATCAAAAAGGCCGGTACCATCATCCTGCTTTCCACGATCCTGGTCTGGTTCACTTCCTATTTCGGCTTTACGGAAGATGGCTTCCGGATGCTGGCTGAGGATGAGCTTGAGCTTTCCATCCTGGCCCGGATCGGAAATGCCATCGCCTGGATCTTCGCGCCTCTCGGCTGGGGCAACTGGAGAGCCGCCGTGGCTTCGATAACAGGCCTTGTGGCGAAGGAAAACATCGTCGGCACCATGGGCATCCTGTACGGCAGCGGCGAGCTGACTGCCTGGCAGGCCCTTGCCCAGGCCTTCAACGGCATTACGGCTTATTCCTTCCTGGTGTTCAACCTGCTCTGCGCCCCCTGTTTTGCAGCCATCGGCGCCATCAAGCGTGAAATGAACAACGCGAAGTGGACCTGGTTTGCCATCGGATATCAGTGCGGTTTCGCTTATGCAGTTGCTCTGATGATCTATCAGTTCGGGCGGCTCTTTACCGGGAACGTCAACGTCATCGGCCTGATCTTTGCCCTTGCCATCCTGGGCCTGATGATCTACATGCTGTTCTTCAGAAAGTATTCGGAAGCAACAACACTGACGGAAAAGGTCAGGGTAAGCCGGTAAGAAAAAACTTGCAAGTCAGACCGGCGGAATGAAGCCTGCAGATCAGGCAGGTCAGAGATGCCGGCAGAGTACCGGAATACAGGATTGACGGTCTGCAGAGGACATGTTACAATCCCTGTAGAATGTGAGACGTACGAGGCCGGACGGAGTCGGTTCCGGCAGAACGATAGAAGAGGAGTAGATCATGGTGACCTGGATCATGGAAAATATCGCAAATATCATTATTGTGCTGATCCTTCTGCTGGTTGTCGCCGGGATCATCCTGGTGATGATCCGGGACAAGAAAAAAGGCGTCTCTTCCTGCGGAGGAAACTGCGGCCACTGTCCCATGAGCGGTTCCTGCCACAATAAATAGAACTCGGCTGCCGGAACCTGGTTCCGGCAGCTTTTTTATACCCGGATCGTGTTTTCTTCTCATGCCCCTTGGAGCGTTTTATACCGTTGTGTATATTTTTTTACGCTTCCAGGGGGCGTTTTTTTATGTCCGGGGTCGTATATTCTTGTGTCCGGGACCCGCGCGATTTCAGCCTCCGGCCTCCTTCCGGATGGTTCGTTTTCAGCTTTCTGCCTCCTCCGAACATCGCCTTTTCGGCTCATTGTCTCCTTCTTGACTGGGTTTTTCGCCTCTTGCCTCGTCTGCCGGTATCATGTATAATGAGGCCATGAAAATCAAAGAACTGCAGGATATCTTATACGATATCTATACGATAACCGAAGAAACTGCCCGGAAGGTCAACGTCCCGGTATGGCCTTACAGCGGAACCGAAATAGGAGCGGTCCGTGAAAAAAACTTTATTCCCTGGGACGATGATATGGACATCCAGATGCGTTACAGCGATTACCTGAAGCTGAAGCCCCTTCTTTTAAAAGAACTGCCGGACTACCTGAAACTGGTGGAGCCGGAAGATTTTTCTCCATATTTTTACGATTTTCTTCCCCGGATCGTAGATACCCGGTATCTGCTCCGGGAAGAGACGGAAGAGGACAGGGCTTACAATAATCTTCAGAATCATCCGTCTCTCGATATCTTTCTTATCATGCAGGCGCCGGACAGCGCTTTTTCCAGAAGGCTGCTGTATTACCGGACGCTTTTTGTCTATGTCCAGGCCATGAACCACCGGTTTTCCGAGAAGCATGAGGCGGGATCCGTTCTGGTGAAAGCGGCCATGAAGGGCATTTCCTTCCTGGGGAAAAAGCATTCCGTCGGGGAACTTTACCGGAAATATCTGGAGATCAACTCGAAATGGGAAGGACGGTGGACAAAGACTATGGCCATCATGAACGATGTACTGACCAGTTTTCAGATAACCGCCCGGACCATCGACCATACCACCGCGTTCCTGCCGGCCGCCTGGTTTGCCTATTCGAAACCGGAAGGCGAGCTGCGGGGCCGGAAGACAGCGCTTCCCGCGGGTTATCATGAACAGCTGACCAGAATGTACGGGGATTATATGACGCCTCCCGAGGATCTGAAGGCCTACAACCTTCATCTGAATGAAGAAGACATGGGAGAGGCTTTTGACGCCTGGGAGCGGGAAAGAAACGAGGCTGCCGGAAAAGAAAACTGCTGACCGGCAGCGGACCCATTGGGTGAGACAGGAGATTACCGCATGTCAGACACAAGAAAACCCGGCTATTATAAAAGACGCCGGGAAAAACGTCGGAAAGAGGACCGGCTGAATGCCAGGGTGCTCCGGGCCATTCCGGATAATTATATCGACCTGTTCCCGGAAGCCAGGCAGATGAAGCGGCACTTTGTCCTGCACATCGGCCCCACGAATTCCGGGAAGACCCATGATGCCATGGAAGCCCTGAAAAGTGCCGGGGACGGCATCTATCTAGGTCCCTTAAGGCTGCTGGCTTATGAACAGTATGATACGCTGAACCGGGACGGCGTGCCGTGTTCCCTGGTTACGGGAGAAGAGCGGTTTGATATGCCCGGCGCCAATATCCAGGCATCCACCATTGAAATGCTGGATATGGATCAGGATTATGAAGTGGCGGTCATCGACGAAGCCCAGATGCTTTCCGATCCCGACCGGGGCGGTTCCTGGACGGCGGCGGTGCTGGGGGTGCTGGCGCCGGAGATCCATGTGTGCGCGGCGCCCGGTGCGGAAGACCTGCTGGTCCGGATGATCAACGACTGCGGGGATACGTATGAGATCGTCCGGCATCAGCGGATGACGCCCCTCATCTGCGAGACCCGCCGGTATCATATGGAAAAAAATACCCGGAAGGGGGACGCGCTGATCGTCTTTTCCCGGAGCAACGTCCATGCGGTGGCCGCAGAGCTTCACGACAGGGGCTTTAAGACCAGCATCATCTACGGGGCGCTGCCCTATGACGTCCGCCATGAACAGGCCCGGCTTTTTTCCTCCGGGCAGACCGATGTCGTGGTGGCGACGGACGCCATCGGCATGGGCATGAACCTGCCCATAAGAAGGGTGGTCTTTCTGGAAAGCGAGAAATTCGACGGGATAGAACGCCGGCCGCTGAAACCGGAAGAGATCCGGCAGATCGCCGGCCGCGCCGGCAGGTTCGGCGTTT
>JAFRVX010000137.1 GCA_017438305.1 Lachnospiraceae bacterium | reverse complement strand
GGCTTGCCGACGTAGATGACCACGTCGCCGTCCAGGGGGATCAGGCCTTCGCAGGTGTAGGAATGATATTCCACGAAGCGGATGATGTTCTCATCGGCCTTTTTGACTCTGCAGACGTCAATGGACGGAAGGGTGGTGGTGCCGAAATTCAGCTGGATAAGATCCGGGAAGAAGCCGGGGGCTTCGGAAACGCCCAGGAGATCCCTGAATTCGCCATAGGGTTTGAAATCTTCCACGGTCAGTTTTTTGGGTGTAAGTTCGAACATGATAATCCTCCTTGAAAATAACGGTCCGATCCGGCAGGATCCGGTCCCGTTTCTGTTGAGTGTATTGTAGAATAGAAATGCCCCCCTTGTCAATCCGGCAGCCTCTATATAGTCTTTTTGGACACTGATGATACCAAAAATCATCGCGGATACACTTACACGACAGAGGAAATCGTGCAATATTCACTCTTGCGTGATTTCCCGTTTATTTGTATAATAACATTCAACCTTGTTGTATGAGGAGAACAAACCTATGAAAATCACTTTAAAAGACGGTTCCGTAAAGGAATACCAGGAAAACAGAAGCATTATCGACATTGCCGCCGATCTGAGCGCCGGCCTCGCGAGAGTCGCCTGTGCAGGCCTTGTGAACGGTGAAGTCGCAGATCTCAGGACAGTCCTTTGTGACGACTGTGAACTGCAGATCCTGACAGCCTCAGATGCAGAGGGCGGTCTTTCCACCCTGCGCCATACCGCATCCCATGTGATGGCCCAGGCCGTAAAGCGCCTTTTCCCCGATGCGAAACTGGCCATCGGCCCCAGCATCGCGGACGGCTTTTACTATGACATCGATTTCGCTTCCCCCATTACCGCAGACGATCTGCCGAAGATCGAAGAGGAAATGCGGAAAATCATCAAAGAAGATCTGCCCATCGAGCGTTTTGAGCTTCCCAGAGACGAAGCGGTCGCGCTGATGGAAAAGATGGAAGAGCCCTACAAGGTAGAGCTGATCCGGGATCTGGAAGAAGGAGAGGCCATTTCGTTCTACAAACAAGGCGAATTCACGGACCTCTGCGCCGGACCTCATCTGATGTCCACCAAAGGCGTGGGCAAGGCCTTTAAGCTCACCTCCATCGCCGGCGCCTACTGGAGAGGCTCCGAAAAGAACAAGATGCTGACCCGGATCTACGCCACGGCGTTCCCCAAGAAGGAGGATCTGGATAACTATCTTAAGATGATGGAAGAAGCAAGGAAGCGCGACCACAGAAAGCTGGGCCGCGAACTCGGGCTTTTCATGCTGAGCGAATACGGTCCGGGATTCCCGTTCCTGCTGCCTAACGGCGTGACCCTTAAGAATACCCTTATGGATTACTGGCGCCAGGTGCACCGGAAAGCCGGTTATGTGGAGATCTCCACGCCCATCATGCTGAACCGGGTCCTCTGGGAGACCTCCGGCCACTGGGATCATTATAAAGAAGAGATGTTCACCCTGTCTACGGAGGACGGTGAATTTGCCATTAAACCCATGAACTGCCCCGGCAGCATTCTGGTCTACCAGAACGAGCCCCGTTCTTACAGAGACCTGCCCTTAAGGCTGCTGGAGCCGGGCCTGGTGCACCGGAACGAAAAATCCGGCCAGCTGCACGGCTTAATGCGCGTCCGAGCCTTTACCCAGGACGACGCCCATATCTATATCACCTCCGAACAGATCAAGGATGAGATCCGCCGGATCATCGAGATCATCGACGGCATGTACAAGCTGTTCGGCTTTAAGTACAACATCGAACTGTCCACCAGGCCCGAGGATTCCATGGGCTCCGATGAGGACTGGGAGCTGGCGGAGAGCGGCCTTAAAGAGGCCCTGGAAGCCCTGAACCTTTCCTACATCATCAATGAAGGCGACGGCGCTTTCTACGGCCCGAAGATCGACTTCCATCTGGAAGACTGTCTCGGCAGGACCTGGCAGTGCGCCACGATCCAGCTGGATTTCCAGCTGCCCCAGCGCTTCGAACTGGAGTATATGGGAGAAGACGGCAAGCGTCACCGCCCAATCATGATCCACCGGGTGGTCTTTGGTTCCGTGGAGCGGTTCCTCGGCATCCTGATCGAGCATTTTGCCGGTGCCTTCCCTGCCTGGCTGGCGCCCGTACAGGTCAAGGTGCTTCCGATATCCGATAAGTTCGAACAGTACGCCGATGCGGTGCAGGAGAAGCTGGAAGCAGCGGGTCTTCGCGCCGTGACCGATAAGCGCTCCGAAAAGATCGGCTACAAGATCCGGGCTGCTCAGCTGGAAAAGGTTCCTTATATGCTGGTGGTAGGCCAGAAAGAAGAGGAAGCCGGCCTGGTATCTGTAAGAAGCCGCGCGGACGGCGATATGGGCCAGAAAACGCTGGAAGCCTTCCTGGAAGAGATAGGACAGGAGATCCGGGATAAGGTCATAAAGGAGAGCAGCATTTCCTGATGGATTTTCAGAGGCCGTGATTCCCGGGAACTGTTTCTTCAGGAAACGATATTTCCCCATCTGATGATATACAGCGGGCCAGGGCAGCAGCCCTGTTCTGCTCTATATAGATCACCACCGCGGACATCGTTTTTTCGATTCCGTACAGTCACCAAGAGGAGGAAAAACATGAAAATGAAACGCAAAGCTTTACTCGCTGCAGTACTGGCTCTTTGTCTCGCAGCTGTTTCTCTTTCAGCCTGCGGCAGCAATTCTCAGGGGACCAGCGGCAGCAGCAGCGCCAATGTCAAGGTCGTTAAAGTCGGCGTTGACACCGTCAGCATGCCGAACGCCTATGTTGGCGAAGACGGCAAGCCCGCCGGCGAAAACTATGAAGTCATGAAGCTGGTGGACGAACTGCTTCCCGATTACGAATTCCAGTTTGAATCCGTAGCCCAGGAAACCGTTCTGGCCGGCATGGACGCCGGAACCTATCAGGTCGGTATCTTTAATGCCTTCCGGAATCCCACTCGTGAAGAAAAGTATCTCTTCCCCAAATACCCCGTATCCGGCGGCATCCGTGGGCTGATCCTGCCCGCGAACCTGAAGGATAAATTTTCCGACGGTACCGCTGAAGAAGTCCTGACCACCTTTGCCACCCTGGGCCTCCATATGGTTCCCACGGCGCCCGGTCAGTCTTCTCTGGATATGTTCCAGGAGTTCAACAAGAACCACGACGTACAGATCAATTATGAAGTAGCTGAAGAAGTGGATGTTTCCACCTCGATCCGCTACATCGCCGAGGGCCGTTATGACGGCGCCCAGTTCCTGAAATCCAATTACACCTCTGTCGTTGAGACCGTAGATCCGGATGGAAAGACCTTCTTCCAGAATTTCTCCGACGGCGGTTTCGGCACCTGGATCCTCTACACAAAGAATCAGGAAGCGCTTGTCAAGGCCGTAGACGAAGCCATGAAGAAATTGTATGAAGACGGCACCATGGCTGCCATTTCCGTAAAATATTACGGTGAAAACGTCTTCAAATATATCGATGGATTTGAATTCCAGGATGTAGAACCCAACAAAGATTATAAAGGCTGATAAAACCGGCCCGCTTTGTGGAGTCAGACCCCTTGACGGGCACGAACGTTATCTTTTGGCGTTCGTGCCCTTATTTATTTACGGAGCGTTTATTTACGGAGAAAGTACATGCAGATTTTTTCGCCTGAATACTTTTTCAGCAGTTTTTCGAAGCTGCTTCCCTTTCTGCCGCTGACGGTCCTGATCCTTGTTATCGCCATGCTGATTTCCTTTCCCCTTTCCATAGGACTCGCCTGGCTGGCTTTGAGGAAATCCCGCATCGTCCGGGGGATCATGCGGGTTTACGTGCAGATCGTCAGGGGTACCCCCTTTATCGTTCTTTTGTTCATTATCTATTTCGGCCTGCCTATGCTGTTCCTGAAGCTGTGGGGCATAGACATGAACGGCTGGAATAAGGCCATATATATCATCATCACGATGGTCCTGTTTACCTCCTGCAGGATGTCAGAAGCCCTGCGGTCAGCTTATCTCGCCGTTCCGGAGGGGCAGACGGAAGCCACGCTTTCCTGCGGCCTTTCGCCTTTTCAGACCCTGCTTCACGTAACGGCGCCACAGGCGCTTCTCATCGCCCTGCCAAACCTGGCGAACCTGGTCTGCTCCGGCCTTCTGGAGACCGCCACCGGATTTTCCATTGGCATCGTGGACTTTGTGGGAAACGCCCGGCTGATCAACACCCGGGAATACGGCGTCCATGTGTTTGAGATCTACCTGGCGGTGGCCCTGGTCTACTGGGCCATGGCGCATCTCATTTCCCTGGGCTTCGGACTCCTGGAGGGGCATCTTCGCAGGAAGATGGGACTTCAGGAAGAGAACAAAACGGAAGACCGGGAGAGAAGAGGCCTTCGCAGGCTCTTTTACCGTCCGGCCGTCAAGGAGGTGAAATAAGATGTTTACCTCTGAATCCTTCCGTTTTATGGTCGATACCTTCAAGATCATCATCGTAAAAGGGCTGCCGAACACCCTGATCGTGCTTCTGGGGACTCTGCTCATTTCGCTGCCTCTGGGCTTTCTGGTGGGCCTGGTGACCTTCAAACGTGTCCCGGTTCTGACCCAGATCTTCAAGGTGCTGATCTCTTTCTTCCGGGGAACGCCCCTGATGATCCTGATCTTCCTTCTCTATTCCGCGCTGCCGGATGTCATCAACAAGGCCGTTAAAAACGCCGGCCTCACGATAGACGTCTACAAGATCCTGGTGGGAAATACCCGGGCCTGCGCCATCTTCATCTGCAGCACCTTCAGTACGGCCCAGCTTTCCGAAGTGTTCCGCTCAGCCCTTTCTTCTGTGAGTCCGGGACAGCTGGAAGCCTGTAAGACCATAGGGCTGAACAGCTTCCAGAGCTATATCCACGTGATCATTCCCCAGGCCCTGGTCAGCGCCATCCCGAACATCGGCAACGACGTGGTAGGACTGATCAAGGGGACCTCCCTGATGTTCTATATGGGCCTCGCGGATATCATGGGCGTTGCGAAAACCGAGGGCGGCTTCGGCTACCGCTACGTGGAATCCTACTTTGACGTACTGATCGTATTTGTCATCCTGTGCTTTATTGTCCAGGAATTCTTTGTCTGGCTGGAGAAAAGGGCTTCCGTTTATAAAAAGGAACGGAGCTGAGCCTTTCCTGCCGGAATTTAAAAACTAACAGAAATATCCGCAGAACAATCGGAAAACCGACAGCCGGAGCATATGGACCAATCTGCATCTGGGATATATGGATCGTCCGCACCAGGTAAGCGGTAATCATGTACAGACGCCTGCACCGGAACTTTAGGAGTATTCATGATTAGAGTAAAAGGTTTAAAAAAGAAATTCGGCAATAACGAGATCCTGAAAGGAGTAGACCTGGAAGTCCATCCAGGGGAAGCCGTTGTTATTCTGGGGCCTTCCGGAAGCGGCAAGACCACCTTCCTCCGCTGCATCAATTTCCTGGAAAAGGCCGATGAGGGCGAGCTTACCGTAGGCGATATGACGGTGGATCTGCATACGGTCCGCAAAAAACAGATCGCCGAAATCCGGAAACGCACCGGCTTCGTCTTTCAGTCATATAATCTGTTCAATAACAAGACCGCGCTGGAAAATGTCATGCTGGGGCTTACGATAGGCCGGAGAGTGCCGAAAAAGGAAGCCCGGGCGCGGGCAGAAGAAGCGCTTCGTAAAGTCGGTCTTTCCGACAGGGCCGATTACTATCCCAGCCAGCTTTCCGGCGGACAGCAGCAGCGGGTGGGGATCGCCCGGGCGATAGCCTTAAATCCCGAGGTCCTGCTTTTTGATGAACCCACCAGCGCCCTGGATCCGGAGCTCATCGGCGAAGTGCTGAATACCATGAAGGAACTGGCTCAGGAAGGCCGGACCATGATCGTGGTGACCCATGAAATGTCCTTTGCCAGAGACGTGGCCAGCCACGTCATCTTTATGGACGGGGGCGTGATCGTGGAAGAAGGCAAACCCGAGGATGTC
>JAFRVX010000136.1 GCA_017438305.1 Lachnospiraceae bacterium | reverse complement strand
GATGTTCGTCGGCCGACTTCCGGATTATATCCGTAATTCACTGGCAAAAGCAGCATTGTCCGCGTAAAGATCCTATCTGATTGCCTGTATTATTGAGTTTTCAAGGAGCAAAGCCCATTTTTGCTATGGGAAGTTTTAGTTTCTAATACTTTTTCTTTACTTCGTTCTTTCTTTACTTCGCTTTTTCTTTACTTTTCTTTTTCTGTTTCGCTCTATATCACCCTTCCAGGGGTCTTTCATAGAATTCCCGGATCTCTTCGTAGCCTTCGGCCTTCAGCTGTTCTTTCTGGAACTTTTTGTTCTTGATCATAACGGCTGTCAGGACCCGGGCGCCGGTCTTCCTTTCCTCCTGGGCAAGCCTCAGAACATCTGCTGTTTTCTCCGGAGAAAGGCCTTTTTCCATCAGGAAGGCGATCCGCTTCTCGCTCCCCGGAACGGTAAAACCGTTTTCCAGGAGGATGGAGATCATCCGCTCAAAGCCGATGGAGAAACCGCAGGCCGGCGTGGACTGGCCCACAAATTTGCCCACCATCTCGTCATATCTTCCGCCGCCGCCCATGGCGCTCTGGAATTCGGGCACCGCGATCTCAAAGATCGGTCCCGTATAATAGCCCATGCCGCGGACAAGGGTCGGATCAAAGATCAGTTCCACCGGCACCTCGGACGCCGCGGAAACCATCGTAAAGATCTGCTTCAGATTTTCAGCCACTTCATCAGTGAGCTTTCCATCCAGATTCGCTTTCATCGCATCGACAGCATCCGTCCCGGTCTTCCCTTCGATAATGTCAAAAAGATTCAGATAGCGGTCCGCGTTCTCTTCCGTAAGACCCATTTCCAGCAGTTCCTCCCGGACGCCGGACAGTCCGATCTTGTCCATCTTATCCAGAATGATGAACATTTCATCGTACTGATCCTCCTGAAGGCCTGAAAAAGCGGCCATGGCTTTTAAGATCCGACGGTCATTGATCCTGATCTGGAAATGCCGGAAGCCCAGGCGGGAAAGCACCGTGGACATCGCCAGGATCAGCTCGGTTTCCGCCAGATTGGTGGCATCCCCGAAGATATCAATGTCGCACTGGTAAAACTCGCGGAAACGCCCTTTCTGCGGCCGCTCAGCCCGGAATACAGGCCCGATCTGCAGCGCCTTGAAGGGCTTCTGAAGTTCTGTCTGGTGATTGGCAAAATACCGGGAAAGGGGCATGGTCAGATCATAGCGAAGGCCGGAATCCGCCAGATCATTTTCCGTCTGCGCCCTGGAAAGATCGAATTTATCTCCCCGCTTCATGATCTTGAAGATCAGCTTTTCATTCTCACCGCCCTGCTTTCCCTGCAGGTTTTCCATGGATTCCACGATGGGGGTCTCCATTTCGGTAAAGCCGAATTCCTGATAGGTTTTCCGGATGACGGAAAGCACGTACTGGCGGATCTCCATCTCCTTCGGAAGAATATCCCTCATGCCGTTTACGGGTTTTTTATTCATATGATGCTGCTCCCTTCTTAAGATAACAGGCCGATGTCCCTTAATACTTCTTTTACATATTCCGTATCGGAATGCGGGGATTTCACCCCCATTTCCTCCTGCCAGGTCTCGTGGCCTAGTCCCAGGATCGTGATCAGGTCGCCTTCCTGCGCGTTTTCGATCGCATAGCGGATGGCCTCTTTACGGTCCTTTATCGCGATGTATTCCGGATGTTCGGCCCTGTGAAGCCCAACCTTGATATCCTCCAGGATGGCTTCAAAGGTCTCCCACCGGTTATGGCCGGAGGTGACGATGGAAAAATCCGCCAGTTTTCCGGCGGCTTCTCCCATGCCGTGGCGTCTTCCGACGGAACGGTTCCCGTCGGCGCCGAATACGCAGACCAGACGTTTAGGCCGATATTCCCGGAGCGCCTGAAGATGATGCCAGGCAGAAGCCCCGTTATGGGCAAAATCCACACAGACGGAAAACTTCCCTTTATAAACGATATCGTCCCTGCCCTTGATGTGCATCGTGGAAAGGGCTTCCTTCATGGCGGAGACCGGGATCTGCATATGGTCCGCAACGGCTATGGCCGCCAGGGCGTTCCAGACGTTGAAATCACCGGGAAGGTTCAGCCAGAAGCTGTCCTCGACTTTGCCAGCGGTCTTAAAGGAAATACCCGGCTGGTCCTCTTCCTCGTCAAAGGTCTTTTCGATATCAAATGCCCGGTAATCCGCTTCTTCTCCCGATCCGAAAAACTCATGGGGACAGGTGACGAGTTCCATGAAATCCTCATGGAATTCATCATCCGAATGAATAAAAGCGAGGCGGGAATGATTTACCACCTGGGCTTTCCAGTAAATATAATCTTCAAAACTTTCATGCTCATTCGGGCCGATATGGTCTCCGGTCTGGATGTTCATGAAAATACCGTAATCAAACTCAATTCCGTCCACCCGGTGATATTTCATACCCTGGGAGGAGACTTCGAAAACGCAGGCCTGAACCCCGGAATCCGCCATTTCACGAAGATATTTCTGAGCTTCGTCAAAATCCGGCGTGGTATTCGCCAGTTCATGGACTTCACCGTTGAAAATGGCTCCGTTGGTACCGATGGTCCCCACCTTCAGCCCGGCTTTTTCCAGAATGGCCCCCAGCATATGGGTCGTCGTAGTCTTCCCTTTGGATCCTGTGATGGCGATCATCGTCATTTTTTCCGCCGGGTCTTGGTACCAGGCGCTGTAGAGATAAGCGCCGGCTTCCCGGGTATTCTTTACCCGGATGACCGTACAGTCAACCCCTTCCGGGAGGCTGATCTCCTTCTCCGTCACAAAGACCTTCACGCCTTTTTCCGCAAGGGCAGCGATGATACTTTCCTCATGGGTGTCGAAACGGGTCCCGGAAATACAGAGGAACAGATCCCCCGCCGCTGCTTTCCGGTTGTCCTTTGATATCCCCGTCACTTCCGCCTGATCGGATCCGCAGATCACCTGATAACTGACTTTTTTCAGTAATTCGCAAATTTTCATATCGTTTTCCTTAAAAAGAGTCATTTCTGATTACAGTATTCTCTATTGTAACATTTTTTCCGGATTTTACAACCAGAAAGATAAAGAGGCTATAGATTCAAAAGATAAAGAGGCAGTGGATGCAAAGATAAAAACACCGCAGTTGCAAAGATGAATAACACTGCAGCTGTAAAATTTAAAGGGGCCGGATCTGCATATCATAAAGAGACAGGCGCACCATATCATTCACCCCGGAGAAGATCATCCCCGGGGTGCCGTTCTCATATACATTATATTCGTACTGACTTATTTTGTTTTATGCTTTTTCGGGCATTACCGATCCGGCTTGTTCTTTTTCAGGAATTACTTATCCCGCTCGTGCTTTTTAACTATTATGGATTCCGCTCATGCTTTTTTCATATATCGCGGATCCCGCTTGTGCTTTTCGTATATACCGACTCTGTATATACGCTTATCCGATCCTGAAAGGCGGTTCGGCAAACAGTCTTAACATGCTGTCATGATTGATCTTCAGCATGGTTTTGTCCCCGAAGGCCATGCAGGCTTTGTTTCTCGGATCCCAGGCTTCCCAGTGGATCATTTTCTCATGATCCGGGTCGCCGTTTTTCGCAAAGGCCGCCCAGGCGCCTGCCATCTCGTCCTGCAGCCGCTCCGTAACGCCTTCCTTTATCATGCCTTCCACGTTCAGCGCGTTATGGAACATCAGGTGAAGATCCGTATTGTGCCCCAGCATCATGCCGCCAAGATAGGGAAGCTCGTAAGTGACCACATAGTTGAAAACCGGCGTATCGCTTACGGCTTTTTTCTTCTCCAGGAATTCCAACGAAGAAGGCCGCATGGCCAGATCCACGGAGGCCGCATAGGATACGTCCAGCTCGGGATAGGCTTCTTCAAAAGCTTTC
The DNA here is from genome assembly GCA_017438305.1 of Lachnospiraceae bacterium. Lineage (GTDB taxonomy): Bacteria > Bacillota > Clostridia > Lachnospirales > Lachnospiraceae > UBA1267. The sequence goes on along the minus strand of JAFRVX010000136.1, from coordinate 10,019 downwards.
ATCACCGCTGAGGTCTTATCCCCGAACCGTTCCCGCACCGTCTGCTCCTTCTTTTCTAAGGACCAGCGGGATTTGTCTCCAACAGGAGAAGGAATAAATTCCGTCACCACTGTCCCGGCGATCAGGGGAATATCCTTTGTTTCCTCCCGGAAGCCGTGGTCCAGAGGAGAACCCAGATAATATTCTCCGTCAGGCATCGGCGCCCAGCTCATGGGACTCATATGTTTTTCGGCCATGGCTGTCCTGACGGCATCAGCCACCTTATTGTAATCCATTGAGACGATGTCATCGATGGTGTCTTTCGTAAGTCCCAGAAGTTCCACCGCTCTTTGGACCATGGCTTTATGGGTATCGGCATTCGTTCTGTCCCTCATGACGCCGGACTGGATAATGGCTTTATGATAAAGCCCGTCCGCCGCGGGGGTGTTCATTAACGTCGTCACCTTTCCGCCGCCGCCGGACTGGCCGTAAATGGTCACATTGTCCGGATCTCCGCCGAAACAGACGATATTATCCCTGACCCATTTAAGAGCTTCCACCAGATCGGCGATTCCGGCATTTCCCGAATACCGGTATTCCTCTCCGAATTCGGAAAGATCCATGAAGCCCAGCATATTCAGGCGGTGATTGACGCTCACCAGGACAACATCATAATTTTCCGCCATTTCCCAGCCTTCATAGGAATACAGATGCTGGGCCGCGCCGCCGGAAAAACCGCCGCCGTGGAACCAGACCATTACCGGTTTTTTAACGCCCTTCTCAATGGATTTTGTCCAGATATTCAGATTCTGGACGTTCTCCGACATGTACCAGACCCGCTGGGGCAAGATCAGCTCGTTCCCGTCCTTTTTGCCCTCCAGGGAATAGGTCATCTCCGGACAGCCGCAGCCATAGTCATGGGCCCGCTTCACGCCTTCCCAGGATTTCACCGGCTCCGGCATGTGAAACCGCTTCGCATGGGCATATTCGATGCCGTGAAAGCAGAACACATCACCGTCCACATAGCCATGGATCTTCCCCTTGGGCGTATCCACGATGGGATAATCTTCGGTACAGATAAATCTGGTGGTCTTTCGTAAACTCATCCTTCCTCTTGTCTGATCCCGGTGTCACACCATCTGCGGCGTCAGCGGCATCAGCGCTCTCCTTTCGTTTTTATCGGACCGGTTTTCTCTCCCGGTATGCCGTCGGCGTCATATGATAAACGCTGTCGAACAGGGTATAGAAAAAGTTATTGTGATGGAAGCCCGCAGCTTCGATGATATCCACCACCGGCTTCTCTGTATGAACCAGCATATCCGTAATATACCGAAGCCTTTCCGCCGTCCGGAAATCGATGAAATTCTTCCCGGTCTCCTCTTTTAGATACCGGGTCAGCTGCCGTCCGCTGCAGGAAAACATCCGCTCCAGTTCCTGCATGGTCACCGTCGAAAAATGACGGCTGATATACCGGACTGCCTGTTTCCCTGTATCCTCGGAAGAAAAAACCGTTTCCGACTGGACTTCGGAAAACCGCTCCATTTCCCCTAAAGCGGCTTCCAGAAGCAGGGGCATCAGCTTAAGCGTCCTCTCGTCCTCCTGTTCCGGGACCCGGAACAGCTGCTTCAGAACGCCGATGGCTTTCGGTTTATTCTGCGTCTTTATCAGCAGAAAGCCCTCTTCCGCTTCAGCATGGCAGGTGCTTTCAAAAAACCGTCCGGCCTTACTTTCCGGATCTTTGAAATATGTCCAGGAAGATACCGTCCCTGCCCGAACGCCCAACGCATACTCGGTACAGTCCCGGGTCTGGATCGCCGGACAATGCTTTACCCCCGGCGGAATGATCAGAAAATCTCCCGCGGAAAGAACCACCGCCCGGTTTCCCACAAAATGCGTGGTCATTCCGCTTTCCAGATAGAACATGTCATACCATTCTACAGCGTGGTAAGGGATGGGCAGAAACCTGGGCAGCCTGTAGAAAAAAACCGTTCCGTCTGCCGGTTCAAACAGGCTTTCGATCATATAATCTCCCATAAGGTGAAGATCCGCCTCCACGGATTTCAGATAAGGATCGATCCGGGGCGCCATGTGCTTCCGAAGCTCCTGCTGTTCTTCAAGCGTTGTTCGGGAAGGATCATATTCCTTCTCCGGAAGACAGCTCTCCAGAACCCATTCAATTGCATTCCAGTCTTTCTGCGGCATTTCATCCTCCTGCAGTATGGATAACACGTGAGACATTCACGGCAGATCTACCGGAAAGTTCCGGTTGTTCATAAACCGCAGCATGCTACGGTTCTGTATATTTTTATCGTTCTATAGTATTATTATAACGTATTTTCCGGGTATTTCAACTCTCTTTCTGTGTCCTCAGCCTGTCTTTTTCTGTATCCCGGACCGTCTTTCTTTGTATCCCGGACCGTATCTTCATCCTATGTTTCCGTATTATGCACAGACGACAGTTTCGGACACAAAAGCCATTTCAGTTCTGAGATCAAAAAAGACAGGACGTAAAAAGACAGGAAGCCGGGGAAACTTCCTTTTAAAGTTTCCCCTGACTTCCTGTCAGAATTGATCCGCCGTAACCAGCCGGCTGTATCCATTTTTATGATCCGCCGTAACCGGACCGGCCGGCTTTTTGCGTTTTAAAGAACTTAATCCACGATCAGGTTTTCTTCGGTCTCCGCGTCAAAGAACTGCATGACCTTTCCTTCAAAAGTGATGTACAGCTCTTTTCCGCCCACCAGTTCCTTACGGAACTCGTTGGTGAGATCCAGCGTAGGCACGCGGACGATCATCCGGGTCCCGTCGTCGGTATACACATGAAGATGAAGCTCACTGCCCATCATTTCATTCACTTCAAGGGTGCAGTGTATTGCCGCGGGATTCTGCTTATCCGTCAGTACGATATGCTCCGGCCGGACGCCCAGCTTGATCTTTTGCGGCAGGATATTCTTATTTTCCAGACGTATTCCCTTGCTGCCGTCCACCTCGATCTTCGTACCGAAGGGAACCACGTAATACTTGCCGTTCTCCTTCTTCAGTTCCGTATCCATGATATTCATGGTAGGCGCTCCGATGAAGGTGGCGACAAACAGGTTCTTCGGCTCTTCGAAGACTTCCGCGGGCGTTCCTACCTGATTGATAAAGCCGTCCTTCATGATGACGATCCTGTCGCCCAGGGTCATGGCTTCCGTCTGATCATGGGTAACGTAGATGAATGTGGTGTCCAGACGTTCTCTTAACAGAATGATCTCCGCTCTCATCTGGTTCCTTAACTTGGCGTCCAGGTTAGAAAGAGGTTCATCCATCAGGAAAACCTTTGCATTTCTCACCATGGCACGGCCGATGGCGACACGCTGTCTCTGGCCGCCGGAAAGGGCCCGGGGCTTTCTCATCAGATATTCGGTGATGCCCAGGATCTCCGCAGCCCTGGTGACCTTCTCATAGATCTCATCCTCCGGCTCTTTCAGAAGCCTTAAGGAGAAGGCGATATTATCATAGACCGTCATATGGGGATACAGGGCATAGTTCTGGAAAACCATGGCGATGCCCCGGTCCTTCGGCTGAAGGTCGTTGACCACTTCCCCGTCGATCTCCAGGGTGCCGGAAGTGATATCCTCGAGGCCGGCGATCATTCTGAGGGTCGTGCTCTTTCCGCAGCCGGACGGGCCAACAAATACGATGAATTCCTTATCTTTGATATCCAGGTCAAAGTCGTGGACGGCCGTGACACTGTTATCATATACTTTGGTGACTTTTGTCAGTTTAACACTTGCCATTTCATCCTCCTTTCACCTTGCCCGTCATCCTTTGACCGCGCCGCCTGTAACGCCTTCCACATAATACTTCTGGAGGCACATGAACAGGATGGCGACGGGGATGGCAACAATTACACCGCCGGCGCAGAACATGGTATACCGCTGGTTGATCATATCCGGGGTCAGCCAGTTCCACATACCAACAGCCACGTTCATTCCGGATGACGTACCGAAAGAAATGTAACGGGCGAAGACGAAATCACCCCATGGCCCCATGAACGCCGTCAGGATCGTATAGATGACGATGGGCTTGGCCAGAGGCAGGATGATCTTCGTAAGCACCTGGGCGCGGGTCGCGCCGTCGATCCGGGCCGCCTCATCCAGAGACTTGGAGATCGTATCAAAATAGCCTTTCGATACGTAATATCCCATGCCGGAGGAGGCCACGTAGACCAGGATCAGGCCCGGGACCGCATTGGCCTGGGTCAGGCCAAGATCCTTCAGTACCCGGTAAAGGATGATCATGGACAGCATTCCGGGGAACATTCCCAGGATCAGCATCAGCCGCATCAGGCTGTTCCTCATCTTGAAGCGGAACCTGGACAGCGTATAGCTCATGCAGAGAACGATGATCGTCTGTACCACGGCCACCACCAGGGCAATGATAAAGGTATTCACGTACCAGACCTTGAAATCCGAGTTCCAGAGAGCGATGTAATTGTCAAAGCCCCATTTCTGGGGAATCACGTAGCCGACCTGCCAGGTGGATTCCACCCGGAAGGACTGGAGGACGATACAGATAAAGGGGATCAGCCAGACGATGCTCATCACTACCAGGACGATATAAACAATGAAATTGCTTAACGACCGGCTGGCTTTCAGCCCCATATGCCGTTTTTGTTTATTCTCATTCATCACTGGAAGTCCTCCTCATTCTTGATTGAAGGCAGCGCGTTGTAAACGATCAGGGAGATGACAGCCACGACCGCAAATACCAGGATACCGATGACGGAGGCCATGTAATACTGGGCTCCGGCGCCGGTGGTGATCTTGAACAGCCAGGTGATCAGAAGATCCGTATAACCTACCGAGCCTGCCGCCGTGGAAGCCGCTGCGTTGATGGGCGCACCTCCCGTCAGCAGGTAGATAACATTGAAGTTATTCATATTGCTGGTAAAGCTCGTCAGCAGATACGGACCGGTGATGAACAGCATGTAGGGAAGGGTGATCTTCGTATACTGCTGCCAGGCATTGGCGCCGTCGATCCGGGAGCTCTCGTAAAGATCCTGGGGAATATTCATCAGGATACCCGTGGCGATCAGCATCAGGTACGGTATGCCGATCCAGATATTGATGATGATGACCATCATCCTGGGAAGGATCGCGTTATGGGCCGTACTGCCCCAGAAATCAATGGCCTGTTTTATCCACCCCAGCCTTAACAGGAGGCCGTTGACGATACCGTTCTTGGCGAACATCTTGGATACGTACAACAGGGAAATGAACTGCGGTATGGCGATGGTCAGCACCAGGATGGTCCGCCAGACCTTCTTCATTTTGATGCCCTTTTTGTTGATCATCATGGCCACGAACATGCCCAGGAAATAGTTGGTGAACGTCGCGAAGAACGCCCAGATCAGGGTCCAGGCCAGCACCTCCCCGAAGGTCGCGGAATAAACGTTTCCGCCTCCCGACCAGGAAAGCATGGTATTGAAATTCTTAAGCCCCACCCAGGTGAACAGCGCATTGTTGTAGCCGTCGTGGGTGCCGTCGTAATTGGTAAAGGCCACCAGGATCATGAAGATGATGGGCATGACCGTAAAGATCAGGATGCCCGTCAGCGGCAGCGCCAGGAGCGTCCTGTGGAACTGATCGTCCACCAGACTTCTCAGGTCATCCTTGCCGCTCTTCAGCTTCTTTCCTGAAGCGGTGATCTCCTGAGCGATCTTGTTCTGTTTGATATTGACGCGCCAGGTGTAGATAAACGCGATAATAAAGAACACGGTCAGCACGCCGTACAGCAGGATCTTGAAGGAGTTGTCTCCGTAAACCGTCGTATAGGAATCCAGAACCTCGCTGTATTCTTCGTGAGGGCCAACCTTGCCCAGAGACGGCAGCATGCTCATCCAATGAGCGCCGGCGAAGATCATATAGAAAATGAAGACCAGTTCAAATAGCAGAAACAGCAGTCCTCTTAAAATCTGTCCGCGGGCGATGGAGCCGAAGCCCATGAACAGGAAGGAAAGACGGGTTTTCCAGTCACCGTTCTTAAACGTCAGGAAAATATCGGAAAGCTCATTGCCGATACTCTGGAAAAACTCCTTGAAAAACCGGCCGATCTTCAGGACCAGGTTTTTCAGAGCCACGGGGATCGAGGCAAAAAAGGATGCTGTTTTATACAGGAATTTCTTACCCTTCGGCAGGGCCAGGTATTCCAGATCACTGTATTTTTTCATCATCAGCCTCTTTAACGAAATCACCGGAAGCGGTTTATGCCGCGTTCCGGGTCTGCTGAGCAGAGGGCCTTCCCCCCGCCCGATCAGCGCACCAGAGGTCATTCCGCCCGGGTGCTCCAAAAAAGGCAGAGCCGGGAAAAGATCATCCCGGCCCATGCCCGTCAAACTGACTTATTTGGTAATGCTGATCTCATTATTGGTCGTATTGATCGTGATCGTATAGGTTCCGGCTTCCTTGAAGACGATATTGTTGTCATCGCCGGCTGAATCCGCGTCCAGAAGATCGGCGCCGGTCTTGACCTGTGCAAAGCCCTTATCGTTCTCCCAGCTGCCGATATTGACGATACGGCCGCCCATATAATCACTCTGAGGAACTTCCAGCGTCAGGGTCTTGACATCGCCGTCGCCGGTAAGCACATAAGTGTCAGCATCATCGGTGTTGTTCCACTCGTTCCAGGCGCCTACGAAGAGGAGACCTTCACGAAGGTTTTTCAGCTTCTCAAGGCCTTCAGCATAGGTACCGAGAGCTTTCTTGTAAGCATCTTCGCTGCTCTCATCCTTAGCGGTCTGAGCCAGCGCTGCCGCCAGGTTCCACCAGCCGTCGTTGACCTGTCCCTGGACCACGGAGTTCTTTGCCTGTTTCACAACTGCGGAAAGAACCGGATCATTCTGGACAGAATCAGCTGCCTGAGCCTTTAAGTTGGAGGGGCCCCAGCCGACTTTCTCATGACGCTCCAGCTGTCCTTCTTCAGAGGTAAGGTACTGAGCCAGTTTGTGAAGGGCTGCAGCCTTGACGGAATCCGTCTGAGGCTTGACGCCCATGAGCTTGTAGCCCATGTAGGAAACCAGCTGGTAATCCTTGCCGTCTACGGTATAGGCCGGAAGCGGGGCAACGCCCAGATTGTCCTTCAGGATACCGGAGGCTGTGCCGGAATCCCAGGTGCCGCTGACGACCACTGCCGCGCCGGCATCCAGTTCGGCCGCAGAGCTCTTGCTTAAGAACATCTTGGAGTTCTCGAAATCATGCATGGCCTTCATGGCGATAACACCGTTGTCGCTGTTGAAGTCATCGTTCACATTCCAGTGGCCGTCTTTATCGGTAGACCATTCGGATTTGCATCCGGCGCCGAAGAAGAAGGAGGCCATATACCAGGCAGTGGATAATTCAAAAGCAACATACTTGTTGGCTTTTTCGCAGGCTTCCACGATCTTGTTAAGGCTGCCGACAGCGTCTTCCGGGACAACAGACTTATCATAATACATGAAATAAGTATTGTCGGCGGTAAGCGGATAAGCATAAATATCGCCGCCCATGGTAGCCGCGTTTACGGCACCGGCGTCGTTGCCGTCCTTAACGATGGCTGCCGCGTTGGTGCCCAGCTTGGAAAGGGCATTTGCCTGTACCAGACGGGCGAACTGGTCCTGCGCAAAGCAGTAGATGTCTCCGCCGGCTTCAACGTCCGTGATCATCTGAGTAGCTGCATCGCCTTCACCCACATTCTCAACGGTGGCGTTGAACTTGATGCCATCCGTATTTTTGCTGTTGAAGTCCTCGATCTGCTTTTTGGTGAGTTCCACAACATTGTCCGCACACCAGACTACGATGTCATAGGTGCCTGCCAGTTCCGAAGAACCGGAACCGGATGTGCCTTCAGAAGCGCCTTCTTTGGAAGTGCCTGAAGGGGTCGTGCCGCCGCCTCCGCAGGCCGCCAGGGCGAAAACCATGGCCGCTGCCAGAAGAAAAGCCAGAACACGCTTCACATTCTTCATCTTTTTTTCCTCCTTATTTTTCCTTTAATAAGATGTGATTTCAGTATACAGTTTTCCCCTGTACACAAGAGCCAATATATACCTGTTTACTGAAAAAATCAATAGATAAAGAAGAAAAATTATCAGTTTTCACCAGTTTTTATCAGTTATTAAGGATTTCCGGTTTTACGGAAAAATCTGAAAGAATGAAAGAAGCCGTTCAATAGTCTGACAGGGAAAACTTTTCTGAATAAATCAGCCCAGGCAGTTTACGGTACTTGCCCGGGCTAAGGAAAAAAAGCAATGCATATAATCGATCAAACCGACTTACTTTCCGGAATTCAATCTGAGAAAGGCTTCGGCTATGGCGACGGCGGCATCATCAGCCTCAACCGACAGAGTCTCCGGTGTTAACAGAACGGCATCTTCTCCTGTATGATGGCTGTTTCTGCCGAACATCAGATAATACCGAAGGACTGCTGTGTCCTTCTCATTCTCCTCGATCCGCGTATAGTTGATGTAGTCCGCCCCGATCCGAACGTCAGCCTCCTGATCATAAACCAGAATACCGCTGACGTCCTCTGCAAACTCATGATAGGTGTATTCCGGATGTTTATACTGAAAATGCCCCATTCCGGAAAATGACTCCCGGAATTCCTTAAAATCCGATTCCCTGATGATATAGAGGTCTGCATTCAGCAGATCCTCCGAGCCCAGCAGGGAGTACAGAAAAGACTTGGCCTTGACCATCCGGATCCCCGGAGGCATCGATTCCTCCAGTACAGCGCTCAGCCGGGTACCGTCCACCTCCAGCGCGTTGATGTAGAGGGTGACTTTTTTATCCCGGGAAGTATCCGAAATGCCGTTGAACACAAAAGTCCACAGAAAGAAGGCGAACAGCGCCCAAAGTATGTATACGACAGCCCTGGAAAATAAGCGGCTGATTTTTTCCCTGAAACCTGTATTAATCATATTCCGCTGCCCCGCTGTTTTTCACATTCTCTGCTGCCCCGCTGTTTTTTCCATTCTCCGCTGCCCCGCTGCTCTTTACATCCTCCGCGGGTCCGTACCCGGTGATGTACCCGCTTCTCACTTCAAGCTTCATGCTCATGGTCTTCTGGGGAAAGTCTCCGGCAAATTTCCGGTTCAGGCGGATCCTTTTTGCTGTGCCGTCCTCGTGTTCCAGGAGCACGTCCCTCACCGTGATGCTCTTTGGTATCCGGACCCAGGTTTTTAATAACGTAACCCGTCCTTCCAGGGTTTCCGGCTCCTTCTCCAGCATATTCTCAAAATGAACCGTCTGCCGCCTGATGGGATCCAGAAAAGCATAATAGCCTGTCAGACAAAGCCAGCCGGTTAAGAGAAAGACCAGGATCGCCGCAGTCTCATGCTGCCTGAATGTCAGGGTTTTCGCGCTGACCGCAAGATAAATACAGGCAGCCAGAGCCAGCGCCATAAGGATCCCTGCAGCCCACCACCCTGTTTTATATTCTTTTTTCAGCTTCTCCAGGTCCTCTTTATGATACAGCTGCTTCATAATAAATGATCCCGTCACCTTCCGGCCTTAATGGTTTTATCGTCTTTCAAGTGATTTTATCACCTTTCAAATCAATTGACAAGCTTCCGGATATCGGGTACGATAAACCTGCACCCGATATCGGGTATGATAAATCTACACCGGATATCAGGTATGATGAACTTACACCCGATATCGGGTATGATAAAGCTGCGGCAGATACCGGCTTCAGCCGTCCGCCGTTTTCGGCCGGGACTTCATTATACTGAGTTCTTCCGGGCCGGAAACCCGGCCGGAAAAGCATGAATGGCCCGCCGCACCTGATAAAAACTTTTTTGGCAGACCGGCCTGTACTTGGCCGAACCGTATAAGGAGGGATCTCTTTGAAACAATCCGTAAGTTTTTTCTGTCTTTTGCTGACAGTGCTTCTCATTCTCACCGCCTGTTCCCAGTCTTCGTCCGGAAATAAAGATGTGACGGGAAAATACCGGCTAGACAAAAAGGGAGAAGCCGTTATCAATGATATTCCTTTCCCGAAGGACAGTTCTTCCGGCCGCGATG
>JAFRVX010000135.1 GCA_017438305.1 Lachnospiraceae bacterium | reverse complement strand
GATACGCCGCCGGCGCCGAAATCGTTGCACCGCTTGATCATGCGGCAGGCTTCGTAATTCCGGAACAGCCGCTGAAGCTTTCTTTCTTCCGGGGCGTTTCCCTTCTGGACTTCGGCTCCGCAGGTCTCCACGGAGGTTACGGTATGGGCCTTGGAGGAGCCGGTGGCGCCGCCGATGCCGTCACGGCCGGTGCGGCCGCCGAGAAGGATCACCACATCTCCGGGAGCCGGTACTTCACGGCGCACGTTTTCTTCGGGGGCTGCCGCGATGACGGCGCCCACTTCCATGTGCTTGGCCGCATAGCCCGGATGATAGATCTCATCTACGATGCCCGTTGCCAGACCGATCTGGTTGCCGTAGGAAGAATAGCCCGCTGCCGCTGTCTGCACCAGCTTCCGCTGAGGCAGCTTTCCCTGGATGGTTTCCGAAACGGGAACCGTGGGATCCGCTGCGCCGGTCAGCCGCATGGCGCCGTAAACATAGCTTCTGCCGGATAACGGATCCCTTATGGCTCCGCCGATACAGGTTGCGGCGCCGCCGAAGGGCTCGATCTCCGTAGGATGATTATGGGTCTCGTTTTTGAAGAGCAGAAGCCAGGGCTCCTTTACCCCGTCCGCTTCCACTTCGATCTTCACGGTACAGGCATTGATCTCTTCGGATTCATCCAGCTTATCAAGCTTTCCCTGTTTTTTCAGAAGCCTGACGGCAATGGTGGCCACATCCATCAGACAGATGGGCTTTTCCGTCCGGTTCAGTTCTTCACGGGTCTTCAGATAGTCCTGCCAGGCTTCCTCCAGGAAGTCATCCTCAAAGGCAACCGTATCGATAATGGTGCCGAAGGTAGTATGACGGCAGTGATCCGACCAGTAGGTATCGATCATGCGGATCTCCGTAATGGTGGGATCGCGATGTTCGGCAGATTTAAAATAATCCTGGCAGAAGGCAATGTCCGCTTCGTCCATGGCCAGGCCGTAATCGGCGATAAAGGCCTTAAGGCCATCTTTGTCCAGGGCCGTGAAGCCCTGAAGGGTGGCCACTTCTTCCGGAATGTCGTACTGCTGTTTAATGGTTTCCGGCATGTCAAGAGAAGCTTCCCTGGCTTCCACCGGGTTGATCACGTATTTTTTGATCTCCGCCAGATCTTCGTCGGAAAGGCTTCCGTAAAGCACATAGACCTTGGCGGAAGCCACCAGGGGCCGTTCTCCCCGGGAGATGATCTGGATACACTGGGCTGCGGAATCCGCCCGCTGGTCGTACTGGCCGGGCAGATATTCGACGGCAAAGACATAGGGAGCGTCTGTTTCAAGGGTCTCAAAATGATCATCCACCTGAGGCTCCGAAAAAACGGTCTCCACCGCATAGTCAAAGAGCTCCCGGCTGATGTTCTCCGCATCATACCGGTTGATGACCCGGACCTTTTCCAGACCGGTTATGCCAAGAAGCTCCCGGGCATCACTGAAGAGGGCTCTGGCCTCGTTCTGAAAGCCTTCCTTCTTTTCAACAAATATTCTGTAAACCATTCAATCCTCCAGAGCCTGAAGGGCTCTCTTTCCGATGTCGTGACGATAATAGGCGTTGTCAAAATGAATGGACGCTGCCAGCCGGTAGGCTTCTTTAAGTGCCGTGGGCAGATCGTCTTCCACTGCCGTAACCCCCAGGACCCGGCCGCCGTTTGTCAGAAGCTTCCCGTCTTTTCTGACGGCGCCGGCCACATAGGTATGAGGCTTTGCCTCCTCCGGGATGGTGATCTCGAAGCCCTTTTCATAGGAAGCCGGATAGCCGTCGGAAGCCATGATCACACAGGCCGCCGCCTTGTCCATGAATTCCACCGTAAGATCGGAGAGGGTTTCATTGGTCACTGCCTGCATCACCGTCAGAAGATCCGTCTTCAGAAGCGGCAGCACCACCTGGGTCTCCGGATCGCCGAAGCGGCAGTTGTATTCAATGACCTTCGGTCCCTTTTCCGTCAGCATCAGGCCGAAATACAGGCAGCCCTTGAAGGTTCTGCCTTCGGCGTTCATGGCCTTCATGGTGGGCAGGAAGATCGTCTCCATGCACTCATCGGCAATGGCTTTTGTATAATAGGGGTTCGGGGCTACCGTCCCCATGCCGCCGGTATTCAGGCCTTCGTCATTATCCAGGGCTCTCTTATGATCCATGGAAGAAACCATGGGCACCACCACATGGCCGTCCGTAAAGGAAAGGACGGAAACTTCGGGACCCGTCAGGTATTCCTCGATGACGATCCGCTCTCCGGAAGCGCCGAACTTCCTGTCTTCCATGCAGGACTTCACCGCATCAGCGGCTTCTTCTTTCGTAAAGGCTATCACGACACCCTTTCCCAGGGCCAGGCCGTCTGCCTTCACCACCAGGGGAAGCGGTGCCTGTTCCACATAGGCAAGGGCTTCCGAAACGTTGTCAAACACCTCGTAGGCTGCCGTGGGGATCCCGTACTTTTTCATCAGATCCTTGGAAAAGATCTTGCTGCCTTCTATGATGGCCGCCTTCTTCGAAGGACCGAAGACCGGGATGCCGGCCTTTTCCAGTTCATCCGCACAGCCTAAGACCAGAGGATCGTCCGGGGCCACCACGGCGTAATCGATCTCGTGGGTCCGGGCAAATTCCGTGATCCCGGCAATATCCGTCGCACTGATATTGACACAGACGGCATCGTCTTCCATGCCGCCGTTTCCGGGAAGGGCATAAATGCAGGAAACGTCTTTGTTTTCTTTCAGTTTTTTGATGATGGCATGCTCTCTTCCGCCGCCGCCGACTACAAGAAGGTTCATTTCATGATCTCCGCTTTTGTCTGCCGTTTTTTTCGAAAACCCGGGGAAACGCTCTGCTTCCCCGGCTTTCCGGTAAACCTTACGCAAAATATGCCAAGAGGGCCAGCTGACTCCGGCCCTTTTTGTCTGCGTTAATGATATTAATGATGGAACAGCCTCATGCCGGTAAAGGCCATGGCGATCCCGTAGCGGTCGCAGGTCTCAATGACCAGATCGTCACGGACGGATCCGCCGGGCTCCGCGATATAGGAAACGCCGGAGGCATGGGCCCGCTCCACGTTGTCCCCGAAGGGGAAGAAGGCGTCGGAGCCCAGGGAGACACCGGTGATGGTATCCAGGTAGGCGCGCTGTTCTTCCTTGGTGAAGGGTTCGGGTCTTTCGGTAAAGTATTTCTGCCAGTTGCCGTCAGCCAGCACATCCTCTTCGTTCTGGTTGATGTAGCTGTCGATGACGTTATCCCTGTCGGGACGACCCATTTTCTTCTTAAAGGGCAGGTTCAGCACCTTGTCGGACTGACGCAGGAACCAGGTATCTGCCTTGCTGCCGGCCAGTCTGGTGCAGTGGATCCGGGACTGCTGTCCGGCGCCCACGCCGATGGCCTGGCCGTCAACCGCATAGCAGACGGAATTGGACTGGGTATATTTCAGGGTGATCAGGGCAATGATCAGGTCCCGGACCGCACTTTCGGGGATCTCCTTGTTTTCGGTGACCACGTTCTTTAAAAGCGCTTCATCAATGACGAAGTTGTTCCGGCCCTGCTCAAAGGTAATGCCGAAGACCTGTTTTCTTTCCTGGACCTCGGGAACATACTCCGGATCGATCTGAACGATGGGATAGGCGCCGCCCTTCTTGCCCTTCAGAAGCTCCAGCGCTTCGTCGGTGAAGCCGGGAGCGATGATGCCATCGGACACTTCGCGCTTGATGAGCTTCGCGGTGGTGGCGTCACAGACATCGGAAAGGGCGATCCAGTCGCCGAAGGAAGACATCCGGTCCGTACCCCGGGCTCTGGCATAGGCACAGGCCAGGGGGGAAGCATCCAGGTCCTTCACATCGTCCACGAAGCAGGCTTTCTTTAATTTATCGGAAAGGGGAAGGCCTACCGCGGCGGAGGTGGGACTCACATGCTTGAAGGAAGTGGCTGCCGGCATGCCAAGGATGGTCTTCAGTTCCTTGACCAGCTGCCAGGAATTCAAAGCATCCAGGAAATTGATGTAGCCGGGACGGCCGTTTAAGATCTTAAGAGGAAGATCTGAGCCGTCGTTCATGAAGATCCGGGCAGGTTTCTGGTTCGGGTTGCATCCGTACTTTAATTCAAATTCGTTCATGGGTTCTCTCCTGTTTCTGCTGCCTGCCATGAGCTTACCGAAAAGGCTGTCCCTTTCCGGCTGCCTCTGCAGGCAAGTTATGCGGTTCTCAGCGGTTTTTGTTGACCAGCCGGTTTACGGTTTCCCCGGTCTCAAGATCGGTGTAGCGTACATACAGGGAAATCTTATTGTTTTCGTCCAGGCACTTCCAGAGAAGGTCCGTATAGGCGTCGATGTCATCCAGCACCGTGATCCGTTCCGGTTCGCCCTGGAAGGTGGGGATGGGGTTCCCGTCCGTCACATAGGTATGGATGAAATGGCCCAGGCCATTTACGGAAGGGTAGGAATAAGTATACCGTGCGCAGGCGGAGCCTTCTGCATCGATGCTCTTTAAGATATTCATCTTATAGCAGAATCCGCCGTCCGTAAAGGTAAGCACCGCGCTGATCCGGGGCGTCCAGTTGGGGCCGTCGGGTTCGAACTCACGGGTATCCAGGGCTTCTTCAAAGGTCTTTCCCGCTTTCAGGAAATCGTAAACGGTATCCGTCTGATCGCCGTTTGTCACGATCAGGCTGTTTCCCAGTTCCCGGATGGCCGCATAGATGATGAGGCTGGGATCCTGGACTTTGGAAGCGTCAAAGGGTTCCGTATAGACGTCCTTTCCCTTTTCCGTAAAGATACGGTTCCGGGAATTGTCGGACCGGCCCATGATGAAATAGGCGCTGACGGCTTTCTTTCCGTCCGGGGTCTTTCCCACGATGATGCCGCGTCCCGGATAGGGATTTCCGGCGATCAGTTCTTCTGCTGTGCTGATCCTGTAAATATCCATGAATATCTCCTCTCTTTTATCGTATCTCCCGGATAAGCAGATCGTTCCGGTCCTTAATTATCTCCTGTTCCGGCCCAAAAACGTTGGAAACTCAGCCGGCCTTTAACCCGACGGGGTCTCACTCAGCCGGTCCTTAACCTCCGGGGTCTCAGGCAGTTTCCTTTGAGACCAGGTCATTACAGACCTTTTCCACGGCCTCCGGGAAAATGATCCATTCCGCCTGCTCCATGACACGCCGCTGCAGGACCTCCGGCGTATCGCCCTCTTCGATATAAACGGCCTTCTGGGCAATGATCTCCCCGCCGTCGGGGATCTCGTTGACAAAATGCACGGTGGCTCCGGTCACCTTCACCCCTCGTTTCAGCGCTTCTTCATGGACTTTAAGGCCGTAATAGCCTTCTCCGCAGAAGGACGGGATCAGTGACGGATGGATGTTCACGATGCGTTTATCATACTTTTTTGTAAAATCCGGGCTGAGGATGGCAAGAAAGCCCGCCAGGACGATCAGATCGATCTTCTTTTCTTCCAGATGCCGGATGATCTCCTGCTCGAAGCCTTCCTGGGATCCGGCTTTTTTCCGGGAGATAAAATGGTTCTCGATGCCGTTTTCCCGGGCCCGGTCCAGCGCATAGGCGCTTTTTTTATTGGAAAGCACCAGCACCACTTCTCCGGAAGTGATGACGCCGCTCTTCT
>JAFRVX010000134.1 GCA_017438305.1 Lachnospiraceae bacterium | reverse complement strand
GCACTCCCACCATCCTCCCTCATTCCGCACTCTCGTGGAGTAAAAACTCCACTTCGTGCTTCATGAGGGGCACGCCAAGAAGTCTTTCCTCCACTGGAATGTAAACATTCCGTGGAGTCCGACTTTTGGCGTTGGAATCAAATCAATATTACATTGAGATATTTCCCTCCGGATCCGTAGTATATTTGTGAGGCAGGAAGGAAGGTGGAAGCTTGGACGATAGCAAGATAATTGAATTGTTCTTTGAGCGCTCAGAGCAGGCAATCATCGAACTGTCAGACAAATACGGAGCCGTATGCCGCAAGGTTGCTGATAACATATTAAACAACAGGCTTGATTCCGAAGAATGTGTTAACGATGCTTATCTCGGAGTCTGGAACACAATACCGCCTCAGAGACCAGATCCTCTCTTAAGCTATGTTTGCCGTATCGTTCGGAACCTTGCTCTCAAGAAATACCATGAGAACACCGCTCAGAAAAGGAACAGCTGTTATGATATCGCCCTGGATGAGATTGCGGATTGTATTCCTGCCTCTTTCTCTGTTGAGGATGAGATAATGGCAAAGGAAGCCGCGGAAGCGATCAATGATTTTCTTGAGACGCTGGATCAGCAAAGCCGGATCATGTTTATCAGACGTTACTGGCATGCCGATTCGCTTGACGAGCTTGCCAGGCTGTTTCAAAAGAGCAGGCACTACATTTCGGTACGTCTTTCCCGGACCCGTAAAGCCCTTAGACAGCACCTTAAAAAGGAGGGGGTATTTCTATGAAAAAAGAGACGGTATCTCAGATCATCAGTCAAATTGATGAAAAATATATCGACGAAGCAACGATGTTTGCTTCAGACAGCAATTCCAGAGCAGATCACAAAACAGTTTCACAAGGCTCCGTGCCTTTAAAAGACTTAAAAAGCCGGTCCCGCAGATTCAGATGGGCAGCAGCGGCAGCGTGTCTGGCCTTGATCGTAATGATCGGTTCCGCAGGCTTTGCAGCCGCGGCGGAAGCCAGGGAGTACAGCAATGCGGTTGCATTTTTCGAGGAAAACGGATTATCCAGAGAGGGGTTGAGCAGATCAGAAGTGAAGGCAGTTTATCGGGACATTACGCAGAAAAAGTTTTCGTATGGCAAGACTGCAGAAGTTATCCGGCAGGCCGTCCCCGGCTGGGAGATTCAGCAGCACGAGCCGACGCCTGAAGAACTTGCCACGCTTTGGGATAAGAACGTCTGGATGAACTCAATATCGAAAAAAGGAATCAGTTACCGTACGGATTCTCAGTACGTTTATGATGAAAAACGAGGCTTCGAAGTCTTTGAAAAGAGTCTGCTGGAATGCTATCAGGACGGAGAAATGCTCTGGACCGCGGAATTCAGGGATTTCTATATAGACGATTATGCCTGTACTAAAGAAGGGACGGTGCTGTGGGGACAAAGCGAATCTTTCTCTGTTTCCGGTACACGTTACGGATGGATCGCCCTTGTGGATGAAAAAGGAAGCATAGTATGGCAGCGGCGCCTTGACCACGGCTTCAAAGATGAGTATGTCGGCTCCATACTGTCCAACGGGGATGGTACCTGGGCGGTGATCAGCAGAGGCGATTTAAAGTATATCTGCCTCAGCTGTTACGATGCGGCCGGGAAGGAGCTCAGCTTCCATAAAACAGAGGTGGGCAATTACGGGATCCGGAATGCCGCAAGGCTGGGAGACGGCTATATTCTCCAGCTTTGGAATCAGTTTTCCGGAGACACCGCGCTTTTGTACAAAATGGACCGGGAAGGCACCCTGACCGACAGCTTCTCCTATGAAGAGGACGATTCCGATTACTATATCACTGATATGGCTGAATACGAAGGACTGGTCTACCTCTCCGCTTATGCTGTCCCGAAGCAGCAGGATGAAGGCGGACGGCACGAAATAGCGGCAATACTCGATTATATATACTCAAAAGAAGACGGTAGATTTGATATTTCCGCTGAAGAACTGACCCCCATCGTACGGGATAACTACACCGCGATGCTGCTGATCTGCGATCCTGAAGGGGGCGCTCCGAAGACTTTCTATTCCGTGAAAGGCTCCTTAGGCGGCAATGTATCTGTCAATACCCTGGACCGGTTGGAATGGAATGTTGAAAGCATAACGACAACATTCTATTCTCCCGCAACCAGTTCTTTCACCATCGGCGGCAATTGTACCGTTTTCCGTTACACCTTCGATGCTGAAGGCAATCTGACGGAGCAGGCGGATACCGGCAATACCGTTCCCTACCGGAGATAAACAGTAAAAACTCAAAGATAAACAGAAAAAACTCAAAAATAAAAACAACCGGAGCTGCCAAACACCAAAGGTTTGGTAATTCCGGTTGTTTTTTACCGTCCTGTAAAGACTGCTGCACAAATCAGGTTCTGGTTCAGAACTTTCTTATGAGCAACCGCCTTCAGGCCTCTGAGGGCATAAAAAATAGCGGGGAAGGGATTTGAACCCCCGACACCGCGGGTATGAACCGCGTGCTCTAGCCAACTGAGCTACCCCGCCATTTCAGCGCTTTTTTCAAAAAGCTTTATTATAATAGCATGACCTTCTGTGAATGTCAAGCACTTTTCATCCATTCAGAAACAACATTTTCATCAATTCGGAAGCACCGCTTCCTCAGTCCGTAAGAGCCATTTTCAACGGTCCGGAAGAATAATTCCTGCAGATATTTCAGCACAGTCACACCGTTCAGAAGGACTTTGATCTCAGCCGGCAGCAATATTCAGACATTCTCCCGATCCTCTACGGCAGCCGGGTCTCAAACAGCCGGATCCGGGGATTTTCCCGGGAAAGATCGGTGAAAACGGCAAGGAAGCCCTCCTCAAAACTCTTCCCGGCGAAAAACAGATAGACCGAAAGTTCTTCCGGATAAACAGACAGCACGTCAAAAAGCGCATCCAGGTTATGGCCGTAATAATCCGGAAACTCCAGCTTACGGGCGATATACTCATGCACTTCTCTCCGATTTTCAAAATCCTTAAAATCAAGGATCAGCTGCTTCATCTTCTGCTCTCCTGTCTCTTTTTCCGAAGTCTGCTCCGTAATAAACACCGTTCAATAAGTAGTTCTGTCTTCAGCCCGGCTCTTCTTATCATTCAGCCGCTCTTCAGCATATCAACCCTTTATGACCGCTGCCCGCTGATACATCTGTCCTGCTTCAGTCGTTCTTAAGCACATCAAACCTTTACCGCAGCTTCTGGTTAACACAGCCGTCCTAAGCTCAGTTGTTCTTTAATACAGCTGCTCAAAGGTCTCATAATGATCTTCCGTATAGAAGATCAGGCCGTCGTTGGAGTATACGATCCGCTTGTCATTCCGGTAGGTGCCGTCAAAATCGATGTCGCACTCGTAATACTTCCGGCCTTTCGCCTTCGGGAGCTGTCCCTCATAATTACCGAAATAGCTGCCGCCGATGGATTTTCCATAGGCTACCTTCCAGAGGTTGCCCTTATAAGATACCCAGCCCAGGTTCTCGGCTTCCTTTTTGGAGATGTAATTGGAGGGAAGCTTATTATATGTGTGAATGTACAGCGCCACATGTTCCTTGTCGGAATACTCGCCGTTTTTCTTAACGGTGATGCCGGCTTCTTTGGAAGTGGTCTCCGGTTCCCGGGTGGTGGTTTCCGCTTTTTCAGAAGACGGCTCGGTCCGGGCGGTGCTTTCCTCGGCCCGTTCCGACGACGTTTCCTTCTCCGATGGAGAAGTCTGCGCTTCTGATGAAGGCTCCGCTGTCGCTTCCCCTTCATCTGTTCCGCCTGTCCCCTCTGTTTCGGACGATGTTTCCTCGGATCCTGTCTGTTCCGTCACCGTTTCAGCTTCCGATGAAGTTTTTATCTCCGGTGTCTGCTGCGTCTCCGGCGTCGTCTCCGTTTCGAAGATCCCCTGGGTAAGGGTTTCCGATGCAGTCTCTGCCGTGGATGCTCCGGGGTTCACCGGCTGCTGGTTTTTCCGCCCGAAGACAACAAATAATAACAGACCCACCACCAGGACGGCGGCAAGCCACCAGAGTATTTTTCTTAATTTAGCACGATCCATGACTTTACTTTTTCAAATTCCTGATATTCTGCTTCTCTGTTTTTTTGGTCAGCCGGCCTGTTTCACATTTTCCGGATCAACCGACTGTCCCGCCTGTTTTCCGAACTTTTCCGGCTCATTCTGTTAAACAAGTTTTCCCATCTGTTTCCGGACTTTTCCAAATCATCCCGTAAAACCAGCTTTTCCATCTGTTTCCGGACTTTTCCAAATCATTCCGTAAAACCAGCTTTCCCATCTGTTTCCGGACTTCTCTGAATCATCCATCAAGCCGGTTTCCCCGTTTTCTTCCCGGGCCGTTCGTAGATCCGCGCCTTCTCCAGGCCCCGGATCAGCAGAGGGATCAGTACCGCGCAGACGACGGCCTTGATAACGCTGACGGCGACCCTTATGGGAATGTTGGCCAGCATCGTCGCCAGCGGGATCTGCAGGATATATTTGTAATAAATATACAGGCTTCCGGTATTGACCGTGGTGACCACCAGGCCGTTCACGATCATCAGCACCACGATCTCCCAGGGTTTGAACCTGAACCGCTTCTTTTTCGCGGCAAAGCCCACCATCAGTCCGGAAATGACGTAGGGCAGGATCCAGAGCGGCGTGGAGATCTCCAGGCCGAAACGGACCATCTGGTAGATCAGTGTGCCGACGCCGCCGATCAGGGCGCCGTCCAGAGGTCCGAACATGAGTGCCCCGATCAGGACCGGGATGTTTTCAAAGGTAAATTTCCAGGATGTGCCGATGCTCAGGGAGAAGTATCCCAGCACCGCACACATGGCAGCAAGAAGCGCATCGTAGGTGATTCGTCTGATGTCCATTCTTTTATTCATAGTTATGATGGTTCCTTTAACTATTTTCTGTTGATCTGCTGCTTTTACCATCTCGTAAAACTGCTGCGGGATCATTATTCGGTTATTTGTGATCGTTGTTCAATTGTTCGTGAACCTTCCGGCAAATGTGATCTTTTGACCATCGTAAGACTTACGGCAGATGTCATCTTTTTGACCGTCGTGGGACTTCCGGCAGTTATGATCTTTTTAGCCATTATGCTTTTTGGGGTTATCATAAGCCTTACGGCCATCTGCTGTTCTGCTGTTATATTGAATCGATCTTTCCTTCTCTTCGACCTGTGCGTCCGCCGCTTTTCCGAAGCTGTTTGAAAAAGGCCGTCATCAGGCTGCCGCAGGCTTCCTCCATGATGCCCCGTTCCACGATGGCCTGATGATTGAACCGGGGTTCTTCCAGAAGGTTCAGGATGCTTCCGGCGCAGCCGGCTTTTTTATTCATGGCGCCTATGACCACCCGGTCGATCCTGCCCTGGATCAGGGCCCCTGCGCACATCTGGCAGGGTTCCAGGGTCACGTACAGGGTACAGCCCTCCAGCCGCCAGTCCCCCAGGACCTTCGCGGCCTTTTTTATCGCGATGATCTCCGCATGGGAAAGAGGATTCTTATCGGTATTCCGCCGGTTATAGCCCCGGGCGATGATCTTGGGCGTTATCGGGTTCCCGTCGTAATCGTGGGTCCTGACGATAACGCAGCCGATGGGCGTCTCCTGAAGCCTGCAGGCTTTCCGGGCCTGCTTCAGGGCTTCCTTCATGAATTTTTCATCTTCCGCCGGCGTGGCGGCAATGGTGTGATTCATCTTGAGTTCCTGTCCGATCTCTTAAGACCGCTGGTATTATCCCGGCTCATGCCTCATAAAACACCGGTTATTCCCGACCCGTCTTTCTTCAGTACACAGGTATCTTACGGCCTGTCTTTCTTCAGTACGCAGGTTTTCCCGGCTCGTCTTTCTTAAACCCGCAGGTTTTTCCCCAGTTCGTCACTGAGGGCCGCGAAAGTTTTCAGGTCCAGGGCTTCTCCTCTTATGGTCAGGGGGATGTCAAGGGCCATCAGCGCTTCCTCCACCTGTTCCCGGGTAAAGGAAAGCTCTCCTGAATTCTTCACTGCGTTCACCAGGGTCTTCCGGCGCTGGGAAAAGGCCGCCCGGATCAGCAGGAACATAAGGCCGGGATCCTGCGCTTTGACAGGAGGCGTTTCATACCGTTTCAGATGAATGACTGCCGAGGAAACGTCCGGCCGGGGCATGAAACAGTTCTGGGGCACGTTGGCCGCAAGATAGGGTTCGCAGTAGTACTGCACCGCCAGCGACAAGGCGCCGTAATCCTTCGTTCCCGGGGAAGCGCTCATCCTGTCGGCCACTTCTTTCTGGACCATGACCGTGATGGACCGGATGGGCAGCTGCTTCTCCAGCAGGCTCATGATGATTGGCGTCGTGATATAATAAGGCAGATTCGCTACGACCTTAAAGCCCGGTCTGCTCCCGCTTCCTGCGGCCGGGTTTTCTGCAGCCGCGTTTTTATCCAGTATCTTTCCTTCTCCGCCATTCCCCGACGTTTCCGCTGCTGCATCTGCCGCCGCAAAACCTGTCAGCCCGGCTTCTTCCGCCAGGGCTCCCAGATCCACCTTCATAATGTCCTCGTTGATCACGGTGACGTTATCGCATTCGGCAAGGGTATCCTTTAAGATAGGGATGAGCTTATCGTCGATCTCCACCGCATAGACATGACCGGCTCTTTCGGCCAGGGCCTGGGTCAGGGTCCCGATGCCGGGGCCGATCTCCAGGACCGTATCTTCCTTTGTGATATCCGCTGCCTTCAGGATCTTTTCCAGCACATGGGCGTCGATCAGGAAGTTCTGTCCGAATTTCTTCGAGAAATTGAAGCCGTATTTCTGAAGCACCGCTATGGTGTTTTTCACTTCGATCAGCCGTTCCATAGATCCTCCCGGGAAATGCGGTAAAGCCGGAGGGCGTTTTCAAAGGTCTGCCGCTCCAGTTCTTCTCTGGTTTCATGGCGAAGCTCCGCCATCACATCGACAATATAGGGGATCTTCGTGGAATCGTTCCGTTTCCCGCGGAACGGCACCGGCGCCATGTAGGGGCAGTCGGTCTCCAGCAGCAGACGGTCCTTCGGCACGTAGGCGGCCACTTCCTTCGCATGGCGCGAATTCTTAAAAGTCACCGCGCCGCCCAGGGCGATGTAATAGCCCAGATCCAGGAACTGCCGGGCCATCTCCTTCGAATAGGAAAAGCAGTGGACAATGCCGCTGCCGTCTCCG
This sequence comes from Lachnospiraceae bacterium, assembly GCA_017438305.1. Taxonomy (GTDB): domain Bacteria; phylum Bacillota; class Clostridia; order Lachnospirales; family Lachnospiraceae; genus UBA1267. The sequence continues at coordinate 24,708 of JAFRVX010000134.1, read as the reverse complement.
GTCTTCATCTCCCGGAGGATATCATAGGTATCCTTCGCGGCTTCCCGGGAATGCACCACCACCGGAAGATCCAGCCTGCAGGAAAGTTCCAGCTGCTTCCGGAACCAATAGATCTGCCGTTCGCGCGGGATATCGTCCCGGTGATAATAATCCAGTCCGATTTCCCCCACAGCCACGACCCGGGGATTTTCCGATGCCCTGTCCTCCAGGATGATCTTCTCCAGGGTCCCGCAGTAGTCCTCCGGCAGCTCCATGATGCCGTCGGGGTGGATGCCCAGGGCAGCGTACAAAAAATCGTGGGTCTTCGCCAGTTCAAGGGTGGTCTTTACGCCTTCCCTGTCGGCGGCGATATTGACCGCGAGACGGACGTTATATTCAGACAGAGAGGCCAGAACGGCCTCTCTGTCTTCGTCATATTGATGATCGTCGTAATGCGTATGCGTATCAAAGATCATTACAGTCTCGGAAGAAGTTTTTCCCGAAGTTCTTCATAGCCGGGCTTTCCAAGAAGGGCAAACATGTTCTTCTTGTAGCTTTCAACGCCGGGCTGGTTGAAGGGGTTTACGCCCAGGACATAACCGGAAACGCCGCAGGCAAACTCGAAGAAATAGAACAGCTGGCCCAGAGAATAGGGGGTCTGGTCCTTCACATCGATCACCATCGTGGGAACGTCGCCGTCGGTATGGGCAAGCAGGGTTCCCTTGTAGGCGCTCTTGTTGACGAAATCCAGATCCTTTCCTGCCAGGTAATTCAGGCCGTCAAGATCGGTGTCTTCGGGCTGAAGAACGACCTTCTCCCGGGATTCTTCGATATTGACCATGGTCTCGAAATGGATGCGGGCGCCGTCCTGCACGAACTGACCCATGGAATGAAGGTCTGTGGTGAAGTCAACGGCTGCCGGGAACAGGCCCTTGGAATCCTTGCCTTCGGATTCGCCGAAGAGCTGCTTCCACCATTCGCCGACGTAGTGATAACCGGGCTCGTAGTTGGACATGATCTCAACGTCCTTGCCGCTCTCTCTGAGGATGTTGCGGACGATGACGTACTGAAGGGCGTCGTTCTTCTCGATCTCCGTGTTCAGGCAGAGCTCGCGCATGTCCGCGGCGCCCTGCATCAGCGCCTTGATATCAACGCCGGTGGCAGCGATGGGCAGAAGACCCACAGCGGTAAGAACAGAGAAACGGCCGCCTACGTCATCCGGCACCACGAAGGTTTCGTAGCCTTCTGCATCGGAGAGGGTCTTCAGCGCGCCTTTGGCCTTATCGGTCGTGGCGTAGATCCGCTTTGCAGCGCCTTCCTTGCCGTATTTCTTCTCTGCCATCTGCTTGAAGATCCGGAAAGCCACAGCGGTTTCCGTGGTGGTTCCGCTCTTGGAGATGACGTTGATGGAGAAGTCGCGGTCGCCGATGATGTCGACCAGGTTGTTGAGATAGGTGCTGGATAAAGAATTGCCGCAGTAATAGATTTCCGGAGCTTTCCGGACTTCCTTCGGCAGCTGGTTATAGAAGGTGTGGTTCAGGAATTCATTGGCTGCTCTGGCGCCAAGATAGGATCCGCCGATGCCAAGAACCACCAGGACGTCGGAGTCTTCACGGATCTTTGCCGCAGCTTTCTCGATGCGGTCAAACTCTTCCTTGTCATAATTGACGGGAAGGTCGATCCAACCGAGATAATCGTTTCCCGCGCCGGTCTTCTCAAGAAGGGTTTTGCAGCTTTCCAGGACCCGGCCGGTCATTTCCGCTTTGGCTTCCGCGGAAAAGAATCCGGCTGCCTTAGAGTAGTCAAGAGATACATTTGCCATTTCATTCACCTCACTGAAAACGCTCTGCAGCCGTTCCCGCGTTCCCCACGCTGTGGAACCTCCTTCTGCAGACGCAAATTGATATTTTAACCATTGCTGGTGCATAAACCAAAGGTATTATACACTCAAACCACGGTTCTTTCAAGGAAAATGTTGTGGGAAACCGGCTTTTTTCATGTCTTTTTCGCGTCTTTTTCCGGTTTTTCCCCGAATGTTTTTTTCCCTTGCCTTTTCCCCGTTTCTCCTCTATAATGACAGTAAGACAGGACGGTCATAAAAACCCCGAAAGGACCCGGAGAAAGGTTCAGAGCAGGATCTGAAGAAGGATCGGAACAGGTCCGGAGAAGGATCTGCGAGACAGGCCGCTGAAGGGCGCGGTAAAGGAGATCGGTTCCCCTGAAGGAACCGGACTGGTGAGCAGACCGGCAGCCGGTTTCTTAAAAGATCTGACCGCTGAAGAGGCCGGGAGAAAAGACCGCCCGCTGAAAAACAAAAAAGAAATATGAACATTCAGGAGGAAAAGCCCCATGGTTCAGTTAATCGTAGGACGCAAAGGCAAAGGCAAAACCAAGTATCTTCTCGACAAGGCAAACGACGCTGTTTCTACCTGTGACGGCCATATCGTATATATTGACAAAAGCACTCAGCACATGTTCGAATTAAACCGGAACATCCGTCTGATCGACGCTTCCCGCTATCCCTTAAAGAACGGCGATGAGTTCATCGGTTTTATCTGCGGCATTGCTGCACAGGATTACGATCTGGAACAGATCTATCTGGACAGCTTCCTGTATAACTCCAAAGTGGCCGATGACAGCGCCATGATCAAGGATTATATCGGCCAGCTGAAAGCCATCAGCGAGCTCTGCAAGGTTGACTTTATCTTAAGCGTTTCCAAGGATAAGGAAGAGCTGGATCCCGACCTCTACGACGATATCATCATCTCCCTGTAAATTTACGCCTTTTTTACTGTAAAGCTGCGCCTTCTTTTTACAACCCGGACGGATCTTCAGACGAGCCTCTGCCGCCATAACGAAATGGATCTTCTATGGCATCGACAGGAGCATTGAAAAGAGGATCGATCGTAATTGATAAGAGTATCGATCGTATAAGATTTGTAAAAGGATCGATCGTAAAAAATCAAAAAAGGATTGAAAGGGATCAATCGTAAAAATAAAAAAAGGGTCGAAAAGGATCGATCAATAATAGTAAAAAAGATTTTACGGTAAAGAAAAAGCCCGGACCTGCGGTCCGAAGTACTTAAGACAATTCTATAGCTTTCAGAAAAAGGCATGACTTCCGGGTCATGCCTTTTTTCATGCCTTTTTCATGTCATTTATCCTCTCAAATTTATCCTCTCGACAAAGTTAGAAATCCTCCATCCGCCTTCCTTCAGATCTCCCTTCGCAACGGGCACCCTTGCCTTCGGCTGTATCCTTCCCTCTACCGCTAACGGGCGGATTCGGGACTTCCACCTTTTGGAACAAGCACCGCCAGGCGCGCTGCCATTAAAAAAGAGCCCACGACTAATGTCATGGGCTCTTTTTTGCTAATCATTTTTTAATGGACCAGCCGATCTGATCGCTATGCCGAGCTGTTCTCTGTGACGGGCGGTGAAACCAAAAGCGGTTTTGATTGCTCAGGATTTGTCGCGTTGATTGCCCTCTGTGTCGGGCTGTTCTCTGTGACCCAAGGATATGCTACCGCTCATCAAAGCTGCACGCGAAGCACTTTTTGATTGCCCTCTATGTCGGGCTATTCTCTGTGACTAGGGTTCACGGTCCCTGCAGAATAAAAACCGTTTTATCATATATGACCCCAGGTTGATTGCCCTCTTTGTCGGGCTGTTCTCTGTGACACCTGTATTTATCACATTTCTTTAACACTATTTATACCATATTCCCCATTTCATGTCAAATATCGCCCGTTTTTTCTTTCGCTGATTTTCTGAAAAAACAAGGAAAAATCAGTATTTAAGCCATTTTCGATCTCATGAATGATCGCTGGAAATCAGCGAACGATTTTCAGAGGCAAAATCAGGCAAAAAGGCTTAAAAATACATACAAATCCGGTCCTTTTTCTCCTTTCCAGGCTCTGAAACCCGCAGTTTCCTTGCTTTCGAGGTCGAACGACTGATTGTTGTGAAAATGTGACAAAAAGGCATAAAAGCAGCCCTTTTGTCACATTTCAATTATGCGTCCTGAAATCTGGTTTTTCTTTGTATTAAACAGTTGCATCAAAGTCGTGGCTCCTGGAAGCTTCTCGCAACTGCAAAGTACCACGAAAATAAGCTAGATGCTTCAAAGTCGTGGCCCCGAAAGGTTTTTCGCGGCCGGAAAGTACCCAGAAAATAAGCTGGATGCTTCAAAGTCGTGGCCCCGGGAGGCTTTTCGCGGCCGAAAAGTACCCAGAAAATAAGCAGGTTGCTTCATAATCGGGGCCCCGGGAGGCTTCTCGCGACCGCAAAGTACCACGAAAATAAGCAGGATGCTTCAAAGTCGGGGCCCCGAATGATACTTACTTGATTAAGTATATATCTGAAAATCCCCCGCCAGAGGCGCTGCCACTAAAAAAGAACTCATGACTAATGTCATGGGTTCTTTTCTACTAATGATTTTTTTGATGGACCAGCCGATCTGATCGCTATGTCGGGCTGTTCTCTGTGACGATGTAATAATTTTACATCACTCCGTAACTAATGTTTTACACGTTGATTGCCCTCTGTGTCGGGCTGTTCTCTGTGACCGGTTCCCACAAGTGGCGATCTCGTAATCGTTCCCTACTCCTGTTGATTGCCCTCTCTGTCGGTCTGTTCTCTGTGACAACTGTATTTATCACATTTCTTTGCTGCTATTTATACCACATTGTCCATTTCATGTCAAATATCACCCGTTTTTTCTTTCGCTGATTCTCTGAAAAACAAGGGAAAAATCAGTATTTAAGCCATTCTCGATCTCATGAATAATCGCCGGAAATCAGCGAACGATTTTCAGAGGTAAAATCAGGCAAAAAGTCCTAAAAATACATACAAATCCGGTCCTTTTTCTTCTTTTCAGCTTCTGAAACCCGCATGTTTCCTTGCTTTCGAGGTCGAACGACTGATTGTTGCGTAAATGTTACAAACAGACAGAAAACAGCCCTTTAGTCGAATCTCAATTATGCGTCCTGAAGTCCGGGTTTCTTTGGGTTAAACGGAGCTTCCATCTTCAATGCGGCTGCCACTATATCCTCTCCACCATAAACATCATGGAGTCGAACTCCCGGACGGGTTCCGGCAGGAAGAGGCCGACGTTCATAAGGGTGTCGCCCTTCAGGTGGATCTCTCCCTTAAAGATCTTCTGCTGGGTATCCGTCAGCCGGCTTAAGGATTCGGGGCTGTGGCCCTCCGTAAAGGTGATGCGGTAGTGGGCAAAGCCCTTCAGGCCCCGGAGCTTTATGTAGACCGGCGCCATATTGGCCCTGACGTGATGCCAGACGGCGCTGACGATGGCCCGCCTGCCGTCCTTCGTGACCTGCTCCCAGGCCGCGGCCTCGGGATGCGTCGGCGGAAGCAGCCGGTAATAGTCTTCGTAAAGCAGCGTATCGGCGATCTCCTTATACAGTTCGGCGTCCTTCCGGATCATGGCCTTTTCTTCGGAGCTCAGCTTCTCGGGATCCAGTTCGTAGCCGAAGGCGCCGGACATGGCGATGACGGTCCGGGTCTTAAAGGGCGTTTCCCGCCCGGTCTGATGATTGGGCGATGCGCTTACATGGGCTCCCATGGTGCTCACCGGATAGATGAAGGAGGTGCCGTACTGGATGGACAGCCGCTCGATGGGATCCGTATTATCCGAGGTCCAGATCTGGGGCGTATAGTACAGCATGCCGCAGTCAAAGCGGCCGCCGCCGGAAGAACAGCCCTCGATCAGAAGATTCGGGAAATCATGGATCAGGTGCTCCAGGATCCGGTAAGTGCCCATCACGAACATGTGCGCCATCTCGCCTTGCCGCTCCCGGGGCAGCGCCCGGGTAAACTTGTCGCAGAGGCTCCGGTTGAAATCCCACTTAAGATAGGAGATATCCCCGGCGGCCAGCACCGCTTCAATATGATCGATCAGGTAATCCTGGACGTCTCTCCGGCTCACGTCCAGCACCAGCTGGTTCCGGGAAAGATTGGGCTTCCGGTCCGGTATCGAAACAGCCCATTGCGGATGTTCCCGGAAAAGATCGCTGTCCTCGTTCACCATCTCCGGCTCAAACCAGATGCCGAAGGACACGCCGGTACTCTTGATGCAGAGCCCCAGCTCTTCCATGGTCATGCCCAGCTTCTTTTCATTAGGCACCCAGTCCCCGAGACCTGCGTTGTCATCGTTCCGGTTGCCGAACCATCCGTCGTCCAGCACGAAAAGTTCAATGCCCAGATCCCGGGCTTCCTCGGCGAACCGGATCAGCTTCTCCCCGTTAAAATAAAAATAGGTGCCTTCCCAGTTGTTGATCAGCACCGGGCGGCGCGTATGCTGCCAGGCGCCCCGGACGATGTTGTCCCGGATAAAGTCATGAAACGTATGGGAAATGCCGGAAAAACCGTTTTCCGTGTAAGTCAGGATGACCTCCGGGCTCATAAAGCTTTCATCCTTTAAAAGCTCCCAGGAGAAGTTGTCGGGATGGATGCCCAGAGACAGCCGGGTCTGGTCGATGCCGTCCTTCTCGCAGGCCAGCAGGAATTCTCCGCTGTAGACAAAGGCCAGGCCGTAGGCCTCTCCCCGGTCTTCATTCGTGTCTTCAGAGCACAGGATGCAGGAAGGGTTATAATGGGGCGAGGAAGCACCTCTTACAGAGCCGATGCTGAAAACGCCGTGCTGCAGCTTTGTCCGCTGCACCTGCCGCTCGCCGGCCCACTTGCCGTAAAAGGTAAGGATATCGAAATCGCCCCCGGTAAAATCCAGGGTCATGGAGCCTGCGTTCAAAAGCTTGATGGCCTGATCGGACAGGTTGCAGATCCGCATCGTCCTGGTGATCACATCCTTCTCTTCAAATACCCCGTAATACAGCTCCACCAGGATATCCGCTTCCACATCCTTAAGCCTTACGACCAGGGTCTTATCGTTCCTGTCGTAGCTGTAGGACGCCGGAAGGTCCGGGATGTCGTACTTTTCCTTAAGGATCTCGTAAGAATCATAGGTCAGGGAAAGGGCCGACGCGCCGTTTTCATACTGGACCCTCAGGGTGCTGATGCGGTAATCGCCGGCGCCGTAGCAGGCGATCTCCTGGGGCAGAAGGTCCAGGGAATAGGTCCTGTCGTAAAGCCCCACGTCATGGGGATTTCCCGAAAGGCCCCGGTCCTTCCTGAGGACCGCATAGGACAGATCGTCGTCCGAAAGCTTCTTTCCGTACCAGGTATGAAGCAGGGTACCGTGCTCATCCACCTTCATCTGATAGGCGGTGGAGCGGGTCTCGAGCGTAAAGGTTCTCTTTCCTTCGTCGATGATTATGCTCATGATTACTGATCACTCCCACAGTTTCCAGGGTGCGCCGGCGGCCCACAGCTCCTCCAGCTTCTGTTTTTCCCTCTGGGTATCCATGCACTGCCAGAAGCCGTCATGGAAATAACCGGCCATCTGGCCCTCATCCGCCAGGCGCGGCATCACGTTTTTTTCAAAGACACAGCTGTCGCCGTCGATATAGCTGAAGATCTCCGGCTGCATCACCATGAAGCCGCCGTTGATCAGCGTCGCGTCCTCGTTCTCCTTCTCCCGGAAGGATTCGATCATGCCGTCCTCCGAAAGATCCAGCACGCCCTTCATCTGGGCGATGTTCACCGTGGTGATCGTGGAGATCCTGCCCATCTTCTTATGGAATTCCAGCAGTTTCGGGATGTCCACGTCCGCCACCGCGTCGCCGTAGGTCAGGAAGAAGGGCTCGTTGTCCACGTATTTTTCAATCCGCTTTACCCGGCCGCCGGTCATGGTATTGTAGCCCGTATCCACGATGGTCACTTTCCAGGGATCCACGTGGGAGGTATGCACCTCGACGATGTTTTTGGTCAGGTCAAAGGTCACGTCGGAATTATAGGTGTAATAGTTGGAAAAATATTCCTTGATCACATCCTGCTTATAGCCGGCGCAGATGATGAACTCATTAAAGCCGTAATGAGAATACATCTTCATGATATGCCACAGGATGGGCTTTCCGCCGATCTCGATCATCGGCTTGGGTTTCAGATGGCTTTCTTCACTGATTCTGGTGCCGAATCCGCCGGCTAAAATCACAACTTTCATGGTTTTCCTCGCTTCTTTACTGTTTCTTTTTATGATGTTGACTATAAGTATACCGCGCGGTCCGCGATGTGGCAAGAACTTCCGTTCGCAGCTCCTCTTTCTCCCTGTTGTTCCTCATTCAGACCCGGATCTCGATGCCCAGGGTCTGAAGCCAGTCCTTGAAACAAGCCGGGATCTCTCTTAAGTGACGCATCAGGGTCCCCGCACTCATGGGCCAGTCCTGCGCATAAACGCCCGTAACATCGATTCCCAGCTTTTCTCCAACGTATAAAGCCCGGTACAGATGATATTTCTGGGTGACAATGATGACTTTATTCAGCGGGAACCGGCCGGTCTCCGGGCCGATTTCTGTGTCATCTTTCCCGCTGTCCTCAGCGCTGCCTTCCCTGCTTTCTTCAGTCTTCCGGCTTATTTGCTTCAGCTGTTCCGCCGCTTCTTCCGGCGTGATCCCGCTTCCTTCACTGACGTGCAGCAGGCTTTCGTAGGTGGAGTAGCCGTCGTAGTCCAGGATCAGGGCTTTATCGGAAACGCCCTTCGCATAGAGCCATTCCGCCATATGATCCACCTCGTCGTATTCCCCTTCCCGGTGATCCCCGGTAATATAGATCTTATCGGCAGCGCCGGCCTTGTAGAGTTCCAGGGTCTTTTCCATCCGGTACTGAAGCAGAGGGCTCAGAGAACCGTCGGCATAAACACCGCAGCCCAGGACGACAATGGCATCAAAGGCTTTTTCCCGGCCTTCTATTTCTCCCCGGGCTTCTTCCCCATTATCTCCCGCTTCTTTACTTTCTTCTTCCATTTTCTCAAGAAGCTTCTCCGAGGAATAGATCCTGCCATTTTCCCGCAGGACAAAGTACAGCCTGAAGCCTGCTGTCAGAAGGATCAGAAATACGATCACCGACAGCAGGATCAGGATGATCCGTTTTCGTGATGACTTCATATATTCTCCATTTATATGCCTGGTCTGATTTGTCCCGGGCAGTTTTCCGTCTTCCCGTTGTTTTAAGAGCCTTCGGGCAGTTTCGCAGGGCCATGCATTCAGACAGGAAATCTCCGTGCCTTATACAGGGATCTCGCAGTTCAGCGCAAAGGACCAGATGATCTTTTCCCTGACCTTTTTCCCGGTGATCTGCTCCAGCGCCTTTTCATAAAGCTCCAGCTGCAGCTGATACCGGTCGATGAGTTCCCGGGCTTCTCTTACCCGGTCGGTTTTATAATCCACGACCACGAGTTCGCCGTCTTCTTCAAAATACATGTCGATGATCCCCTGGATCATGACCAGCTCTTCCGGGCTTCTCACAAGCTTTACCTTCCGCACCCCGGCAGCCGGGACGCCGATGATGAAGGATTTTTCCCGAAAGGCTTTGCCGTTTTCCCGGGCCCTGATAAACCGTTTTCCGACGTCCGATTCGAAGAAAGCGTCGATCTTTACGGGATCGATCATCGCTGCTTCTTCTTCCGTCAGGGCGCCTTCCCGGATCATCCGGCCGATGTTTGCCTCCGCCTTCTCTGCAGGATCGGAACGCTCCATCACCAGGTGGTAAAGGGTGCCGCGCCGCGCGCCGCCGTTTTCTCCCGCGGGCACGTCCGCGAACAGGGGTTCGCTCTCCTCCTGCAGCTCTTCGATATGCTCCATCTTCAGCATGGACACGGACATGGTAGGCCGTACGGTATAGAGATCATCATACCGGTATTGATAGGAGAAGGTTTCCCGGGCGGTATCCCGGATCCTGCCCGACGCCTCATCTTCCGGCATGAGCTCGCTCTCCAGCGCAGTCCTCACCTGTTTTTCAGCATCTTCGGTCCTCAGGGCTTCATACAGAAGATCCTCGTCCCGGATAAGCTTCAGGTCCAGGCTGCTGCCCTCCCGCCAGGCCCTTAACAGCCAGTCAAGCATATTGGAGGCGCCCAGAAGCTCGGTGTCGGAAAGGATTTCCGGCTCCTGCTCCCACAGATCGCCATAGTCTTTCAGCAGTTTTTCCAGGGAGGGGGCATTCGCAGTCAGATACAGTCTGTCCCGGGCCCTGGTCATGGCGACGTAGAGCACCCGCAGCTCTTCTCCCACGTTTTCCCGCTCCAGCTGGTCCCGGAGGGCGGTCCGGAGCAGGCATTTCTCTTTGACACGGGTATCGTAATGGATCAGGTCCATGCCGACGCCCAGCACCGGATGCATGATGACACCGTTCCCGAGCTCCTGTTTATTCATCCGCTTCCCGAGGCCGCATAAGAAGACCACCGGAAACTCCAGACCTTTGGATTTATGGACGGTCATGATGCGGACGGCGTTGCCGCTTTCTTCGGACGCGCCGGGCTCCCCGGCGTCCGTATCGGATTTCATCAGCCGCTCAATGTAGCGGATAAAATGGAAGATGCCGTGGTAGGAGGTCTGTTCAAAGGTCTCCGCCCGGGCATTTAACGCGTTTAAGTTCCGGGTCCTCTGGGCGCCTCCGGGAAGGGCCGCCGCGTAGATATCCAGCTCCTGATCGGAGATGATCGCGGAGATCAGCGCGGAAAGGCTCACCCGGACGGACAGCTTCCGATAGGCCTCGACGGTGTCCAGAAAATGCCTGATCTTCTTTCGAAGCACTTCACTCTGTCCGCTTTTTTCATAGTTCAGGACCGCGCCGTAAAAGCCGTTTCCTTCCTCTTTTTCCTGATAGGACACCGCGATCTCTGCCATCTCCTCCGATGAAAAGGAAAAAAGCATGGAATGCATCAGGGACGCCAGGGGGATGTCCTGGACCGGGTTGTCGATTACCCGCAGGAAATCCAGTACCAGGCGGACTTCCCAGGTCTCGAAATAGCCCTGCCGGCTCTCCAGGTATACCGGGATCCCCGCATCCTCCAGAGCCTCTGCGAAAATCGTATCCGTATTCTTTGAGGACCGAAGCAGGATCACGATATCGCTGTAGGAGACCGGCCGGAACGCCTTCAGGGCTTCGTCATAGATCTGAGGCGCCGTGCCGGAAGACGTCAGCTTCAGGATCTCCAGAGCCGTCATCACCGCTTCCTTTTCGATCCCCGTGCGTTCATCCTGATCCTCAGAAAGATCCTCTCCCGGGCTGTCTGCCGGACCGTTGGCTTTTCCTGCCGGATCGCTGGCTTTCCCCGCCGGACCGTTTCCTTTCTCAGCCGGCTTCGTGATCTGTGCGCCCGTATTCAGTGTATTCACCCCTGACCCTTGCGTCTTCAGGGCTGTATCATGAGTTTCTGTTGTTCTGAACGTTTCCCCGCCATCACCTTGACTTTCGGAAGGTTTCCTGCTCCCCGATCCCTCTTCATCGGTTTCTTCCTCCGGGACATAGAGCAGAAACTGCGTCGTCCGGTCAAAGACCGCGGCCTTTTCCGCTTCCTGCTCCTTCTGGGGGCCGATCTTCAGCTCTGCGGCGGCATCGTATTCGATCCCGCCCACGCTCTTATGCATCAGCAGGCGGAAGACTTCGTTGACGCTGTCGATCACCGGCGTTCCGGAACGGAAGTTGTTATCCAGCTCGATCAACTGTTTATCCGAATCTTCTCTGGTATAGGTCTCGTATTTTTCCGTGAACAGTTCCGGCCGCGCCATACGGAAGCGGTAGATGGACTGCTTCATATCCCCGACCATGAAGATATTATTGCAGCCTTCTTCCATCCGGGATACCGCCGTCAGGATCTCTTCCTGGACAAAGTTGCTGTCCTGGTATTCATCCACCATGATCTCTTCGAATCGTTCGGAAAGAAGCCGCGCCACTGCGGTCCGCTTTCCGTCCTGTTTTAAGATCTGAATGGTCAGATGCTCAAGATCCGAATAATCCACCAGGTTCCGCTTCCTTTTTTCCGCGGCAAAGGCCCGGGCAAAATCCCGGGTCAGGCCGATAAAAGTCTCGGCCCGGGGACGGAGCGTTTTCAGGATCTCCAGCGTTTCCTCCAGGGACTGGGCTGTCTTTTCCCGGATCGTCTTTATTCTGTATTTAAGCTTGTCCCGCAAATCTGTGGCTTTTTTCTCAAGATCGGGATCCAGGCCCGTTCTCGGTTTAGTAGGCTTTTTGGCGAAAGTGATGGCCGCGGTCTTCTCCTGAAGGTCTCTGAAATCCGCGGCTTCCGCTGCCCGCCGGATCCCGGGGATGTCCTCCGAGAAGGTGTCGTAAGCATAGGCCGGCCCCATGGGCTTTTTACAGATCTCCAGGATCGCCTCCGCCTTTTTCACGCAGTCGGAAAGAGCCGCCTTAAGGCTTTCCGTATACTGCTTCAGCCAGGCGCTTTCCAGAAGGTCGTCCGTACTTTCGGCATAATAGGGCTTCAGGCTCTCCTGAAGCCATTCATCGGGATAAGGTGCGCTCTCGCTGTAGGAAAACAGCCTGAGGAGGCGTTCCCTTAATTCATCGTCGTTTTTTCCCGAGGCAAAGCTCTCGGAAAGGGCCAGAAATTCATCGCTGCCCTCCTCGTACTTTTCCTCCAGGAGTTTTTTAAGAACATCATCCTTCAGGAGGGTCATCTCGCCCTCATCGCCCACCCGGAAGGAAGGATCCAGGCTGATCTCCTGATAATAATTCGAAAGCACCCAGGAGCAGAAGGAGTCTATCGTACTGATCTGGGCGGAGCCGATGAGCCGGAGCTGCCGGCGTAAATGCCGGTTTTCGGGCTGCTCCCCCAGCCGGTCCGAGATCGCCTTGTACAGCCGGGTGCGCATCTCCGACGCGGCCGCCCGGGTAAAGGTGACGATCAGCAGCCGGTCGATATCCACGGGATGCGCTTCGTCCGTCAGGTACTGTATCACCCGTTCCACCAGGACCGTCGTCTTTCCGGAGCCCGCGGCAGCAGAGACCAGGAGGTTCCGGTCCCTGGTAAAGATCACCTGTTCCTGTTCTTTTGTCCAGTTAAATGCTGCCATCTTCCGTCTCCTTTAAAAGATCGTCCAGTTCCTTTTTGTAAAGCCGGCGCTTTTTGAACCCCGGGATCCTGTCGTCATAGCCGCAGACCCCGTTGAACGCGCAGTACTGACAGCCGTCCTCCTGCCCGAAAACATAGGGATCGACGGCAATATTGCCGTCCAGGATGTTGCCGGCAAGGGAAGCGGTCTTTCCCCGGGCGAAGGCCAGCAGGCTGTCAAAATCTTCGCCGCCGGCGATCCTGGCGCTCTTTCTGAACCCATCCTTTGTCCGTCCCAGTCCCTGGATCACCCGGGAAGATGATTCCAGGCCCGGTTCCGTTATTCTCAGGCTGTCCTCCCGCACGTTGGTGATGCCGTTGAGCCGGAGCTTGTCCAGGATCTGCTCCTCCGGGTCCTTTTTGTCATCTTTGTCCACCACCGGGTCCTGGATCTGGTAATAATAAATACCCGCGGGCACGATCTCCTTTGCCGGGTCCCGGCGCCTGACAAGCTCTCTGGCGGCCTCCAGGTATAAAAGCAGCTGAAGCTGCAGGCCGTAATAGATTTTCGTAAAATCCAGCTCGCGGTGGCCGGATTTATAGTCGATCACCCTGACGTAGACCCGGGAACCGTCGTCGGACAGATCCAGCCGGTCGATCCGCCCCCGCAGGCTCAGGCTCAAGCCGTCGCCCAGGTTCATCTGAAGGGCCCGGAAATCCGGTCCTCCGTAGAAAGGCACCTCGGTCTCCGTTTTTTCAAAACTGCCCAGGTCCCACTGTTTTTTAAGGGCCCACAGGGTGCGCTCCGTCAGCCGGAGCACTCTTTTCAGCAGATAGCCGTTCCTGGCGTTTTCGGAAAAGTAAGCTTCGGAATATTCCGACGTCACTTCCCGGACGCTTTCTTCCGCCAGCACGGTCCTTTTTTCCGTATCCAGATCGTTCCAGGAAAGCCCCTGTTCCTTAAGCTTCCTGAAAAAGGTATCAATGCATTCGTGGAACAGGGTGCCGAAGTCCGCCGCGTCAAGCTCGAACTCCTGCCGCTCCTGCAGCTTAAGCCCGTAGCTTAAGAAATGGCGGTAGGCGCAGCCTGCGTACTGTTCCAACCGGCTCACCGATACGGAGAGCTGGTCTTTATACAGGCTTCGGGTCAGGGACTTTGAAAGCTCTTCCGGAAGGTAGCGGCTGAACAGGCCTTTTCCGATAAGGGCCATTCTTTCCTGCCCCTCATCCTCTGACAGGGCCCGGTAAAGGCCTCTGGTATAGGCCGGCAGCACCTCGGGGGCGTTTCCCCGCTCCAGCCGTTCCCTGGCCTTCTGAAGGTCCGACGCCAGCCGCCTGAAGCCCTGTTTTCCGGTGCTGAAGGCTTCCCGGAAGTCCGCGGCTTCCATCTTCGGAAACAGCGCTCTTATATGGGAAAGGACCGGGCTCTCCGTCAGGATCTTGCCGTCCCGGTCCGCCAGGGGACAAGTCAGCATCAGCGCTTCCTTCGGACAGGTCAGCGCCAGATAGATATACAGCTGCAGGTTAAAGCTGTCCTCCCGGACGCCGGGGGACAGGGGAATGTCATGAGCTTTCAGGATCTCCCGGTCCATATCGGTCAGCAGACCGCCGGCGGGAGATGCCGCCGGGAACAGACCTTCGTTCACGCCCATGATATAAAGCTTTTTGATGCCGGAGAGCCGGGTCCGCTTCAGGTCTCCGATGACCAGCCGGTCCAGTGACGGCGGCTGCATGCCCAGCCGGAGCCCGGACATGCCGTCGGTCAGCACGTCGGTGAATTCCGTATGGTCCAGCGCCTCGCTGCCCAGGATCTTCTCCGTAAGGGAAAAAAGCTCTGTCAGACTCTCCAAGGCTTCCTCATACTCCCGCTTAAGGATCATGTCCCCGGCATCTTCCGCTTCTTTGGCCAGCAGCTTCATGCTTTCATCCGCCCGGATCACGGCCAGGAAATCCCGGAAGGCGTTCAGTTTGTCGGAAACGGTCGTATCAGAAGAAAGGGCGTCATAAACCGGAAGGACCAGGGAAAGAAAACTGTCCTTAAATTCGTTTACCGCTGCGATGCGGATCTCCGCCATCCGCTTCGGTCCCTTCCATTCCCGCGTCCAGCCGCTCCTTCCCCGTATGCCGGAGGAAAGCAGGAAGTTTTCACATTCCGCAGCCCGCTCGTAAACCGACAGGCGGTCGTCGGGCTTCAGCTGCTTTTCAATAGCCGTCAGCATCAGGGGATTCTTCATGAGATGCACGGCGGAATCGTAGGAAAAGTCCGTCCGCACGAGCTCCAGAACCGCGCTCACAAGAAGAAACAGCGGATCACCGGAAAGGTCCCGTCCCTCATCGTAGAAATAAGGGATTCCGGCCTCTTTGAAACAGGTCTCCAGCTCTTCCCGGTACCCGGTCATATCGGAGACGATAATCCCCAGATCCCGGTATTCATAGCCTCTGCGGATGTACGAAAGGATGTCGGCAAGCACCAGGTGGGCTTCCTCCCTGCGGTTTGAGGTCTTCAGGATCTGAATTTCCGGGACCGGCCTTTCATAGGGCACCTCCGGATAGACAAAAAGATGCTCTTCCAGATGCAGAAGTCCCGGAGCCGGTCTCCCGCCGGAAACATTCCGAGGATCCGTCCCGGCGATATCCGTGATAATAGTTTCCCGGTAAGGGATCCCCGCCATAATGGCCTGTTCCTTCAGGACAGCCGCGCTGTGGCAGGTCATATAGAAAAGATCTTCTTCATTTTTCTGCTCTTCGGGCTTCGCATAGCTTCCCAGCGTACAGGAGAAGACCACCTCCTCCGCCTTCTTCAGCAGCACCCGGAGCACCTCCGTCTGGGGCGGCGTAAAACCGGTAAAGCCTTCCAGGATGAAGGTCGTTTTTTCCACGTCCTTTATCTCCCCGATCTTCCGGGAGAGCAGCGTCATCCGCTCCTCGCTCATGCGGTAGTCCTTTTTCAGAAGCCCCATAAACGAAGCGTAAATATCCGCGATCTGTCCGACCTTATCCTTAAGATACGGATGATCCTCCAGCGAATCCAGGCTTTCCCGGAGCTTTTCCGGGGACACGTTGTACTGCACCAGCTCCGAGATCAGCGACTTGACCTCTTTGACAAAGCCCTTCCGGTTCAGATTCCTTTTAAGGAGAGAGGCGTGCTCCTGCTCCCGCCGCATGACCAGCCGCAGAAGCATGCTTTTTCCGGCATCGTCCAGGACATTCTCCTCCCTTTCATTCAGCTCTTCGAAAACCCGGTAAGCCAGACGGTTGAACGTCAGGACATCAATATTAAACAGGCTGTGAGTCCTGCTTCTTAAGATCATTTCCTTCTGGACCGACAGGGACGCCTGCTCCGGCACCAGCAGGATATACCGCTTCTCCGGATGCGCCTCCGCTTCCTGCAGCGTCCTGTCAAAAAGATAGCCGGTCCTCTTCGAATAAGAAGAACCGTAAATGATACTGAGTCCCATTAATACTCCTCCGCTTCATGCTCCGTAAGAATCGTATCCCAAGGTACCCGATGATGGCACAAGGTACAAGGCTTTAACTCAGACAATTCATGATTACGCTTATCATCATTTCCTTTTCTTCCGGTCTCGATTCAGCAATCATAATCGTTAACGCTACCAACGTATGATCCTCCAGCCTTTTCCCGCCATTGTCATCGTAGAGTATACCGTTCCGGTCAAGAAAAAACAAAAACATCGTAGCAGCGATCCGCTTGTTGCCGTCCAGGAAGCTGTGGTTCTTAGTAACCAGATACAGAAGATTTGCTGCTTTTTCCTGAAGTGAAGGATAAATCTCCACTCCCGCGAAGGACTGATAAATATTGCCTATGCTGCCTTTAAAAGAATCGTCCTTCTCAACGCCAAACAGTTCCGATTCATTACCGAACCGCATGCTGTCGATAATCTGCCGGCACTCCTCATAGGTAAGCACATAAACGGCCTCTTCTCCGGCAGGCCGCTGCATATTCTGGTGGTCATATGCATCTAACAAATCCAGGGCTTTACTGTAATTCTCTATTACTGTCAGTACCTGCCTGCTGTCCAGCGAATCCTGCGTACGCCGCATCAGCCGCACAACTTCGCCCAACTGTCTCAGCCTGTTTTCATTGACCGCATATCCCCTGAGAATAAAGTCTTTTAAAACCGTATTCGCCCATTTACGGAACTCTACACCGCGCTGTGATTTGACCCGATAGCCCACCGAAATAATGACATCGAGGTTGTAGTATTCTGTCATATGCGTCTGGATTTTACCTGCCTGTGCTCCGTGTTGAGTGGTAGTCGCAAATTTTGCGACTACCACCTGTCCCGCTAACTCCTCTCTTCTTGCATTGGCTATATGTTTTCCGATAGTCTTGACATCTCTGTCAAACAATTCAGACATCTGCACACGATTCAGCCAAACGGTTTCATTCTCCAAAGCAACGGAAAGAGAGACTTTCCCATCGGAACTATTAAACAGTACCAGCTCTGTAGTATTATTCATTGTCTTTTTCCTCATTTCCGGATAGATAATCACATATATTTTTTAAATACATCCCGCATTTTCACGGCAGCATCGATACTATTGACAAAGATCTGTTCGCCATCTGTGATCTCACCGGCAAAACTCTCTTGCTTTACGGAAGCTGGTTTTTGCAGAAACCGTTCTGTATAGTTTTTTCTGTATGGAAACGTTCTGTACCGAAACACATTTCTGAATGGATCCGGGCGATCCCGCTGTTTTTTGTTATTATACCATGATATTCCCGGGAGTCCAAGACAACCAGCCGGATTATTCCCTTAAGACTGCCGCAGGGATTCTTCCGATAGTCTGCAGGCCGGGATTATTCCCGGAAGACCGGCAGACAAGCCACAGACAGAAGTTTTTCCACAGAACCCCGAACCGGCATGGAAGATACTTCTTGCCTGAACTTCTGTCTGATGCTATGATGAGTTTAGCAAATTATCTGTACGAAAAACAAGACTCAAACGCCGGCCTGAGAAAAATAAAAATCAGGACGGAAAAGTGTTTAAACCGGGGCCGGAAAATCATTAGAAGACAGACCTGAGAAGACGCCTGAAACAAAGCGGAAAGGATAATTAAAATCCGGACTAAGAAGTCTTGAAAGCAAAACTGAAGCGCAGAAGGAGATGTAATTATGTTTAAAATAGAAAATTCCGCCGTCGAACGACGGTTTGACAAGGAGCTGCTCCGGGTCGAGGCCTGGGGCAAAGGCCTCAGAGTCAGGGCAACGGAGCGGTCCGGCTTTCTGCCGGACGATTTCGGCACGCTGCTTCCGAAAGCCTCCCAGGAGAATCCCAGCGCGCTGCTTCCGAAAGATTCCCTGAAGAATTCCGATGAGCTGCTTCCGAAGGACGCTGCAGACTGCCCTCAGAGTGCCTGCGATCCCGGCGTGAAGATCTGGCTTAAGGATAATGAAGCCTATATCACAAACCATAAGATCACCTGCCGGATCCTGGATAATGGGGAGCTTAAGTTTTACAGAGCTGCCGAAGCTGACGACATATCAGCCGATGCCGGCCGGCTTCTTCTGGAGGAGTACAACCGCACCCGGAACATGTTTGTTTCCAGCAGCCATTTCGAAAGTGCCCTGGAGATTCTCTCCCGGACCTTCGATCCGATCCAGTCGGCGGATGATTATCGGTTGACCGTGCGGTTTGAAGCTAATGAAGATGAGAAGATCTTCGGTATGGGGCAGTATCAGCAGCCGTATCTTGACCTGAAGGGCTGCATCATCGAGCTGGCCCAGCGGAATTCCCAGTCATCGGTCCCCTTCATGCTGTCCAGCCGCGGATACGGCCTGCTCTGGAACAATCCGGCCATCGGCCAGGTGACCTTCGGAAAGAACCTGACGGAATGGGTCGCGGAGTCCACCAAACAGATGGACTACTGGATCACCGCGGGGGATACGCCGGAGGAGATCGAAGAGGCCTACGCCGATGTCACCGGCAAGGTCCCCATGATGCCTTCCTACGGCCTGGGCTTCTGGCAGTGCAAGCTCCGCTACCAGACCCAGGAGGAGATCCTGGAAGTGGCCCGCCGCTATAAAAAAGAAAACATCCCCCTGGACGTGATCGTCGTGGATTACTTTCACTGGCCTCATCAGGGCGACTGGGACTTTGACAAAGACTACTGGCCTGATCCCGAAGCCATGGTCCGGGAGCTTAAGGAAATGGGCATCACCCTGATGATCTCCATCTGGCCCACCGTAGAAGAAGGCTCAGAAAACTATCTGAAAATGGTCGAGGAAGGCGGCCTGGTCCGGACAGAATACGGAAAGCGCACCGCCGTCCTGGGCGATGCGGCGGTGGTCGACGTCACCAGCCCCGCCGGGAAGCGCATCATGTGGGAAACCATCAAAAAGAACTATTACGACCGGGGCATCCGTCTCTTCTGGCTGGACGAAGCCGAGCCGGAGCTTACCGGTTATGAATATAAGCATTACCGCTATTTTGCCGGACCGGATATGGAGATCGGCAACATGTATCCCCGGGAATACGCCCGGATGGCCTACGACGGCATGAAAGAGGCGGGGCAGGAAAACATCGTCAACCTCCTCCGCTGCGCCTGGGCAGGATCCCAGCGCTACGGCGCCCTGGTCTGGTCGGGCGACATTGACAGTTCCTTTAAATCCCTGCGTAACCAGCTCCGGGCCGGCCTCAATATGGGGCTTGCCGGCATTCCCTGGTGGACCACGGATATCGGCGGCTTCCACGGCGGCGACATCCGGAGCGAGGCCTTCAAAGAAGTCCTGATCCGCTGGTTTGAATTCGGCTGTTTCTGCCCCGTCATGAGGCTCCACGGTTTCCGGGCGCCCTTCAAAGAGCCCCTGGGAACCACGGGCGGCGGAAAACAGCCCAGCGGCGCGGAGAACGAGATCTGGAGCTATGGAGAAGAGGTCTTTGAGATCTGTAAGAAATATATCGCCCTGCGGGAAAAACTCCGCCCCTATACCGAAAGCCTCATGAAGGAGGCCCACGAAAAGGGCACCCCGGTGATCCGGCCCCTCTTTTATGATTTTCCCGGAGAGGTCTCCCGGGCGGCTGTTCCCACCGCTCCGGGCATCACCTGGGATATCGACGATGAATTCATGTTCGGCCCCCATGTCCTGGTAGCGCCGATCCTTTATGAAAACCAGCGGGAAAGAGAGGTATACCTTCCCGAGGGCCGCTGGATCAACATCAACACCCGAAAGGTCTATGAAGGGGGCAGCACCTATACCGTGCCGGCGCCGATCGAGGCTATTCCGGTCTTCGTGAAAGAAGCGCACACCGATATCTTCTTCTGAGCCTCTTTCTTCCGAATGGTTTTCCGAACGAAGATCTATCTTTTGAGCCGGTGTTAAGCTTTTTTAATACAAAGGGGAAGCCGCAGCAGATTCTGCGCCTTCCCCTTTTTCTATAGTTTCTGTCACTTCCTGTTCTTATTCTTTCCTATTCCCTTATGGTCCCTTACGCTTCCTTATACTCCCTTACGGTCCATTCTGATCCCTTATGCTCCCTGATACTTTCTTCAGCATTCCTGTTCCTCAGTACTCTTCCCTTTCCGCATATTCTCTGGGCTTGATAAAGACAGAAAACAGCAGAAGAAGCGGTCCTGCAAAATAACCCAGCCACAGCTTAGGCTTGTAATAACCCTTTTTCTCAAGGTTCCTGCGGGCTAGGATTCCGCAGCCGATAAAGACTGCCAGGGTGACCAGAAGACTGCCCGCCATAAAAATCACGGCGATACTCCCGTTCCCCGCCAGCAGTTCCGCCAATCCTCCGAAATACGCTGTCATCATGGTGATACCTCCTTTTCACTGTCCTTCGGCTTGAATATACAATATCGGTTTTTTCTTTTCAATCACCCTGACTCAAACGACCGCTTTCCAGCTTAAACGACAGCCGGCCGATGAGTTTCCGGGTTTTCTTCAGGGACGAACACGCCTTCCTTCAGGGAGGAACACGCCTTCCTCCGGGGACAAACCCTCCTCCACAGGCAAGTATTGGGTCCGGATTCGTTATGCCTGTATTTCTTACCGCCGAAATCCCATGATTTTCGTGACAAATCCGGAATTGTATGCTATACTGTGCGTTGCGGCACACGTGGATACGTATGCCGGAGTGCACCATCAAAGAAGTTAAGGAGGGACAACATGTACTCATACAAGACAAAAGGCACCTGTTCAAAAGAGATCCAGCTTGATCTTGAAGACGGAAAGATCGTTAACTGCAAGTTCATCGGCGGCTGTGACGGAAATACCCAGGGTGTTTCCGCGCTGGTAAAAGGTATGTCTATTGACGAAGCCATTGCCCGCCTGAAAGGGATCGACTGCCACGGCAGAGGAACTTCCTGCCCCGACCAGCTGGCACTCGCTTTAGAATCCTATAAGGAATCGGTAGCCTGATAAATGGATAAGAAAATCGTATTGACCGGCGGCGGCACCGCCGGTCATGTTACGCCAAACATCGCCCTGATCCCCGGTCTTAAAGAACGCGGTTTTGATATTCTTTATATCGGTTCCTATGAAGGCATGGAAAAGGGCCTGATCGAAAAGGAAAATATCCCCTATTCCGGCATCGCCACCGGAAAGCTCCGCCGCTATCTGAGCTTCAAGAACGTCACCGATATCGGCAACGTCTTCAAGGGATATTTTGAAGCGAAAAAACTGCTGAAGGAATACCGTCCGGACATCGTCTTTTCCAAGGGCGGTTTTGTTTCCGTGCCCGTCGTCAAGGCGGCCGCCAGATTAAAGATCCCGGTCATCCTTCACGAATCCGATATGACGCCGGGCCTGGCCAACAAACTCTGCTATTCATCGGCGGTAAAAACCTGCTGCAACTTCCCGGAGACTCTGAAATATCTGCCGGAAGGCAAGGGCGTTCTTACCGGTTCCCCCATCCGGCGGGAACTGCTGGAGGGCTCAAGGGAAGCGGGACTTTCCTACATCGGCTTTGACGGAAAGAAGCCTGTGCTGATGATGATCGGCGGTTCTCTGGGAGCCCAGCGGCTGAATGCCGTTCTCCGGAAGGCGCTTCCCGATCTCCTTCCCGATTTTGACATCGTCCACCTGTGCGGAAAGGGCAACCGTGACGAAAGTCTGGCCGGTACCCCGGGCTATGTCCAGTTTGAATATGTCAGTGAAGAGCTGAAGGACGTCTATGCGGCTTCCGATATCCTCTTCTCCCGGGCCGGCGCCAACGTTCTCTGTGAGATCGTAGCTCTTAAGAAGCCGGCGCTTCTGGTGCCGCTGTCACGCGATGCTTCCCGGGGCGACCAGATCCTGAACGCCCATTCCTTCGAAAACCAGGGCTTCTCGGTCTGCATCGAGGAAGAAAACCTGACCCAGGATGGCTTCGTCAAAGCGCTTCATGATCTTTATGAAAACCGCGATACCTATATTCAGGCCATGGAAAGCAGCAGCCTCGGAAACGGCGTGGACGCGGTTCTTTCGCTGATCGATGAATATACGAAATAATGTTTTCTGCAGTACAGAACAGCGGGGCGGCTGTCCGGGGCTGATTTTCAACCGGATCTTTCGAGCCCGATCTTACGATCTGATCCTCGGCCGGATCTTTCGGCCCCTGCTGCTCACTATCCGCTTTTTCAGGGATTTGATCTATGACTTTACAGCAGCTTAACTACATCATAACCATTTCGGAGACCGGATCTTTAAACAAGGCCTCCGAAATTCTTTATATCACCCAGCCCTCTCTGACCTCCGCCGTAAAGGAACTGGAAAAGGAACTGGGGATCACCATCTTCAACCGCAGCGGCCGCGGCGTGACGCTGACCAATGACGGCCTGGAATTCATCCAGTACGCCCGGCAGATCATCCAGCAGCAGAACCAGCTGCTGGAAAAATACGGAAAAGGCGGAAATCTGAAAAAGAAGTTCGGCATTTCCACCCAGCATTATTCCTTTGCCGTAAAGAGCTTCGTGGAAATGGCCAAACAGTTCGACAACCGGGAATATGAGTTCGCGATCCGGGAAACCAGGACCCGGGAAGTCATAGAAGACGTGGCAAACGGCCTCAGTGAGATCGGCATTCTGTACTTAAGCCGTTTCAACCGCGATGCCCTGATGAAGATCATCCGCGCGGGCAATCTGGAATTCCACCGGCTGATCACCTGCGACGCCTACGTCTATCTTTATAAGGATCATCCACTGGCCAAACAGCCCTCCATCCGGTTCCGGGAATTGGAGGACTATCCCTGTCTATCTTTTGAGCAGGGTCCTCAGGGTTCCTTCTATTTTGCCGAGGAAATCCTGACCACCCGGGAATATCCCCGCACCATAAAGGCCAACGACCGGGCGACGATGCTGAACCTGATGGTGGGCCTGAACGGCTATACCCTCTGCTCCGGTATCATCTGCGAGGAACTGAACGGCTCGGATTTCGTCGCGGTCCCCTTTGATCCGGAAGGCGACGACGATGAAGCCAAAATGGAGATCGGCTATATTATCCGCCGGAACACGATCCTCAGCCAGATGGCGACTCTTTATATAGAGGAACTCCGAAAATATCTGAAGGTTTAAGGATTTTGTTTTTCTATATACGATCCAACAGCCGGCCGGCAGCCATTGCCTGCCGGCTGTTCTTTTATATACGCCGAAGGGGTTAAATCTGAGACGGTTAGATTTCGAAAAGTCTTTTCGACGAAAGAATTTTCGAAAGCATTTTTCGAGAGAGTTTCAAAAAACCCATTTACAAGAGTAAGGTTTCAGAAGAGAAGTTTCTTATAGCGTAAGTTTTTAAAGTGTAAGTTTTTATAGTGTGAGTTTTTTATAGAACAAGTTTTTATAAGTGTTTTACAGCGTTTTACCGTTCCGGCAAAATAGAACCTTTCAGATTTGAGTTACAGACCCACAGTTTTCCGAACTCTGACTTATAGGCCCACAATTTTCCGAACTCTGACTTATAGATCCGGTCTATAACTGAATATATTTACATCGTATTGGACATTTGCCTACTATGTTGCTATGATTATGCACACAGAAAACCTCAGGACATCAAGCATACGGCGGGTCGATTCCCTGATCCGGGATCGCAGCATCCGACAGACAGGACATCAGCGATTCGGAAATTCAACCCCCGGGGATCCGGAAGGTCTGAAAACCAGCCTCCTGAATTCCGCTTACTGAGAACAAATCCTGAGGCCTGCAGCAAAAAACAGAAACGAGAGGTAATGTCATGAGCAGCTATAAATTTGAAACCCTTCAGCTTCACGTCGGTCAGGAACAGGCGGATCCCGCAACAGATTCCCGGGCAGTTCCGATCTATCAGACCACTTCCTATGTTTTCCATAATTCCGCCCATGCGGCGGCCCGCTTCGGCCTCGCGGATGCCGGAAATATCTATGGAAGACTGACCAATTCCACCCAGGAAGTCCTGGAAAAAAGAGTGGCGGCTTTAGAGGGAGGCGTGGCAGCTCTGGCACTGGCCTCCGGCGCGGCGGCCATCACCTATACCATTCAGGCGCTGGCCAAGCAGGGCGATCACATCGTCGCCCAGAAGACCATCTACGGCGGCAGCTTCAACCTGCTGGGACACACTCTGCCGGAATTCGGCGTGGAGACCACCTTCGTGGACATCCACAACCTGGAAGAAGTGAAAAACGCGATCCGGCCGAATACCAAGGCTGTCTTTATCGAGACCCTGGGAAATCCCAACAGCGATATTCCCGATATCGATGCCATAGCAGAGATCGCGCACAAGCACGGACTTCCCGTAGTCGTTGACAACACCTTCGGAACGCCGTATCTCATCAGACCTTTCGAGCACGGAGCTGATATCGTAGTGCATTCTGCCACCAAGTT
>JAFRVX010000013.1 GCA_017438305.1 Lachnospiraceae bacterium | reverse complement strand
TGGGTCGGGCCTGCGAGCACGACCGAACGGATATGCTTTCCGCCCATCTCTTCCTCGAACACCTGGCTGAGGGTCATATTGGTGCCCTTTTCGAGGCCCTTGGCGCCTTCGATAACGATGGTGTTTTCCGGGATAAACTGCGCGGCCTTCTTAGCAGTGCCGCGGAGGAATACCGAGGGGATGATCACAAGAAGCATGTCCTTTCCGGTGCAGACTTCCTCAAGGTCTTTTGTATAGCGCATCTCATCGGGAACGATCATTCCGGGGAGGTTGTGATGACGCTTTGTGGCGATCAGATCGTCGATCTCCTGCGGCAGCGCCGACCATACCTGCACATCGTTTCCGTGAACGCAGAGCATCCTTGCCATAGACATTCCGAATGTTCCGGCGCCGAGAACTCCTATCTTCTTCATTTTGCTTTCCTTTCTTATATATTATCTGAAAAAATTATTGACCGGATTACGGGGCAGCCGATGCTGTCCGCTAAGTTTTATATTTTATCACATTTTCATTATTTATGATACGTTTCTCCGGCGTTTATCTTGAACGCGCGGTATATCTGTTCCAGAAGTATGACCCTCATCAGCTGGTGCGGGAAGGTCATGTCGGAAAAACTGAGCCTGTAGTCGGCAGCTTTGAGCAGCTCCTCCGAGAGCCCGAGAGATCCTCCGATAACAAAGACTATCCTGGACTTGCCAGACAGCTGGAGCGAGGCGATCTTTTTCGCGAGCTGCGGCGAATCCAGTTTTTTGCCCAAGACGTCCAGGGCTATCACATAAGTGTCGTTTCCGCGGCTGATCTTTGCCAGTATCGCGTCGCTTTCGGCCTTTATAACAGCCTGTTCCTCAGCCTCTCCGGCCTTGTCCGGCAGACGGCTTTCGGCAAGCTCGGTCACTTCCGGCCTGCAGAAACGCCCGAGCCGCTTGATGTACTCCGCAGCCGCGTCCCGCCAGTAGCTTTCCTTAAGTTTTCCTACACAGATGATTTCTACAGTCATATGAACATAATAGCAGAAAAATGTCTTTAGATATAGATTTTTGAATTTCCGGTGCTATAATATAGGCATCGCTGGGGGCGCATTTTGCTGAGACCGGCTCTGCCGGACCCTTTTCACCTGATCAGGATAATACCTGCGTAGGGAAGCAATTTACTCAACGCCCCTTCTATTTAAAGGAAGGAGTTTTTTTATGCGAAACAACAATGTCAAAAAACTGGCTTACTGCGCAATGTGCCTTGCACTCGCGGTGGTCACGAACGCCATCACCCTGTTTACCCTGCCCAACGGCGGCTCCATCACGCCCTGCTCGATGCTCTTCGCGTCGCTTCCGGGCTTCTTCTTCGGACCGGCCTACGGCATAGCGTCCGGCGCGGCGTTCGGTGTGCTCAACTTTATCCTCAAGCCTTATTTCTACACCCCGGTACAGTTTATCTGCGACTACATCCTGGCCTTCGGGGCCCTCGGTCTTAGCGGTCTTTTTGCCAACAAAAAGAACGGCCTCTTCATCGGCTACATAGTAGGATGCCTCGGCCGTTTCTTCTTCTCGTTCCTCTCCGGCGTGCTCTTCTTTGCTGAATACGCTCCGGAAGGCATGAACCCGGCGGTATATTCCGCGGGCTACAATATCAGCTATATCGGCGTGGAAATGATCATCACCCTCGTCATCCTGGCCGTTCCCGCAGTGCGCTCGGCACTGGAGATGGTCAAGAAAAACGGAAACAACTGACCCTAACGGATCATAACTTTCCGGGCAATATTTATACCGATCTTATACGGAAGCGGACGCAGAGCCTTGTCCGCTTCCTTTAATTTTTCGCGGATCGGAATGCCCTGGGGACAGTGCTTTTCACATTTTCCGCAGCCGACACACTGCGTTGCGAAAGCCGGCTGACGGGTCAGACTGACGGTCTGGGCAAAACGGAAGCGTGCCTCGGCCTTTCCTTCCGTGGACATCGTGTTATAGCAACGGAAAATGCCGGGGATATCGACGCCCTGAGGGCAGGGCATGCAATAGCGGCAGGCGGTGCAGCCGACCTTTTCACCGGCGCGGATCAGGGTTTTTACCTGATCCAGAAGGATGAAATCCGACTCAGTCAGCGTTCCGGGAAATGCTGTGCAGGCGGTTTCGACATTTTCATTGACCATTTCCACCGAATTCATACCGGAAAGAACGACGGTGACCTCCGGCTGGTTGAAGAGCCAGCGGAAAGCCCACCCGGCGGGGGACCAGCCCCGGCCGCTTTCCGCCATGCATTTTTTCGCCTCCGAGGGGAGAAGACTGACCAGCTTTCCGCCCCGCAGGGGCTCCATGATCACGACGGGAATGCCCCGGGCGGCAGCAGCCTTCAGCCCTTCGACGCCGGCCTGGGTGGTTTCGTCGAGATAGTTATACTGGATCTGGCAGAAATCCCAGTCGTAATCCTGCAGGATTTTCAGGAAGTTCTCCGTGTTTCCGTGGAAGGAGAAGCCGATGTTCCGGATGGCGCCGGCGGCCTTTTTTTCCGCGATCCAGGAGAGGATGCCCATCTGCTTCAGGCGTTCCCACTGGGCAATGTCGGTGAGCATGTGCATGAGGTAATAGTCAATATAGTCCGTACGCAGGCGGGAAAGTTCTTCCCCGAAGGT
>JAFRVX010000133.1 GCA_017438305.1 Lachnospiraceae bacterium | reverse complement strand
TGGGAATCGGGATCGTGGTTCCAGGCATTGTCGACCCTGTTCAAGGAAAGGTCAGAAATCACGGGCAAGAACGCCTTTCCTGGTGCGATAAACCGCTGGCGGAAGAGATCAGCCACTTTACCGGCCTGGATACGGTCCTTGAAAACAATGTCAGGGGCCGGTGTTACGCTGCCGGCTTGTTCCACCCGGATCTTCTGGAAAGAGAGGACACCTTTGCCCTTTGCCACATCTCCTATGGTATCGCCTGTCCCCAGGTGCTCAACAACCGGCTGCTTTCCGGAATGGATATGGCTGCCGGAGAGATCGGAAAGATGAGGCTTATGACCGGTCTGCCCGAGATTTCTTTGAGCAGAGAAGCGACAAATCCGAAAGAAAGCATTCCGGTCCGGGAAACAGCAACCCTTGAAGCCCTTTCCGCCGTTCCGGCGATCCTGGATTCCTGCCGTCAGATGATGCGGGCGAAAAAAAACACCCTGCTTCATGAACTTTGCGATGCTCCTGATAAACTCACACTTGAGCATGTTCTGGAAGCCCGGCAAAGCAAGGACCCCGAGGTCAGCAGGATCATGGAAGAAGCCATGTTTTATATCGGTATTGCCCTCTCCAATATGGCTGATATGATGAATCCCCATCTGATCCTGTTCAGCGGCCCCCTGTCGGCTGATCCGGAAAATTTACGGATCATAGAAACCGTTCTTAACCGTTATGCCTTCCTTCCGGCTGATGAAAAGATCCGGGTCGTGCCCTTTGATATGGGCCCTTATGCGGGGGCCCTTGGCGCGGCAGCCGTCTGTATTGAGCAGGTATTCATTAAAGGGCTTTGTTGATCAGGCTCTTCTGCCACGGCATTGCCTTCCGGCCGGTCATCTCGCAGAGATCTACCACCAGCTCCCCGTCAGTATCGGTATACGGAAGGACGATGGAAGTCGTAGGATCCTGCTGTCCTATCCTTTCATTCATGAAATTGTCCCATAAAGGTATGATGTGCACTTTTGTGCATAAAAAAACCACCTCATCGAGGTGGCCAATAAATTCAGTTTATTTCGTTTTTAATGATGGTTTTCTTGATTCTTCCGCCCTTCTCTCCCTTTCCTCCGGGCTCAGGCTGTCCTTGTTCTGCCTGTAACTCCCGCTGGAGACGGTCTGGCGCTTCCCTTTTACCGGTTCATACCCTATGACGCAGTCACAGTTGGCATGTCTTCTCCAGACGTCCTCGTTCTTGCCTCGGACTTCTTCGTAAGCATATATTCCTGCAACGTCAAATATTAGTCATTTTTGTCCTCTCTCGGAAACACTATCGATGTACCAGTTTGATTCACATTCTCACAAGGCTTGCTTTTCTCTCTAATAGTCTCCCTCTCTCTTACATCTTTTGGGGGTGGGCTGAAGCACCTCCAAATTCGTAGATTTCTTCATGGAATCCTCCCCTATTAACTTCTTTCCTATAGAGGGTGGACTTTTTATTCCACAGAGAATTCAAATTTCTCTGCAAAGTCCTCCCTTGGTAATTATTCCTTCCTTTAGGGTGGACTATTTATTCCACGGAGAATTCAAATCTCTCTGCAAAGTCCTCCCTTATAGATTTTTTCTTCCTTTAGGGTGGGCTTTTTGTGCGGCAGAGCTTTTTAAATCCTCTGTAGAAGCCTCCCCTCTCTATCTCTTTCTTCTATGGGGTGGACTATTCCTTTCCAGGAGTTCTCTGAAGCTTCCTCTTGGCTCTCTCTGAAGCCCCCTCTCAGCTCTCTTAGAAGCTTCCTCCCAGCGCTCTTAGAAGCTTTCTCTCAGCGCTTTCAGAAATCTCCGCGTATATCCAGATCCAGACTGTAAAGCACAGGAAAAGATCTCGTCACCGGTTTCTTCCGGAACAGGTCTGATTATCTTATCAGCTATATTAAAATACATTCAGCCCTTTGGCAAGTCTGATCCTTTAATTATACTGCTTACGCTTCAATGATCTGATGCTGTTAAAAAAACCTTCATTGGTCTGATGCTGTTAAAAGAATCGGAACAGATCCCGTGAAAAATGATGTCGTTCAGGCAGAAAACGTGTCGTTTAAGTCGTACCTCTTGAGTCTCAGCTGTTCATCTGATAGATTAGAGCTGCCTGATGATGTATGGACACAGATGGATCAAAAAAACGTATTTTAACACGCATAAACGCTGAAAACATTATGGGAGAATGTGATGAAAAGATTTATTCGAACTATGATCCTCTTAGGGTTTTCCACTGTTTTTATTTCCTGCGGCAGACCGGAGACACCCACGAAAGACAAGACACCCACAACAGCAGGACCTGAGGAATCACACGCAGACACAACAGAAAATACAACCGCATCCGAAGATACCCGTGAAAGTGAAAGCACGAAAGAAGACATCATCGCGTCATTATTTGATGATATTGATCTTGCAAAGAGTCCTTTCAGCCTTAGTGCCTTTGACGGAAAAACCACCATGGTTTACAGGCTTCCGACTGCAGATGTCTATGCCGTCAAGAAAAGCATTGTTGAAAGGATCAAATCCGCCGAGCTGCTGCATACTGTTCCTCCGGAAGAAGGCATGAACCCGGTCTTCTACAGTCTGTATATAATAAAACGCGGCGAGAAAAGGATCGAAATCCCCTTTTTCCTGGCATTCGCTGACGGTTATCTGTGTGTTACCGGCGGGCAGACTTATAAGACAGATATCAACATGGAAGAATTTCTGAAGGATTTCGGCTATACCAAAGATGAATCCTATCAGCCGATACCTGTTTCCAGGATCACAGGCTTCGCCCCGTTCCTGAAGACCCGCAGCGGTTTCCGAAAAGAATGGCTCGCAACGGATATCGCCGAAAGGTACGAATCACGGGAAATCAAGAAAGGGATCAAGATTGAAGTTACACTGAAAAACTGGGAGCCCAAAGGAAATGTATCACTTACCATTACAAACAACTCGGAAGAAGACTACCCGATAAGCCTGAATCCGTTTTATGCGCTGCTGGTAAAACTGGACGGTGTCTGGTATGACGTTCCCTATTCACCGAGCCCGGGATATAATATGATTTCCATGAATAACGGAAAGAGAATCGTTCCCGGCCAGTCCTTGACCCTGGACATTAATATCACCAATTACTACGGATATCTTCCGAATGGAGAATACCGGCTTATCAAGATGGATGATGCCGATGGATATTATGATTTCAGGATCGGAGACTGATATATATCGTCTGGTGATCCTGTTATTGTCCTGTTATTGTCCTGTCACTGTCATTGATCTATAAACAGCATGCAAAATCATCTTACCACGCACAACAGCGTAAACCCATCGAAAAAAAAGGGACTCTCACACCAAAGTGAAAGTCCCTTTTCATTTTATTGCTGCCTTAAGCAGCTCCGTCACCGGAATCTGTTTTATGGAGGTTATGACAGGGGTAACAGGATTCGAACCCGTATTTACGGTTTTGGAGACCGTTGCTCTACCATTGAACTATACCCCTAAAGCATGCTTTTTTACAGAATCGAGGCGACAGGATTTGAACCTGCGACCTCTGCGTCCCGAACGCAGCGCTCTACCAAACTGAGCCACGCCTCGATAAGCTCTTAAAAGCACGCTGATAAGTATATTATACTCTTTTTAAAAAGTCAAGCTGTTTTTCTGTAAAATCTGTTCCGTTAAAACTCCGATAAAGCTCCGTTAATGAGGCGCTGAAATACAGGAAAAACCGGCAAAAATCCTGTCTTAACGGAAAAAAGTCGTTACCAGATTGCCCGCTTCATCAAATTCAAGTTCAACGCTTACATACAGTGGATAAAGACCTTCACCGTTATCCGGCCTTCTTTTTACGGCCATATCCCAGCCGAAGAGATTGAAGCCGGCCTCCCGGAACCTGAGAGGATCTCTTAATAATATAAGCGCCTCTTCATAATCCCGCTCAAAACCTGCCTGGTCTGATGAATCAATAAAGGTTAACTGACCGGAAAGAGACCACCCTCCGCTCTCCTTTTCAAGCTTCTGTGTTCCCAGATCAGCATCCGTCAGATAGAAGGAAAGGCCTTTCTCTTCTGCCGTATCCCGGACCAGCTGATCAACAGCCGCTGCCATTTTCGCGATCACATCCTCTGCAGGAAATTCCGGGTCCTGATAGAAATACAGAAGCTTACGGATCAGCTTATCATCCTCTTTTTCAAAATCCTCATAGTAGGCCAGTCCGCCCGCAGAGGGAGAAACACACACGGGCAGCTTCCCGTAATGCGGATTCTTCTCCGGATAAAGGGCCGGAAGATCTTTGTACCGGTCATAAAGCACCACCCGGTCACAGCAGTCCATGAAAGGGATGACCAGACTGCCGTAACAGAATTCTTCCCTGAAGGGATTGATCAGTTGGATCCCGTTGGGAGATACGAGGAATTCAAACTCCTCCCGCCGGTCAAAGCGGTCTGAGATCTCCCATCTCATATCATCAATATCCTTCTGTTCCAACTCTGTTGATGTTCTAGCGTTGTTGAAGTCGATCATGGAAAGATAAAAGCCGTTTTTCAGAACCTCTGCGCTTTTTGTCTCCTTTGCAAAACAATCATACAGAGACAGTTCCCGTACAGTCCTCAGATCCAGGGTAAGAACAGCGTCTGCAGATCGGGAATAATCCTCCGTGTAAAAGCCTGAGGATATTGAAAGGATGTCGGCAAAAGCCCCCGTAATATGGTGACCGGAAATAAGCTTCATTCCTGCTGCAAGGCTTCCGCCCTCGTCAAGAAGGGCATCATACTGTGTTTCATAGAACTTCCGGAGATAAGCGTTGACCTGATTTTCCAGTTCATCATCCAGAAGGCCGTCCACCTGAAGAAACTCAGCAGGATGATCCCTGTAGCTGCCTTCTGCTTTGCTGAGTATTATGGGATCAGGGGTAAAGAAACTGTCCGGATCCAGTCCTGTATCTGAAGAGGCTTCCTGGTCCGGAGCCTTATCCCCTTCCACCGGCCGCACCGGGACATAACCTGCATTTTTGGCTGCCTTCTGGCCGTAATCCGAGAGCATTGCCTTCAGCAGCGTCTCTGTTTCCGGGCTTTTCTCCCGTCTGGCCACCGCAATATATCTTGTCAGGATGGGATAGTCCCCGGAGATGATGGTCTCATCGCAGGGCTCGGCGCCGTCAACGGCCAGCATGCGGCAGTTTTCACCCACATACATGGTATTCGCATAGTAATAATAAGAATAGCCGATGGCATAGCGGCCGTTGTCATAATCGGAAACGGCATTGACGATGTCTTCCATGCCGCTTAAGATCTGTTCTTCCGGCGCACGCATCATAGGCGTGTCTCCCATGACAAGGGACAGCATGCCCGTCTGGGAGCCCGAATTCACCGGCCGCTGGAAGGCTGTGATCTCGGCGTCATCTCCGCCCAGTTCCTTCCAGTTCCGGATCTTTCCGGAATAAATATCCCGGATCTCCTGCATGGTAAGGCTCTTCACGGGATTCTGAGCATTCACGAAGAACACGAAGGCTTCGTTGACGATCTTATGATATTCCAGATCGATCCCCTTCTCCCGGGCGATCTCCAGTTCCTCTTCGGAAGGATCCACCACCAGGATCAGATCGCATTCCTGATCCATCAGTTTCAGATACGCCTGATGGGTCTTGGAATGATCCACCGTCTCCAGTTCTTCTCCGGTGAAGGCTTCATAAAAGGCCTTTGCCAGGGGCTTCGTGGCGGTGGAACCGTCGACCACGGGGTAATTGTCCTTCGTAAACATGGGGCCGCCGAAAACCTCCGGCTCCCCCTCGGTCTCAATGACAAAACCGGGGTCCTCTTCCGTTGCCGTCTCCTTTGACGGATCCGAGCTGTCTTCAGGACCGGCCTTGCTGCTTTTTTCAGGAGCAGTGTCAGTATCTTCAGTGCTGGTCCCACTGCTTTCTTCAGAATCGGTGGCTGAACTCTTTTCGGAACCGGTTTCACTGTTTTCTTCAGTACCGGTCCCGGTACTTCCGGTTTTTTCCGGATCGTCGGTTTTTTCCGTACTTTCAGCCGTTTCCACGCTTTCCGTACCTCCGGACCTTTCCGAAGGGGCCGCTTGCGTTTTTCCGTTATCCTGCCCGCAGCCTGCTGAAACAAAAAGAAGCGCTGACAGAAGCAGAACCGCAAGAAAGCCGGAAGATTTTGTTTTCTTCATTGTTTTCTTCATTGTTTTCCTCATTCTTTTTCTTCCTTCTTTTCTCTTTCTTCAGCCGTCCCAGGTACTGACGTCTGTTTCTGATGGTCTGTAAAAGCTTATGCCTTTCTCACCACAACCTTTACGCTGTCTTCTCCGAGAAGCGCTTCCGCTTCTTCCCTGGCCCGCTCGGCGCTGACACTGCAGGAAGGATCCAGCCTCTTGTACTGCCGCGTCTCCTGCAGCATGATCACCAGAGGATCTCTTCCGTCATAGGCCTTCAGCTGCTCGAAGACTGTTCCGAACCGGGCCTCATAATCCGCTTTATCCTTAAACTTGAGCCACAGCTCCCTGGGTACGTCGGAAAAAGGCACCAGTCGTTCGCAGACCAGCTTGCCCGCGGGATCATCCCCGATGGAGACCCGGCCCGTCACCAGCACCTTTTCGTCTTCATTCAGGAACATCCGGTACCTTTCATAATCCTTCGGGAAAAGGATGATCTCCAGATTCCCGGTCAGATCTTCCAGGGTCACAAAGGCCATCAGCTGGTTCTGGCGGGTGGTCTTGACGGTCTTTCCGGAGATCATGCCGCCCACGGTGACCTTTTCCCCGTCCGTGACCCGGGCCTTTCCCTCTTCCTCATTGACGATGAAATCGGAAGATGTGGCGGTGACATTTTTGTCGATCAGATCCCGGTCCTCCTCCAAAGGGTGTCCGGAAACGTAGATGCCCAGCACCTCTTTTTCCAGCGCCAGAAGCTCCCGCCGGTCATACTCGCCCACATTCGGATAAGGCGGCGCGAACTGCTCCTGGACCTCTTCCGCCATGCCCTCCAGGTCAAAGAGGGAGAATTGGCCGGAAACGGAATCCTTTTTACGATGCTCGGTCTCGTTCAACAGCGAAGGATAATGGAACATCTGCTGCTTCCGGGTGTAACCCAGGGAATCAAAGGCGCCGGCCTTGATAAAGCTTTCGATGGTCTTTTTATTCACTTCCCGGCCGGTGAGCCGTTCCATGAAATCCTGCAGGGAACGGTAAGGCCCGTTGGCATTCCGTTCCTTCACGATCTCATTGACAACAGACCGTCCGATGCCTTTTATGGCGTCCAGCCCGTAGCGGATCTTTCCCTCGGAAACCGAAAACTCGCCTCTTCCTTCATTGATGTCCGGCGGCAGCAGGTCGATCTTCATCTGGCGGCAGACGTTCACGTAATTGGAGACCTTATCCGTATTGTCCATGACGGACGTCATCAGGGCTGCCATGAACTCTTCGGGATAATAATATTTCAGCCACGCGGTCTCATAGGCCACCACCGCGTAGGCGGCAGCGTGGGATTTATTAAAAGCATAAGAGGCAAAGGCCGTCATTTCATCAAAGATCTTATTGGCGATCTCCGGATCGATGCCCCGCTTCACACAGCCGGGCACGCCTTCCTCCTCATTACCGTAGACAAAGTTCCGGCGCTCGGCGTTCATGACGTCGTGCTTCTTTTTGGACATGGCCCGGCGAACAAGGTCTGCTCTTCCCAGTGTATAGCCCGCCAGTTCCTGCACGATCTGCATGACCTGTTCCTGATAGACGATACAGCCGTAGGTCGGCTTCAGAATCGGTTCCAGTTCCGGCGTGTCATAATGCACCGCAGCCAGGTTGTTCTTTCCTTCCAGATACTGGTCGATGAAGTCCATGGGACCCGGACGGTAGAGTGAAATGCCGGCGATGATATCTTCCATGCTGTTCGGCTGCAGCCGCTTCATGAAGCTTCTCATCCCCGAAGATTCCAGCTGGAAGATGCCGTCGCAGTCGCCGGTCCCGATATAGGCGTAGATCGCCGGATCGTCGAAGTCGATGTGATCGATGTCGATCTCCTTCCCGGTGGATTCTTTGATGTTTTTTACGGCGTCCGCGATAACTGTCAGAGTCCGCAGGCCCAGGAAATCCATTTTCAGAAGGCCCAGTTCCTCGATGGTGGTCATCGTAAACTGGGTCGTCAGAGGCGAATCCGAAGCCGACCGGGAAAGGGGCACGTATTCCGTCATGGGCTTTTCCGTGATTACGACGCCCGCCGCATGCATCGAGGAATGCCTCGGAAGGCCTTCAAGCTTTTTCGCCATATCGATGCAGCGCCTGGCATTCTCATCACTCTCGTAAAGCTCCCGGAGTTCCGATGATTCCTTCAGGGCCTTGTCCAGGGTCATATTCAGTTCAAAGGGGACGGCTTTGGCCAATTTATCGCAGAAGGCGTAGGACAGATCCAGGGCTCTTCCCACGTCCCGGATAACTCCCTTGGCCTGAAGGGTACCGAAGGTGACGATCTGGGCCACTTCGTCCCGTCCGTATTTATCCACCACGTAATCGATGACCTCCGGCCGCCGTTCGTAGCAGAAATCCACGTCGATATCCGGCATGGAGACCCGCTCCGGGTTCAGGAAGCGTTCGAAAAGCAGCTGGTAGCGGATGGGATCGATGTTGGTGATCTCCAGCGAATAGGCTACGATGGAACCGGCGCCGGAGCCTCTTCCCGGGCCGACGGGTATGCCCTTGGAACGGGCGTAATGGATGAAATCCCAGACGATCAGGAAATAATCCACGTACCCCATGGAACGGATGACGCCGAGCTCGTACATAAGCCGTTCTTTCAATTCATCTGCAGCTTCGGGATACCGCTTCTGAAAACCGTCCCGACAGAGTTTTTCCAGATATTCGTAGGAGGTATAACCCTCCGGCACTTCAAACCGGGGCAGCTTGGTGACGCCGAACTCGATATTGACCTGGCACCGCATCGCGATGTCATGGGTGTTTTCCAGGGCTTCTTCGGCATAGGGGAACAGCTCCCGCATCTCCTCTTCCGACTTCAGATAAAACTCTTCGGTCTCGAATCTCATGCGGTCCGGATCCGTAATCTTCTTCTGGGTCTGGATGCACAGCAGGATCTCATGGGCCTCCGCATCCTCTTTCCGGATATAGTGGGTATCGTTGGTAGCCACCAGCGGGATGCCCGTATCCTCATGGAGCCGCATCAGCCCGGCGTTCACCAGCTTCTGGGAATCGATGCCGTGGTCCTGAAGCTCCAGGAAGAAATTGCCTTCTCCGAAGATCTCCTGATATTCGTACGCGGCCTGTTTTGCCTCTTCGTACATATTCCGGGCCAGGAACCGCTGCACCTCTCCCGCGAGACAGGCGCTTAAGCAGATGATGCCCTCAGAGTATTTCCGGAGGATCTCCTTGTCCACCCTGGGCCGGTAGTAAAAACCGTCGATAAAGCCCTGGGAGACGATCTTGATCAGGTTCTGGTAGCCCGTATCGTTTTCCGCCAGCAGCACCAGATGATAATACCGGTCGTCCCCGGCATTCTGCTCCCGGTCCAGCCGGGAACGCGGAGCCACATAGACCTCGGAGCCCAGCACCGGATGGATCCCCTCCTCCAGGCACGCCCGGTAGAAATCGATCACCCCGTACATGACGCCGTGGTCCGTTATGGCCAGGGAATCAAAGCCCAGGTCCTTCGCCGCGGAAACCAGCTCCTTTATCTTGCAGGAGCCATCCAGCAGACTGTATTCGGTATGTACATGCAGATGGGTAAAAGCCATAAAATCAAAACCTCAGAAATATGTAGTATAAACCGTATTACAAATGATATAGTCGCCAAAAGTAGATTCCGGATGGTTCCGTGCTTCGCGCTCCCACCATCCTCCCTCATTCCGCACTCTCGTGGAGTAAAAACTCCACTTCGTGCTTCAGGAGGGGCACGCCAAGAAGTCTTTCCTCCACTGGAATGTAAACATTCCGTGGAGTCCGACTTTTGGCGTTGGAATCATTACAAATTATTAACGTATTTTATAAAGCCGTACTGTCTGAAAAAAAGTTTTTCTCTTGTTAAGCTGTATTTACTGTTCGTATTTTCTGTTAGTATTTTCTGTTCGTTCTTTCTGTTGAAGTGTTGTCTCACCGGTTAGAATGCTTATTCTCTTGCTAAAACATTTCCCTTAATGTGTCGTTTACTGACTTAAAGATATTCAAGAACCTCCCGGGGCGTCCGTACAAAGCCCAGGGCCCGGGTGGATTCTCTTTCTTCGGCAGTATAAAAACCGTATCCGTACAGAGCGCCCAGGAAATCTACGGAAAGCTGCTTCGCGCCTTCGGAATCATTGACGGTGTCGCCTATCATCAGCACCCGGGAATAATCGCTGATGCCGCATTTTTCAATGCTGTTCCGTATGATATCGTTTTTGGAAAGCTTCCCGTGAAAATCACAGCCTTCCACGGCGTCCATCCGCTCGGTAAAGTGAAATGCGTCGCAGATGGTCCTGGCGTAATCCTCCCTTTTATAAGTGGCGACAGCCGTTTTGATGCCGAGGTTTCTGATCTCGTCGATGGTTTCCAGGATACCGTCGTACAACCGGGCTTTCAGCAGATTTACCGTGCTGTAATGGTCCCGGAAGCACGTGGTGACTTCCCAGACCTGCTCTTCGGTAAGGGGGTACATCCGGGCGATCTGGACGTTGAAGGGAGGCCCGATAAAGACGTTCATCTCTTCTTCCGATGGATCGCCGAGCCCGCATTTCCGGATGGCATAGGCCGCGGAGGCCCGCACCCCTTCTCCGGTATCCATCAGGGTTCCGTCAAAGTCAAAAATCACCAGATCATACTGTTTCTTCATGTGTCTCCTTTGCTGCTTCCCCGGAAAAAGAAGGGGGATGTTTTTATCACAAGTCCCAGTAAGCCCAGGGCAAAAACCAGACCTCCCGCGATCAGAAAGACGACGCTGTTCGCGCTGACCACCCGGTCCACGGACGATACGGCCGATATCAGGACAGCGCCTGCATTGGCTGCCAGATGGCACAGAACGGAACAGAGAAGGCTCCCGGTCCATTCGTAAACGTCGGCCAACACGATCCCCAGGATAAAGGCATAGCTTCCGGCGATCAGATCCCCGTGTAGCAGGCCGAAGATTAGGGATGAAACCAGGATGGCCGCGATCCTCAGGCTGTAGGTCCTCATCCTTCTGTAGACCAGGCCCCGGTGCATCAGTTCTTCCGATACCGGCCCGATAAGAATATTCAGGATCAGCAGGCAGACAAAAGACAGCCCCGTCCCGCTCCCCTCCTGATAAAGTCCCGATACGGCCCCGGTATAGGAAATGCCGGCAAGCCTGAAGGCCAGGTTCAGAAACAGGGAAAGGCCTGCGCCGGCCAGCAGAGAAAACAGCACATCTTTAACGGACACCTGTTTCTTTTCGAAAAACTCCGGCCGTTCCTTTACAGACCGCTGCCGGTATATCTCAGCATCGATCCGTATCGCGTCCTTTCGGTACAGCCAGATGAATACCGGAATGCAGAGAGCTGCCCGGATCAGAAGAAGCACTGCTTCTCCCTTCATATGGGCATAGGAAAGGTACGTAAAGAATCCCGGAGGCACCTGGTCCGGGCGCCAGAGATACCCGTACAGCACCCCCAGAAACTCCGCTATGGCCCCAGCGCCAAGATAAATCAGCGCCGGAAGCAGGATATTCAGGATCTTTACCTTTGGCGAATCATGAAACACGTATTTGACACCTTCTGTTTTATTCTTTCCGTTTGGCGCGCTCGTTCAGGCAGGTTCGTTCTGATGCTTTTGTTCTGATGCTTTTGTTCTGACGATTTCCGTTCTTACGTTTTGCCGGCGGTTCCCGGCTGATTACGTCCCGGCCTCTGTATCGGTCTGGGCTTCCCTGCCTGGCTGCGGTGCGGCTTTTCCGCTGTTTTAAGTATACTCTTTTTTGTCTTTCTTTTCAATTCCTTTAGCATCTGAATGAGATCCGCGGCTGCAGCGGCTGAATGAGATCCGCGTCGTACTGTAATGAATTGAGCGGGGACTGTCATAAATCCCCCGGGAACTGTGGTTTTCCGTTTGCCGTTCCCCGGAATCTGTGGTAGAATCAATAATATCCGCTGCGGCAGAAACAGCATCAGAAATAGCGGGAGGAATCCATGTCTGAAGGAAACAGAAAAGAACCACGTTATCTTTCCATCAATGACCGGATCATTTTTGACAGGACGGGCACCATCTACCGGGACGGGAAAAGCCTGTATTCCGGAGAAAACGCCCTGATCGCCGTGCTGGGGATCCTGGTGGACCGGGCCGGGGACATCGTTTCTCCGGAAGAGATCGTCGCCCTGTCCCATACCGGCACCCGGGACTCCGTTCCCAACCTCATCAGCGCCTTAAGAAAGCTCATCGGAGATACCCGGAAGGCCGCGGACGGAAAGTCCGCCGGCTACACGATCATCGCCACCTCCCAGGGCAAGGGCTACAACCTGAATCCGGCTTATATCCGGCCGGTCCGGGATGCCGTCTCTTCGCAGCCGGAACAGGGTTCCACGTCGGACTGGCTGAGGGCTGTCCTGGGGGACTATAAGGATATTGCCGCCTTTGACATGCTTTTCCTGACGGATTTCGACTGGCTCTATCACGACGCCAAAAGAGCTGTCCTGAAGACTCTCGCAGAAAAAAAAATCCCCGTCCGGATCCTTATGGCGGACCCGGAAGCGGCAGATCCGGTGGTCAGCCACATCCGGGGGCCCTACCGCATGACGCTGGATTCCCGGGAAGTGCTGGACCTCTGGAAAAAACAGCTGGCCCGTTACGAAGGCGCCCCCATTTCCTTAAGGACCGTGAACCTGCCCATCCTTCACCGCCTGTACATCATCCGTAAGACGGACGGATCCGTTCTGATCAACCGGCATCCCCATATCTACGGCAGCGCCGAACTGCCTCAGTATACGGAGATCTTCACCGAAAACGACGCCGTTAAGGCAGACCTGTATATCCGGGAATTCGAATATCTCTGGGATCTGTCGGAGGAGATTTGATTTACCGTTTTTGAAGGCAGGTCTCCTGTCTGTGAAATCATGGACAACGGATAGCTCTTTTGTTATAATCGGAAACAGCAAAAATGCTTCTGTTTTCCATCCGGAACCTGAAACAGCATAGGGCGGTCAGAAATTACAAGCAATATAAAGACACGGCTGGAACTACCGGCAATAAAAAAGACGCGGCCGGTTTATTTCCCGCCGCACCGTTCAAATAACCCCGAGGGAGGTCATATACGATTATGAAGATCAGACTGGCAGATTATACGGCACAGTTTCTGGCAGATAAAGGCGTCACCGACGTTTTCAGCGTGGTCGGCGGCGGCGCCATGCATTTAAACGATGCCTTCGGCCATCATCCCGGCCTGAAGGTCACCTATAACCATCACGAACAGGCCTGCGCCATAGCCGCGGAGGCTTACGCCCGGCTGGACAACCGCATCGCCGCGGTCTGCGTGACCACCGGCCCCGGCGGCACCAATGCCCTGACCGGCGTTGTGGGCGGCTGGCTGGATTCCATTCCGATGTTCATCGTGTCCGGCCAGGTGCGGTATGACACCACCGCCCGGTACGGCATGCGCTTTACGGACGGCTATCCTCTCCGGGCGCTGGGCGACCAGGAATACGACATCGTAAGATCGGTGAAACCCATGACCAAGTATGCGGTCATGATCGAAGATCCTCTGACCATCCGCTATCATCTGGAGAGAGCCTGGCACCTGGCCACCACGGGACGGCCCGGCCCGGTCTGGATCGACATCCCGGTCAATTACCAGGGCATGACCATAGAAACCGACGATCTTCCGGGATATGATCCTGCGGAAGACGATGCCCTGCTTCCGCCGCCGGTCTCCAATGAGATCATCGATACCGTTATCGAAAAGATCCGCAAAGCCCGCCGTCCGGTCTTCCATGCCGGCTACGGCATCCGCCTTTCCGGCGCCTATCCTGTGTTCCGGGAAGTGCTGGAAAAGCTGAACATTCCGGTGGTCACCTACTGGAACGCCGTGGATCTCATTGAAGATGAGCATCCTTTATACACCGGACGGGCCGGCAACATGGGCGACCGCCCCGGAAACTGGGCTATCCAGAACGCGGACCTGATCCTGGCCGTGGGCACCCGCATCTCCATCCGCCAGGTCGGCTATAACTACCAGACCTGGGCCCGGGCCGCGGAAGTCATCATGGTGGACATCGATCCCGCAGAGATGAAGAAACATACCCTGCATGTGGATCTTCCCATCTGGGCCGACGCTGCGGATTTTCTGAAAAAACTGAACCGCCGGGTGCAGGGACCGCTTTTCGAGAACAGCAACTGGCTTTCCACCTGCAGACGGTGGAAGGAAGAATATCCCACCTGTCTTCCGAAACACTGGAAGGAAAACGGTGAGACCGCCAACGTCTATGCCTTTGTCCACTATCTTTCCTCCAGGCTTCCGGAGAATTCCCTGACCGCGGTCTCCAACGGCGCCTGCTGTGTGGTGGGCAACCAGACCTACGTAATCCAGAAGGGAAGCCGCATGGCCAATAATTCTGCCATTGCCTCCATGGGCTACGGCCTGCCTGCCGCCATCGGCACCTGCATTGGCGGGAATCGGCGGACCACCATCTGCCTGGAGGGCGACGGTTCGATCATGATGAACCTGCAGGAGCTGCAGACCATCATCACCAACCGGCTGCCCATCAAGATCTTCCTGATCAACAATAATGGCTATCATTCCATCCGGATCACCCAGAGCAACCTGTTCAGCGAACATACGAAGGTGGGCATCGGTCCGGAATCCCGGGACCTTTCCTTCCCAGACTACCGCAAGATCGCGGAAGCCTTCGGCTACCCGTACTTTGAGGCCCACAGCAACATGGAGATGAAGTTTATCGTGGACAGGGTTCTGGAGACCAAAGGGCCGATCTTCTGCGAGATCTTCACCGATACCGTCCAGGTCTGGGAACCGAAGAGCGCGACAAAAAAGCTGCCGGACGGCACCCTGGTAAGCCCGCCGCTGGAGGATCTGGCGCCGTTCTTATCCCGGGATGAACTGAAACGGAACATGATCATACCTTTGATCGACGAAGAATAACCGATTAGTAAAGGGGACTGAAAATGGGAAAAATCGAGCTGCTGGACTGCACCCTCCGGGACGGCGGGTACTTAAACGACTGGAAC
Organism: Lachnospiraceae bacterium; assembly: GCA_017438305.1. Classification (GTDB taxonomy): domain Bacteria; phylum Bacillota; class Clostridia; order Lachnospirales; family Lachnospiraceae; genus UBA1267. The sequence goes on along the minus strand of JAFRVX010000133.1, from coordinate 84 downwards.
TTCGGCGAGGAAGCAATCGCGACGGTTTTCGACCGCCTGGTATCGGCGCATACGGATTGGATCGAGGTCGGTTTTCTGGACGAG
>JAFRVX010000132.1 GCA_017438305.1 Lachnospiraceae bacterium | reverse complement strand
GCCTCAGGGTGACGGATCAGGAGACCATCGATTACGTGCAGATGGTCCTGGCGGGCAAGGTCAATAAATCCCTGGTGAACCTTCTGGAAAAGAAGGGCGGTTCCGCCATCGGCCTTTCCGGCATGGACGGCCGCCTGATCGAAGCCTCCATCCGGGATCCCAGGCTGGGCTTTGTGGGCGACGTGACCCGCATCAATATCAAGCCGGTCATGGACATCCTGGAGAAGGACTACATCCCGGTCATTTCCACTATCGGCTGCGACCGGGAAGGAAACGCCTACAACATCAACGGCGATACCGCCGCGGCCCATATAGCCGGCGCCCTGAAGGCGGAGCGGCTCATCATGATGACGGATATCGCGGGCATCCTCCGGGACAAGGACGATCCATCGACCCTCATCCCCGAGATCCTGCTTTCCGAAACGAAAAAACTGTATGATGACGGCATCATTTCCGGCGGCATGATCCCGAAGGTGGACTGCTGCGTCACCGCAGTGCATGCGGGCGTTAAAAACGTGGTCATCATGGACGGGCGGGTGCCCCACTCCATCCTGATGGAGCTTCTGACAAATGAAGGCGCCGGCACGCTGATCCGGGGGGAATAAACATGAATATCAAAGAAAAAGATAAAGCCTATATCGCGCCTACTTACAACCGTTTTCCGGTGGAGATCGTCTCCGGAAAGGGTTCTCTGGTGCAGGACGAAACAGGAAAGGAATATATCGATCTGACGTCCGGCATTGCCGTCACATCCTTCGGCGTGGCGGACGACGAATGGCAGCAGGCGGTGATCTCCCAGATCGGGAAGGTCCAGCATATGTCGAATCTGTATTATACGATCCCCTGCGCAGAGCTGGCGGAGCTTCTGGTACAGAAGACCGGCATGAAAAAGGTCTTCTTCTCCAATTCGGGAGCGGAGGCCAATGAATGCGCCATCAAGGCCGCCCGGAAATACCAGGCGGAGCATAAAGGCAGCGGCTGCTATACCATCGTTACCTTAAAAAACAGCTTCCACGGCAGGACGCTGACCACCCTCGCCGCTACGGGACAGGAGCATTATCACGAACTGTTCCAGCCCCTGACGCCGGGCTTTGTTTCCGTAGAAGCCGGGGATATGGAGGAACTGAAAAAGGTCTGTGAAGAAAACGATGCGGCAGCGGTCATGATCGAGGTCATCCAGGGCGAAGGCGGCGTTGTCGTCATGGATCCCGGATACCTGAAGGCTCTGCAGGCCTATGTAAAGGAAAAGGAGATCCTGCTCATCGTGGATGAAGTCCAGACCGGAAACGGACGTACCGGCGCCATGTATGCCTACATGCATTACGGGCTGGAGCCGGATATCGTTTCCACCGCGAAGGGACTGGCGGGCGGTCTTCCCCTGGGAGCGACCCTGCTTTCCGAGAAAGTCCAGGACGTGCTGGGCTACGGGGACCATGGTTCCACCTTCGGCGGCAACCCGGTATCCTGCGCGGCGGCGGTGAGCATCGTGAAGCGGCTGACGCCGGAACTCTTCCAGGAAGTCCGGGATAAAGGCGCTTTCCTGATGGATACCTTTAAAGGCGCGGAAGGCGTGGAGGACGTCAGCGGCATGGGGCTCATGATCGGCATCAGACCATCGAAGAAGACAGCGTCGGAAGTGATCTCCGCCTGTATGAAAAACGGCGTTCTCTGTCTGTCGGCAAAAGATCGGGTCCGGCTCCTTCCGGCCCTGAATATCCCCATGGAGCTGCTGGAAAAGGCAGCGGCTGTAATCAAAGAGGCATTGGTATGATCGATCTTAAAAACAGACATTTTCTGAAACTTCTGGACTTTACCCCGGCGGAGATAGAAGGCCTTCTGGACTTGGCGTCAGATCTTAAGGCAAAAAAGAAAGCCGGCGTTTCCCACCGGCTGTGCGAGGGAAAGAATATCGCCCTGATTTTTGAAAAGACCAGTACCCGCACCCGCTGCGCCTTTGAAGTCGCGGCGGCGGATCTGGGCATGCACCCGACTTATCTGGATCCTTCCGGATCCCAGATCGGGAAGAAGGAAAGTATTGCGGATACGGCCCGGGTGCTGGGCCGCATGTATGACGGCATCGAGTACCGGGGCTTCGGCCAGGAGATCGTGGAGACCCTGGCCAGGTACGCCGGCGTCCCGGTGTGGAACGGGCTCACCAATGAGTTCCATCCCACCCAGATCCTGGCGGATTTTCTGACCATCCGGGAGCATTTCGGGGGCCTTAAGGGAAAGAAGCTGGTCTATATGGGAGACGCCCGCTACAACATGGGGAATTCCCTGATGATCGGCTGCGCGAAAATGGGCATGGAATTTACCGCCTGCTGTCCGGAGAAGTATTTCCCGGCAGCGGATCTGCGGAAAACGGCGGAAGAGATCGCCGCGGAAACCGGTGCGGTCCTGCGTTTCTGTACCGATCCTTCCGAAGCGGTAAAGGGAGCGGACGTGATCTATACCGACGTCTGGGTCTCCATGGGAGAGCCGGATGAGGTCTGGCAGGAGCGGATCGAGGATCTTCTTCCCTATCAGATCAACAGCGCCCTGATGGAACAGGCCGGGAAACAGGCCCGCTTCATGCACTGCCTGCCCTCCTTCCATGATCTTAATACCGGCATCGGAAAGGATATCCATAAACGGTTCGGCCTGGACGCGATGGAAGTCACGGATGAGGTGTTTGAATCGGACCAGTCCATCGTCTTCGATGAAGCCGAAAACCGAATGCATACGATAAAGGCCGTAATGGCGGCCACCCTGGCTTAAGCCATACACGATCCGGCAAAGAACCGGATCAGAAAACAAAGGCGCAGTGTAAAAAACAAAGCCATGAAATGAGTTTAAACTGCTGTAAATATCCGGGAACGGATATTTTTCAGGAGACGGACAGGATAATACACTGTACGAAAGAAACAATCTTACTGATAAGAGCCGGCGGGAAGTTTTCCGCCGGCAGACAGAATTTATACGGTGAAGTAATATGGGACTTGATAAGAGCATTCATAAAGTAATGGTGATCGGCTCCGGTCCGATCGTGATCGGCCAGGCGGCGGAGTTTGACTACGCCGGCGCCCAGGCCTGCCGTGTTTTAAAGGATGAAGGGCTGGACGTGGTACTGGTCAATTCCAATCCCGCCACCATCATGACCGATAAAAACCTGGCCAGCGAGATCTACCTGGAAGCGCTGAACGCGAAGACCGTGGAACGGGTCATCGCGAAGGAAAGGCCCGACGGCCTGCTGGCTGGCCTCGGCGGCCAGAACGGCCTGACCATTTCCATGCAGCTGAAAAATGGCGGCGTCCTGGACAAATACGGGGTACGGCTTCTGGGCACTGATGTGGAGGCTATCGATAAAGCAGAGGACCGGGAACTGTTCCGGGACACGATGCAGGCGATCGGCCAGCCCTGCGTGCCTTCCGATATTGCGGAGGATCTGGAAACGGCGGTCCGGGTGGCGGAGAAGATCGGTTATCCCGTCATCGTGCGTCCGGCTTTTACCCTGGGCGGCACCGGAGGCGGTATTGCCGAGACGCCGGAGGAATTCCTGACCATTGCCAAAATGGGCCTGGACATGTCCCCCATCACCCAGATCCTGGTGGAAAAATGCATTTCCGGCTGGAAGGAGATCGAATTTGAGACCATGCGGGACGCGGACGGAAACTCCGTCATCGTCTGCTCCATGGAAAATGTGGACCCCGTGGGCATCCATACCGGCGATTCCATCGTGGCGGCCCCGGCCCTGACCTTAACGGCGCGGGAATTTGACATGCTGAAGACCGCGGCGCTGGATATCGTGGCGGCCATCGGCATCATCGGCGGCTGCAACGTACAGTTCGCGCTGAAGCCCGACGGTTCGGAATATGCTGTCATTGAAGTGAATCCCCGGGTCTCCCGTTCTTCGGCCCTGGCATCCAAGGCAACGGGCTACCCCATTGCGAAGATCACCACCCGGTTGGCTCTGGGCTACCGGCTCTCGGAGATCCGGCATCCTAAGACCGGCGTTTCCCTTCAGGGCTTTGAACCGGATGTCAGCTACATCGTCGTCAAGTTCCCCAAATGGCCCTTTGATAAATTTGCCTCTTCTTCCCGGAAACTGGGCACCCAGATGAAGGCCACCGGAGAAGTCATGTCCATCGGCGACACCTTTGAACAGGCCCTGATGAAAGCAGTCCGGGGCGCCGAGATCGGCCTGGATACGCTGAATGCGGCACCGCTTTCCGACGCGCCGCTTATCGAGCGTCTGAAGGCCCAGGATGACCGGCGGCTCTTTACGGTCTATGAAGCCTTGAAGGCCGGCATGAGCATTGACGAGATCTACGGGATCACCATGATCGATCCCTATTTCCTGAAAAAGATCAATCACCTTCTGGAAATCGAAAACCGTCTGGCGAAAGAACCGCTGACGGAGGAACTGGTGAAGACCGCCCAGACTTACGGCTATACCGCAGCGGCCATCCGTCGTCTTTCCGGCGTTTCGGACGTGCCCAGGATCCCCTTCTCCTACAGGATCGTGGATACCTGCAGCCCTGTTTTCGGAAACGAACAGCCCTATTTCTATTCTGTGGTGGATGAAGAAGACCAGGCCGCGGATTTCCCGAAGTCCGGGAAACCGGTCATCGTGGTCCTGGGATCCGGCCCCATCCGGATCGGCCAGGGCATCGAATTCGACTACAGCTCCGTGCACTGCGTCTGGACGCTGCAGGAGATGGGCTACGACGTAGTCATCATCAACAACAATCCGGAGACTGTCTCAACGGACTACGATACCGCGAACCGCCTCTATTTTGAACCGCTGACGCCGGAAGACGTCATGGACATCCTGGCCATCGAGAAGCCTGTGGGCGTGGTGGTGGCCTTCGGCGGTCAGACCGCCATTAATCTGACGGGGTATCTTAACGATCACGGCGTAAGGATCCTGGGGACCTCCGCGGAGAGCATCGACATCGCCGAAGACAGAAGCCGGTTCGACGCTCTTTTAGAGACCTTCGGCATCCGGCGCCCGAAGGGCTTAAGCGTCCTGGGGCTTCAGGAAGCCATCGAGGCTGCTGAGGAGCTGGGCTATCCGGTCCTCTTAAGGCCTTCCTATGTGATCGGCGGCCAGAACATGACCATATCACGGAACCGGGAGATGACCGAATCCTATATGGAGAAGATCCTGGCGGGCGGCATCGAGAACCCGGTGCTGATCGATAAATATATGCCTGGCATCGAGCTGGAGGTGGACGTCATCTCCGATGGTACGGACGTGCTCATCCCCGGCATCATGGAGCATGTGGAGCGGGCCGGCGTCCATTCGGGCGATTCCATCGCGGTCTACCCGCCCTTTAATCTGAACGACCGGTTTTTAAAGATCATCTGCGACTGCTCGGAAAAACTGGCCCTTGCCTTAAAGACCCAGGGCCTGGTGAATATCCAGTACCTGATCTATGACAATGAGCTTTATGTGATCGAGGTGAACCCCAGGGCATCCCGGACGGTTCCCTATATCAGCAAGGTGACGGGGGTCCCGATGGTGGACCTGGCGGCCCGGGTCATGCTGGGCGGGAAACTTGCGGATCTGGGCTACGGAACGGGGCTTTACCGGACGCCGCCTTACTATGCGGTCAAGGTGCCGGTGTTCTCCTTTGAAAAGCTGAACGACGCCAATTCCATCCTGGGACCGGAGATGAAATCCACCGGCGAGGTCCTGGGTCTCGGAAAGACCATGGCGGAAGCCCTGTTCAAAGGCCTGACGGCCTCGGGGCTCAAGGTTCCCGAAGCGGGGAACGACCGGGCAAACGGCATCTTCCTGAGCGTTGAAGAAAGTGATTACCAGGAGATCTCGGGCCTTGCGGGCCGGTTCTACGAACAGGGATTTTTCCTTTTTGCCACCTCGGGCACCGCAGAGGCCATTAAGCATCTGGGCATCCCGGTCCACGTTACCGCGAACGCCACGGAAAGCGACGAGATCCTGGAGCTTCTGGACAACCGGGAGATCTCCTGCATCATCTACACCGGCGCCGTAAAGGACGCCACGGTAGGGGATTATACGGTGCTTCACCGGAAGGCCATGCAGGCGGGCGTGCCCTGCCTTACTTCCCTGGATACCGCCAACGCCCTGGCCGATATCATGGAAAGCCGCTATACCGCGGACAATACGGAACTGGTGGACATCAACAACATGCGAAAATGGCGCCAGAAGATCCGTTTCCAGAAGATGCAGTCCTGCGGCAACGATTACATCTTCGTGGAGAATTTCGACGGCTCCATCACCTGTCCGGAGTCCCTGTGCGTCCAGCTCTGCACGCCCCATTACGGGATCGGCGGAGACGGCATCGTGCTGATGGAGAACTCGGACAAGGCCGATATTCGGATGCGTTCCTTCAACAAGGACGGCTCCGAAGGGCAGATGGCGGGAAACAATATCCGCTGCGTGGCCAAATACTGTTACGACAGAGGGCTGATCCGCTCCGAATTCATGACCGTCGAGACCGGCGGACAGGTCTATCACCTGCAGGTCTATTTACGGGACGGGAAGGTGAGCTCCGTTTCCGTCAGACTGGACGGGGCGGTTTTCACGGCTTCCGAGCTGCCGGTGGATACGGCGCTTCTGGGCTTTGCCGGAGAAGAGATCGTGGAATTCCCGGCAAAGATCGGGCAGGAAACCTACGAGATCACCTGCCTTTCCGTCGGAAATCCCCACTGTGTCGTCTTCGAGGACGCCATCGACGCCCTGGACCTTGAGGAACTCGGCCCGAAGTTTGAGTACGCGCCTTACTTTCCGGAACGCATCAATACGGAATTTGTCCGGATCGTTGACGCGTCCTCCATCCGGGTGCGGGTCTACGAGCGGGGCAACAAGGAGACCCTGGCCTGCGGCACCGGCGCCCTGGCAGCGGTGGCGGCCGGCGTAAAGACCGGCAGGCTTCCCGAAGGCCGGGACATCAAGGTGCGGCTTCCCGGCGGAGACCTTACTGTGAATTATATCGACGAACGGATGATCCTTACCGGCAGCGCCGTTACGGTGTTTGAAGGCGAGTTTGAGTATTAAGAAGATACGGAAACGAAGGCCGGAAATAACCTTTCGGGACCCGGATCGACGGAAAGGCAGATCGGGAAAAGCTGACCGGAAAGACTTCCGTAAACCGATCGGACCGCTAAAAAAGTAAATAATAAAAAAACTCGGACAAAGGGTGTGCAAAAGCAGGTTTTCCTGCACACCCTTTGTTTTTTTTGATCCCGGCGACGGAAAAAAGTCCCGGAAACTGCCGCAGCGCTCTTGACGGAAAGCGATGCCGGCTGATATAGTGCAGCACAGGCCCGGCTTATTTCAGAAAGCTGATTCCCGGGCAGGCTTTTCTTTTTCTTATGGCTGCAGTTTCCGGAAGCGGAAACCTCAGCTTCTCGTCTTATCCCACCTGTTTTACAGAATTACACTGTTATACAGAATTATGCTGTTGTACAGAACTCCATGGCACAGCATTGCCATGCGCTGTCTTATCTTTTCTTCACTTGTCATGAAACCGGATCGTCCTCTGTGACTTCCACAGAGGCCATAGACATAAACTCCTCCTGTAATCACCCTGTGAAAGGCGTTGATCGAAGCTTTCTCTGTGATCACTCAAGGGCAGCCGCTGACTGAAAACTGGATCATATTCATGCAGCTTTCCCGCCCGGAGCAGAAAGGCTCTGTATGCTTTTGCCTGACCGTCGGGGAGCAATAAAGAAATAAGGAGAATCTATGAAAAGACAACGCACTAAAGCAGCCAGTCTTCTGATGGTCGTTCTGTTGATCCTTTCAGAAGTGTTCCGGTTCGGTCCGGAAACGGCAAAAGCTGACACGACGCCTTCGGGCTTTTCCTCGGAAGTGCCGAAGACCTATTATATCGGGGCTTCCCTGAGGCCGGGAATTTATAAGGGAGACGGGTATCTCCATAATCCCGGAGCCGCGGCCATCATTGATATGTTTTATAGTTATCAGAGCGAGAGCGGGGTGGACTGCACCTCCTTCCTTCCGGAAGCCTGGGCTGAAGTGATCCGGGGAAAGAAGAAGCTGGCCTCTTCAGACCAGGTCCCGAACACGGATGCTCTGGGTGCTTTCTGGGAAGCCAGCCGGATCCGCCAGGAAGACGGCATCGCGCCGGATGCGGCAAATGTCACCGCCTTCGCCAGAAAACTGAAGGAATTCGTTTCCAAATCATCTAATCTCTATATCGAGGGCGCTGAAAAGTATAAGCGGTATTACGGCGTCACCAAAGGCGCGGATGAACTGGCAAATATCTACCGGGCGGTCAATGATAAAGACATCGTCGGCTACTGTACCCAGCTGAATTACGGTCTGCCGGGAAGCGGAACCTCTTCATTCAGTGCTGCTTCCCTGAAATCTTCTCTCGGGATCACGGATACGCAGTATAAAGGCCTTGTCAACATGCTGAAATACGGCTACCCCAGGAATACCGGCCTCCAGGGCACCGCTTATGAAAACTTTCCCGAAGAAGCGCTCCGTCAGGGAACGCAGTTTGCCCTCTGGGTCTATCTCGCCGGAACGAAAGGGAATAACAACGACGGTGCGGAGGTCTTTGAAAAACTCTGCACGGAAGATACCCTGGTGAACCTGACATCCTATGACGTTAAGGGCTACGTCCGGTACCTGCTGTCCGCAAAGGACAGGGAGGCTGCGCCTTCCGTATCGGTGGCCATGGGGGCTTTTTCCTTAAACGGTTCCCGCCTGGAGAGTGTGATAACGGTAAAGGGAAGCATGGCAAACGGCGGTATCCGCCTTTCCTTCTCAGGACTGCCCTCCGGCAGTTTATTGGATAAGAAAACAGCTGAAACTACCGTACTCTCCGGTTTTAATACGGAAAAGGAAACGGTAAAGACCCTGACCTTATCTATCCCATCGAAAAACAACGCAAAAAAGACCGTTGCGGTAATGGCAGCAGCCTTGTCTTCCTGGACGTCCCAGAACGTCGACCTGTCTTATGTCAGATCGGCAAAGGCCGGTGAACAGGCTGTAGCCTGGGCTTATGAGACAGTAAAGAATTATGATAAAGTCAGTGAAGCCGGCAGCAGCCGGGAAACGCCTTCACCGGAACTGAAGCTTATCAAAAAGGATGGAAACGGAAAGGCCCTTGCCGGCGCGGTCTTCGAACTGTTTTCCGGCAGTACTTCTCTGGGGAAAAAGACGACCGGTTCCGACGGATCCGCCCTCTGGCCAGGTCTCAATTTCGGCGCCTCCTATACCTTGAAAGAGACCGCCGCACCTTCCGGCTACAGTATTCCCGATGAATGGAAGAAGGGTAAGACCGTCACGGTCAGGGAAGACAGCCTCCTGACAACGGCGGAAGCCGTCAACACCCGGGTTTCGTCGGTCATCGTCAAAAAGACAGATGAGGAAGGAAATGTGCTGGCCGGCGTCTCCTTTAATCTCCGCTACGGAGACCAGGACCATACGGCTGCCACCGGAAAAGACGGAACGGCCGTCTGGGAGAATATCCCCGTGGGCACCTCCTGTGTGATTTATGAGACTGCCGTACCGGAGGGCTACGTCATGGATGAAGCTTACCGGAAGGGAAAGACGATCACGGTAAAAGAAGCGGAAAGCAGCAATACCTTTACGGTGGTCAATGAAAGATGCGGCAGCATTCTGATCAAAAAGACGGACCGGAATACCGGAAAAGCGGTTTCCGGAGGCGTTTACGGCATCTTCACGGATAAGGCCTGCAAGGTGCCTGCTGCGGACGTTAACGGCAAAAAACAGGAAAACCTGAAGACCGGAGATGACGGTACGGTAAAAAGCGGCATGCTGAAAGTCGGTACCTATTATCTTAAAGAAACCGCTGTTCAGGCTTCCGGATACGCTCTGGACCCGACGGTCTATGAAGTGAAGGTAAAGGGCGGCAGTTCAGCCCTGTTTGTTGAAGCAGCTGTTTCCGAAGAACGCCAGCGGGTCAGGCTGAAGCTTCAGAAAACGGACGCAGGGAAGTCAGATGCAGAGAAGACAGACGCAGAGAAGACGGACGCAGGGCAGTCAGATGCAGAGAAGACAGACGGAAAAATGACAGATGCCGGCAAAGAGCAGGCCTCTTCCGTTTCCCTGAAGGGAGCTGTCTTCGAATTGGCCCTGCAGTCAGACGTTACGGATATCCCGACCGGCGAGGTTATTCGGGCCGGAACAGTGGTCGGTTCTTATACTACCGACGAGGACGGACGCATAACAGCGGAAGTCATGACGGAAGGCAGCTATAAGGATCATCCGCTTCCCAACGGAAAGTATATCTTCCGGGAGAGAAAAGCTCCGGCAGGCTTTACCGTAAATACAGGAACCTTCCCGGTGGAAGCTTCCTGGGATAAAACCGGGGCGGCAGTCGTTGAGGCTGCGGAAACCATCGTACCGGAGACCCCTGTAAGAGCGCTGTTTATCAAGTGCGACGACGGAGCGGAAAAGAAAAACGTGCCCGGTGCGGTCCTGGGACTGTTTGCCATCGACAAGGAAGGCCGGATCTCCGAGGAACCGTCCTATACCTGGACCACCGGAACAGAAGATCAGACGCTTCACGATGAAACCGGCCTTTACGGCCATCTGATCGCCTACCTGGTCCCGGGCAGCCGGTTCATGCTGCGGGAAATCAGTACCCCCGCCGGCTATGTCACCGCAGAGGAAAGAAAGATCGAGATCAGGGATACCCAGGATCTTCAGGTGTTTTTTATGGAAGATCCCGAGATCCATGTGGAGATCAGCAAATTGTCCGAGGAGACCCTGGAACTGATCCCTGGCGCGGTTTTCGAGATCCTGACAAAAGACGGCAGACCGATGGCAGGGGAAGACGGAACGCCGCTTTCCTGGACCTCTGGCGAGGTCCCCGAAGTGATCCGGAAGCTTCCCGCCGGAAACTATTATCTCCGGGAAAAGGAAGCGCCTTTCGGATATTTCCTGCAAGACCTCATGCCTTTTACGGTAACAGATACCAGAGAGGTCCAGGCTTTTACCATGATGGATAAAAAGATCATTCCGTCTTATGAGATCATGAAGCACCGTTTAAGCCAGGCGCCTCAGAAGGGAGATGAGAACGGTTTCGGCTTCCGTCATGGGGACGCCGTCAATTACGAGGTGATCCTCCGGAATACCGGCAACATCGCCCTGACAATGTCTCTTACGGATGTATATGAAGAAGCGGCGGAGGGCTGCTTCGGAACGCCCCGGATCTCCTCTGTGAGCGGTGAAGGCGCCCGGTGGCTGAATCCGGATGATAAGGAAGCTCCGGCAAGGATCCGGATCGAACCCGGATGCCAGGCTTCTGTGTTTTTGTTTACTGTGGTATCGGATGCAGCCTGGGAATATCTGGCGGATGACCCTGCCGATGATAAGACGGTTCTGAACGACGGCTACCTGAATACAGCATCGGTTTTTGACGTGGAAGCGGAATATACCGTTTCCCTTCAGGTACCCGGAGAAGAAGGGCTTGAATCGGCAGAACGGACCATCGTCTTTACGGAAAAGGATTTTCCGGAAGAGCTGGCGGCACAAGAGGATACCGCAAATACGCCGGTCCAGCTGGTTTCTGACTATGAGATCACCAAGAACAGGCTGACTGAGGCGCCGGAAGCCTTCACGAAAGGGTTTTACGGCTTCCGTCCCCGGGAAACCGTTTCCTATGAAGTGACGGTGCAGAATACAGGAGACACCGTTCTTACCATGACAGTGGAGGATGTTTTTGAAGAAGCGGCCAAAGCAGCTTTTTCGGAACCGGTCGTAAGAAGTGTTTTGGGAGAGGCTGCCGAATGGTTGAATGAGGAAGCTTCCAGAGACCAGACAGTCTCGCCCGAGATCCGCCTGCAGCCAAAGGCTGAAGCGGTCATCCTGTTTGAAGCCGAAGTGCAGGACAGCGCTTCCTCCTATCTGGCTTCCCACAGCATCGATGATAAAGAAGACGACGAAGACGGTTATCTGAATACGGCCCGGGCCCGCAGGGTAAAAGCCACCTATGAGGCGTTCAGGCCTTCTGAAGATCCTGAAGAAAAAACAGAGAAAAAAACAGAGGAGACCGAACTTCCTGAGAAGGAAGACACGGCCAATACGCCGGTTCAGGAAATCCGTCCCGGTTATACCATTGAAAAGCTCCGGGTCACTGACGCGCCTTTGAAAACAGCGGAAACGGCAGAAGAAGAGAAAAAAGAAGCAGGAAAAGCCTCTTCACCCGCCTATGGTTTCAGAAGCGGGGATACAGTCCTTTATGAGATCCGGGTGAAGAATACCGGGAACATCAGGCTTACCCTTTCGGTATCCGATGCCTTTGAAAAACAGTCCTGTTTCGAAAACCTGACTTGGGAAAGCGTCAGCGGCGAAGGGACGCTCTGGCTGAATGAGAAGGCAGCAAAGGGTGGGAAAGAGGATCCGAAAATAGCGGTTGATCCTGGCTGCAGCGCGCTCTTACTGGTATCGGCAGCGGTCTCCGAAGAGGCGGAAGAGTATCTCGCTCCGTCAGCCCGGGACATAAAGAGCGACGATAAGGACGGTTATCTGAATACCGCCAGGGCTTATAATGTCTCCGGGACTTATACCTGTACGGTACGGGATCCCGAAACCGGAGAAGAGAAACAGGAGGAAATCCTCCTGAATGAAGAGAATTGTCCTGAACTTAAGGAGAAACAGGATACGGCCAACACGCCTGTGCAGGAGATATCACCCGGCTATGAAATGAAGAAGGTAAGGCTCACGGAGGCTCATCAGAAGCCCGGGACCGACCGCTACGGCTTCTTTGAAGGAGATACGGTCCGGTTCCTGGCGTCGGTGACCAATACCGGAAACATCCCCCTATCCTTAACGGTTTCAGACGTCTTTTCAAAAGAAGCTGCCGCTTATTTCAGCGGTCTGAAAGTCATTTCCGTAACGGGAGCCGGCGTCACAAGACTGGATCAGGATACGGCATTGAAGAATTCCGTCCGGATCCGGCTGGAGACAGGCTGCACTGCCGAGATCCTTTTCGAAGCGGTCGTCGGTGAAGACGTACCGGAATACACAGCGCCGTCTGCGGGCGACCGGAAGGAAGATCCGGAGGACGGGTATCTGAATACGGTCACTGTGACTTCTGTCACAGGAGAGATCCCGCTTATCAGAAAGAGTACGGCACATTCGGGAGAAACGGTTACTGTACTGCGGATGGTCTCGGAAAAGGATTATCCTTCTCTTGCTCCCCGGTCAGATACGGCCAATACCCCGGTGCAGGTACTGGTTCCCGGCTATACCCTTGAAAAGGTCCGGATCACTGAAGCGCCGGTAAAGGAGATCGAAAAGACGGAAACATCAAAATCCGAAGAAGAAACAACAGGGGAAGCAAAAGTCGGAGAGAAAACCGCTGCTTCCTATGGCTTCAGGCGGGGAGATACGGTCCTTTACGAGATCCGGGTGAAGAATACCGGCGGCGTGACGCTTGATCTTTCTGTATCCGACACTTTTGAAAACCAGGATCATTTCGAGAATCCGGTCTGGAAAAGCGTCAGCGGAAAAGGTACGGTCTGGCTCAACGATAAAGCGGCAAAAGACGGAAAAGAGAATCCCAGGATCCGGATAGATCCCGGCTGTACGGCGGTTCTTTCGGTTTCGGCAAAGGTTTCCGCGGAAGCGGAGGAATATCTGGCACCGTCAGCCAAAGACAATAAGCAGGACGATAAAGACGGATACCTGAACATCGCTAAAGCCTATAACGCTGCCGGTACTTTTTCGTATACAGCTGCAGATCCCGAAACCGGGAAAGAGATACGGAAAGAGATCCTTCTGACAGAAGAGAAATATCCTGAACTTAAGGAGAAGCAGGATTCCGCCAATACGCCGGTCCAGGTAACGGAAACAGAGATCACGCCGGTTTACGATCCTGACCCGCCAAAAAAGGAAGAGCCGAAAAAGAGTCCCGATGTAGTGCTGGGCGCAGCTTCAGACAGAGGGCTTTATCTGGCGCTTTCCGGGGCAACCTTTGCGACAGCGGCCTTCTCTCTGATCGTCCTTTTAAGAAAGAGAAGGAAGAAAGGAGGGAAAACTGCTTGAAGCTGAAGCCTTTTGGCTTTTTCCGGAAGACAGTACTGGCATTTTCTATAGGCTGTCTGATCCTGAACGGTACCGGAGAATTACCGGTCTTCGGGGAACCATCCCCGGAAAAGGCGGTGGTTGAGACGGAAAAGTTTCCTGAAACGGAAACTCCCGCCCATCCGGAGCAGATCACCCGGAACGGCATCCTGCTGAAACTGGTCAGAGCGGAACCCCATAAGACCACGGAAAAGAACCGGAAGACCCGGGCTTCCTGTGAACGGGAACGGGACAGCTCGGAAGAGGAGCATCCGGATTCCTGGAATGTATCCCTTAAGGACCCGGTCACGAAGCGGCAGATTTCCGACATCATTCCCTACGTCAGGACTTATGAAACTACAGTCTTCTGGGAGGATGATCTGTTTTTCGAGATGACCCTTAAGGAAACCGGAACGGACCTGGTGGTCTTCGGCGGTAAAACCTTTCCCTGCAATGAAGAGGAACCGGTTCCGGAGAACTTATACGACGATGTTTTACGATCTGTCGGACTGGATCCCGAAGCGGCAAAGATCACCTCCGTCACATGGAAAAAGGGCGTGAACAGCGATGGTACCAGGACAGCCTATGTGGAAGGAAAAACCTGCCACCGCATGGTAAAGGATGTTTTTGAAGGCGAGGTAAAGCTCCCGGATATAACGATGGTATCCTATACGCTGTATTATGAAGAACCGGAAGTGGGTTTTCTGAAAAGGACCGGGACTTCGGCAGCGCCGCCTTCTGAATCAAGGAGTTCAGTGCCTGAGCCTTCTGAGAAACAGAGTTCAGTGCCTGAACCTTCTGAGAAACAGAGTTCAGTGCCTGAACCTTTTGAAAAACAGAGTTCAGAGCCTGAGCCTTCTGAGAAACAGAGTTCAGCGCCTGAGCCTTCAGGATCAGAAAAAACGGAGCTTGCCTCTTCAGCTGTCCAAACTCCGACAACGGAAACAACCGCTTCTCAGAAGACCGAAGCTGTTGAGAAGACGGAAGACAGCGCTTCCGGGGAAACCCGCGGCAAAACGGACAGCAGCGAAGAGACCAGTTCATCTGAAAAAGCAGCCCTGACCCTGTCCGTGGAGGAGACGGCCCCGGATGAAAACTCCGAGACGGGAGAGACGGCAGCAGCCGATGGGACCTCTGAGACTGCCGATGTCAGCAAAGTCTCTGAGTCTGCCGGAACCGTTGAAGCCGATGAACCTGCCTCAACACTCTCTGAGCCCGCCGGGACCGGTGAGACTGGCGGGACAAGTGAGAACGCTGAGAACACCGGATCCGCCGGACTTCCCCTGAAAGGCATTATTGCCGGCGTGTCAGGCATCGCCGGGACCCTCGGTCTGGGCGCTTTGGGCGTATTATTCCTGCAGGACCGGAAAAAACGCTGAGGTTCAGGGCACGAACCCCGGAGTCTCGGGCGAACAGCGTGCGGTCTTTCGAATATAGAAAAGAACCATTGGTAATTTCTCTCCGATGCAGTATAATAAAAGCAATACGAAATAAAAGCAGTACGTAATTCAACAGTATCATTTCGAGCAAGCTGGTCAGGACGCTCTGATGAAAGTTCATCGGAGAAATCGTAATGGTTTTTTTCGGAATCTTCTTCGGAAAACGTCAGAGCGTCTGACCGCCGGCATAAGGAGAAGCCTGTCATCATGAGACATGAGTCTGGAATAAGGCCTGAAATACCTCTTCCCGAAATCAGAAGAGAATTTAACAAGTACGATCGGGGGCGCCTGTTCATCATAGGCGGATCCTATGGAATGGCCGGCGCCCTGATCATGGCAGCCCGGGCGGCTCTTCGCACAGGTGCCGGGTATGTTGACCTGGCCATGCCCGAATCGATCTATCCGGTGGTGACCGGGGCGGTGCCGGAAGCGGTCTGCTCCGTCTATCGGGAAAACTCGGAAGAAAGCATCCGGAGGACGCTTGAGGCCGGGCTGGAGAGAGCGGATGCCGCGGTGATCGGCTGCGGCCTGGGAAAGCTTCGGGACAGTGTCTGTCCTGCCTTTTTCGAAGCCTGCCGTATTCCGGCAGCGGCGGACGCGGATGCCCTGAATTATCTGGCTTCCCTGAAGGAACCGCTTCCTCTGGGAGATAAAATCCTTCTTACGCCCCATGAAGGCGAGATGGCCAGGCTGCTGAAGACGGACAGTATGACGGTCCATGAGAACCGTCGGGAAAGTGCCCTGAAAGCCGCCGGAATGTATAAAGCTTCGGTCCTTTTAAAGGGTCCGGATACCCTGATCTTCACACCGGGCAGGGAGCCCGCGGTAAACCGCACAGGGAATGCCGGCATGGCAAGAGCCGGTTCCGGAGATGTGCTTTCCGGCATGATCGGAGCTTTGTTGGCCCAGGGGATGGAACTCTTTGACGCTGCTGTTTTCGGGGCATGGCTTCACGGTGAAGCCGGAGACCGGTGCCGGGAAAAGTACGGGATCAGGAGCATGCTCCCCACAGACATGATCGAAATGATCCCGGCCATCCTGAAAGAGTGCTGAACACGGGCTCAGAGGAACGCCCTTTCTCAGACACAGAAGACAGCCTTTTCCGGCAGGTGGTACAGTTCCGGCTAATAGAAAGAGACGCTCTTTGCCAAAGGGAAGAGACAGACAGGTTCACGCTAAAGGGATGATCCGGACAATCTGAAGACATGGGAAAAAGCAGTTGACTTTAACACTTTAAAGTGTTAAAGTAATCAGCAGTAAATACCCGGCGGAAAGCCGGAGGGAGAAAGGTGAAGGAATGAAAGAGATTCATTCGGAATCCGTTGACAGGCTGTTTGATGCTTTTCTGAAACTTGAATCCCGGGAAGACTGTTATGCTTTTTTCCAGGACATCTGCACCGTAAAGGAGATCGAAGATATGGCGCAGCGACTGGATACGGCTGTTCTTCTGGATGAAGGAGTCAATTACCGGGAGATCTGCGAGAAGGTCGGCGTTTCCACGGCCACGATTTCCCGCGTAAACCGATGCCTGAACTACGGAACCGGCGGATACCGCAAAATACTGGACGCGCTGAAAGAGAGCGCCGGCTGAAAAAGAAGCTTTACGGAGCGGGCAATGCAGGATCATTCCTGTATTGCCCGCTTTTTGCGTGAAGCAATGAATCATGAGGCTGCAGACCGGCAGAGGACGGCGGGAATCTGCTCTCTTGCCCGCAGACGGCCGAAAGCCATGTTTCGAGCTCAGGCACACTGTATAGATCAGACAGGGAGACAAAGTCCTGCACATCCGATCCGCCCTTAATGAAAAAAACAATATAGAGTAAAGATTTCGTAGTGTAAAGATTTTAACAGTTAAGAGAAAAAACAAAAAAGTACTTGACAGAATTTGAAAATCGTACTATTGTACTATCAAGATAATACAGTTTGCAAAAGCCGGATCGGCGCTGCGGACTGAATACAAAAAGAAAGGACAGGCCATGAAATGGATCATCGATAAAAACAGACCCATCTGCCCGCAGATCGAAGACAGGATCTGCGCATCCATTGCTCTGGGCGATATTCTTCCGGGTTCGAAGCTGAAGTCCGTGAGAGAAGTGGCGCTGGAAACGGGGGTCAATCCCAATACGGTCCAGAAAGCCTTTTCCGAACTGGAACGGGACGGAATGATCTTTTCCCGGGTAGGGTCAGGCTGGTACGTCAGCGAGGATATTGAACCCGCCAGAGAAAAGCTGAGGCAGCTCTTGAACACGAAGACCGACCGCTTTCTCGCGGAAATGGCTGATCTTGGGGTGGATGCTGAAAAGGTCATGGAACTGATTAAGGAGAGAAACAATGAGTAAACTGCTGGAGTGTACGAACCTTACCAAAAAATACGGGGGTCTTACCGCTCTGAATCGCGTGAGTTTTACCCTTGACAGCGGTAAAATGATCGGCCTTCTGGGGCCCAACGGCTCGGGAAAGACCACCTTTATAAAGATCCTGGCGGGACTTCTGGTTCCCGATGAGGGCAGTATCTATATCGACGGCCACGCCCCGGGCGTAGAGAGCAAAAAGGTCGTAGCCTATCTACCGGACAATCATTTCATCAACAGCTATATGACGGTCCGGCAGATCATCGATTATTTTAAGGATTTTTATGAGGATTTCCGGGAAGAGAGAGCGCTTAAAATGTTGTCGGAACTGGGCATTTCGGAAGACGCAAGGCTGAAATCCCTGTCCAAGGGCAATAAGGAAAAGGTCGCCCTGATCCTGATCATGAGCCGGGACGCGAAGCTGTACGTCCTGGACGAACCCATTGCCGGCGTGGATCCCGCCACAAGAGACTATATCATATCAACGATCATCAACAATTATAATCCGGAAGCTTCGGTCATCATCTCCACGCACCTGATCACGGATATCGAATCGGTGTTGGATGAAGTGATCTTTATCCAGAACGGAGAAATTCTGCTGAAGGAGGATGTTGACACGATCCGGAACGAAAAGAACAAATCGGTGGACGAATTGTTCAGGGAGGTATTCAGATGGTAAGAAAACTGATGAAATATGAGTTTGCCTTTTACTTTAAAAGGCTGCTGCCCCTGGGCCTTCTGGTGCTGGGAACAGCGCTTCTGAACCGGATCCTGCAGTTCTTCGAAGCGGACAATACGCCTTACCGGATCATCTTCGGGTCCTCCGTCGTGCTGCTGGTGATCGCGATCCTGGCCAGTATCATCGGGACTCTGGTGATAGCCGTCGGCCGGTTCTATAAAAACATCTTTTCCAACGAAGGGTATCTCACCATGTCCCTTCCGGCATCCTCCGAACAGCACATCGCAGCCAAGCTGACGGCTGCCCTTGTATGTTCTGTCCTGGTGGGCGTCTTTGCCCTGCTGGGCGTTTCCATCGCCACTTCCGGCGAAGTGTTCGCGGAGCTTGTCAAAGCTTTTGTGTTCCTGATGAAGAACGTGATATGGAAAGCCTTCGGCGGCCATACGGTGCTTTACATCGTCTGGGTGATACTCGCTCTCTGCACCGCGTCTGTTAAAGTGCTGCTGGTATGCTACACCTGCATCTGCATCGGACAGCTGGCGAAAAAGAACCGGATCGTGCTGGCGGTGGTCTGCTACTTCGGCTACTATTTTATCTGCCAGATCCTGGGAACCGTTTTCATCATCATCATGACCCTGGCGGTCCAGAGCGATCTGATCGAGCAGATCATGAAATTTATCGGGGAACATCTGACCGGCTGCATCCATGCGGGATTTGTTTTCGTGATCTTGTGGAACCTGATCTTCTCGGCAGTTTATTTCCTGATCTCCAACAGGATCATCAAGAGAAAACTGAACCTGGAGTAAAAGGAGGCTGATATGAACAAATTCAAAAAACTTGGTGTGCTGCTTCTGGCCATGGCGGGGCTTTTCCTGCTGACGTCCTGCGGCGCCATGGATGAGCTTAAAGAAAGAACCGGTTACTATACGGAAAACAGAAACAGTATCGAATGGAAAGGCAGGACCTACGTCCTTTCAAAACTGGACATCAGTTCCCTGGAACTTTACTTTGATGATTTCATCAACGTCTGCCGGAAGGACGTTCCGGTCCTTTTAAGCCGGATGTACGGGTCATCTTATTCCACTGACCGGGAAGAAAAGATCCTGTATATGAATTACGAGGTTATCGG
The DNA here is from genome assembly GCA_017438305.1 of Lachnospiraceae bacterium. Classification (GTDB taxonomy): domain Bacteria; phylum Bacillota; class Clostridia; order Lachnospirales; family Lachnospiraceae; genus UBA1267. Next base: position 14,771 of record JAFRVX010000132.1, on the reverse strand, counting down.
CGGTATGGATGATCTGTTCGGCAGTGAGAAGGGATCCGGCGGTCCTGCGGATGAAACCTTCGACAGCCTCATGCCTTCCGGTCCCCGCCTCTATATCCGGGAGGACTGCCTGCAGGAAATAACGGATCTGATCAAAAACGGGACGACGGATCATTACTGTGTACAGGGCTGGACAGGGGATGGCTACGGCTTCGTATTGCTTCCGGACAGCGCACAGAAAAAGCTGGATGACATTCTGAAAGACAGCCGGAATAAAATTTCAGAAGAGGAACTGAATAAGGCCTGGGAAGCGCCGGACTATGGTTTTGAAACCATCCTTATCAAGCGCTGCGATAAGACCATGATGCTTAAAAAAGATTCCCTTGAACTCCATGTGCTGGAAAGCCTTAACGGAAACCGGTTCTGCCTGCTGCACCTCATAACGGTTCATGAAGACACCTGGTATAAGCTGCCGGATGATGTTCTTTATAATGAGCTTCTGCCGCTTCTTTATCCCCGGCAGCCGGACGCCCGGGAAGGGGTCTGACGGGGTATCCTGAAAAATCTTCTCTGAAAAAAGAAGCGTCAAAGCTTCTGCTGAAGAGAAAAGCCGGAAAAACAGAATAAGATAATATACTGCAGGGGTATGTCCGGAAACAGATATATCCCTGCTTTTTTACGAGACGAATGCCTGCCTGAAGGATTCGATTCCTGCAGGTATGAAGGATTTATTTTGCAGTGCTGTTGCGGTTCTTCCTTTTCTGTTGTAAGATATAGAAGATCTTCGGAAACTGTTCCGGAGAGACTATTCCAGTAAGAAAGACAGGAGCTACGATGAAAACAGAACGGAAACGCCGCTTCGGAGACCGTAAAGATGCCCGCTGGGTGAAGGATGCGCCGGGACTGCAGACCATTATGGCCAACATCCTGGTCAATCGGACAGATTGTGAGGTCTATCTGAACGATAAGCTGGATGCGACAGCCCTTACCGAGTATCTGAATCAGAAAAACGCCTCTCATCCAGAGTATAAGACCACGGTGTTTCACTGCATGATCACTGCCATGTCCCGTATGGTAAAAGAACGGCCCAAGCTGAATTATTTTATCCAGGGAAGACGGATGTATGAGCGGAACGTCATCAGTTTAAGCTTTGTCTGCAAACGGCGCTTTAAGGATGATGCGGAAGAGGCGCTGATGGTGCTGGAGCCCTCGGATGAGGATACCCTGGATTCCATCAGCAGAAAGATCGTCGGAGATGTGAACGAGACCCGGAAAAGCGAACATTCCACCGGGGGCATCGATTCCGTCATCGATACCCTGGCACGGCTTCCCCGGCCCATCCTGATCCCCCTGATGCGGCTCATCCGGATCCTGGATTTCTGGGGAAAGAACCCGCACATCCTGACGGACGGAGATCCGGACTATACCACGATCCTCGCCAGCAATTTAGGCAGCATCCAGTGCCCGGCGGTGTATCACCATCTGAATAATTACGGCACCAACAGCATCATGGTCACCATCGGCACCCTTCACAAGGAAGAAATGCTCATGCCGGACGGCCATAAGGAGATCCGGGACGTGCTGGATATCGGGGCGACTCTGGACGAACGCATCGCGGACGGCTTCTATTTTGCCAGAAGCCTGAAACTGATCAAACACATCTTCGCCCACCCGGAGCTTCTGGATAAGCCTTTAGGGGAGGACAGCGGTTTTACCTATGAATGACTGTGTCAGCTTCCGGCTGATGCATATGACCGGGAAAGGATGGTCGGGGCCCATTCTCCAACTTAAAAAACGGCCGGAGATGTCCGGCCATGGAGTTCAGATGATTAAGGGAGGATCCTTCGGCAGGAGTTCGGATCATTAAGGAAGGACTCTTCTGTACAGGGTCTGATATTCGGACGGAGACACGCCGTATTCCTTCTTAAAAGCCCGGAAGAAGGCCGTATAATCCCGGAAGCCGCAGGCGGCGGCTGCTTCGCCGGCGCCGGTGCCGGTCTGGATGGCGCTTAAGACTGCCGTCAGGCGCTTTTTCAGGATATACTGGTGGACACTCATGCCCGTATGCTCCTGGAAGAGATGGGAGAGATAATATTTACTTAAGAATACTTCCTCGGAGATCCGTGAAAGACTCAGCGGTTCGGTAAGATGGGCATCGATATAGGATGTCACCGCGCTGATCTTGGAACGGGTCTCCTTTTTTATTTCCTGTTCATTCTCCCGGATGAGCCTCGCCAGCGTCAGAAGGAAGGTCCGGATCTTCAGCCGGATGAATTCCTGATGGCCGAAGCGCAGGCTGTGCTCTTCATCCAGCAGGGAAAAAAGCTGGGTGCGGATCTCGCTGAAGGAGAGGGGGTCAAAAGTATGGATCAGGGCTTCTGTGCCTGCCTTTTCGGTGAAGAAGGCATATTCCGGGGCGGTTTCCGCAAGCGACTCCAGATACCGGGTGGTGATCCAGAAGACAAATCTCCGGTAAGGGAGCTCCGGCGTGCTGATCTCGGCCCGGTGCCATTTTCCGGGGGGCACCACCAGCATGGTTCCCGGCCGGAGCGGATGATCGGTGCCTTCGATATTCATCGTGACATCACCCTCTTCAAAGAAATAGAATTCATAATAATCATGGCTGTGGGAACCCACGCTCGTAAAATGAAGATCGTTGTAATAATAAACCTCATAGTCTTCATTCAGCATATACTGGCGGGTGTTGAAGCGGCTTTCACGGTTGTTTTTTTTCATGGCAGGCCTCTTTATTGACGCTGTGATCCGGCTCGGATCTGCTCTCTATCTGTTTTGTATCTATATCCGTTCTGCAGTTGTATCTGTTTTGTATCTATATCCGTTCTGCAGCTGTATCTGTTTTGCAGCTGTATCCATTATGTGCCGGTTCTGTATCTGCAGATGTTCTTGGCTGTATCTGTTTTTTGATTTGTTATGCAGCTGCTGTCGTTTTTGTAAAGGAGTCAGCCTGCTCCTTTACTCTCTGAAAAACAGAGGGGCACAGTAGGATTATAGCAATTTTTACAATATTTGCAACAACTCATGAAATGGTCCATTTTTCTTTTTTTTTATATAATGGAGCCGACACATGATACAGAGATGCTGTGAACAGCGAAAAGTCTTTCTTACCGATCCTTCCTGATCCGGGACGCTTCGGCACGGCAGGAGCCGGTTGAAAAAGAAAAACAGAAAGAAAAACAGAAGAGATAACAAAAAACGATAAGAGGAGCGAGGAAACGATTATGGATCTTACCGGAAGACCTTTTTATCTGGATAAGGACCAGCTGGCCTGGGTGGAGAATACACTGGCTTCGATGAGCGAGGACGAGAAGATCGGCCAGCTTTTCATCAATCTGACGATCCGGCGGAACCCGGAAACCATAGACCGCCTGGTGAACCGCTATCATATCGGCGGGGTCCGCTGGCAGGGCGGCACGAAAGAGGAGGTCTGGCTGCAGAACCGGCTGTTTCAGGAAAAAAGCCGGATCCCGGTGCTGATCGCCGCGAACTGCGAAGCGGGCGGAAACGGAGCCCTTTCGGAAGGGACCCTGGTGGCGACCGGCGCTGCCTGCGCGGCAGCTCCTGATGAGGAAACCATCCGGGACATGGCTTACGTCGGCGCTGAGGAAGCCGGCACTGTTGGCTGCAACGTGAGCTTCGCGCCGGTGTGCGACGTGGTCTCCAACTGGCGGAACACCATCGTCAATACCCGGGCTTACGGCAATGATCCGGAGCAGATCATAAAACTCAGCAGGACCTATATGGCGGAGATGAAAAAGCACGGTATAGCCTGCGCTGCCAAGCATTTCCCGGGAGATGGTTCAGAGGAGCGGGACCAGCACCTGATCATGGGCTGCAACGATCTTTCCGCCGAAGACTGGGAAGCTTCCTACGGGAAGGTTTACCGGGCGTTGATCGAAGATGATCTTGAGTGCGTCATGGCAGGCCATATCTGCCAGCCGGCCATGAGCCGGAAATACAGGCCGCATCTTAAGGATGAGGAGATCATGCCGGCCACCCTGGCGCCGGAACTGCTTCAGGATCTTCTCCGGGGTGAACTGGGCTTTAACGGCGTGATTATTACCGACGCCACTCATATGGCCGGTCTGGAGGCAAAGGCCAGACGGCGTGATTTCATCCCCGGTGTGATCGCCGCCGGTGTGGATATGATCCTGTTCTTCAATGATCCGGACGAAGATATTCAGTATATCAGACAGGCGCTTCGGGACGGCAGGCTGAAGCCGGAACGGCTTGATGAAGCCGTGACCCGGATCCTGGCGCTGAAGGCTTCTCTCAGACTGTATGAGAGACCTTTCCCGGAGGAATCAGCCCTTTCAAAGGTGGGTTGTGAGGCGCACCGGATGATGGCGGAGAAGGCTGCGGATGCAAGCATCACCCTGGTGAAGGACACCCAGAACCTCCTTCCGGTGGATCCCGAAAAAATGAAGCGGGTGTTCCTGATCTACCTGCAGCAGGCTCCGGCAGGGAGTTCTGCCGGGCTGGATGCGGGAAAACAGCGGCTGATCAGAGCCCTGACGGATGCCGGCTTTTCCGTGGATGCGCCTGACGATTTTTATGAACGGGACAGGAAACATCCCGGTCCCTTTAACCGCTTCCAGATGATGGAGAGCATCAGCCGGGAGGAATTCCGGCAGAAGTATGACCTGGTGATCTTTGCCGTCAATATGGACGGTTACGCCCAGACGAATAATGTGCGGCTGTCCTATTCCTCAGGCCATTCCTTTGAGATCCCCTGGTTTGTGCCGGAAGTTCCGACGCTGGCGGTTTCACTGAATTATACGAACCACCTCTATGACGTTCCGATGATGAAGACCTTTATCAACGCCTATTCATCAACGGAACCCTATATCCGGAAGCTGGTGGATAAGATCACGGGGAAGAGCCCCTTTAAGGGAACGGCCAATGAGCTGGTCTGGTGCGGCCGCTGGGATACCCGGTTGTAAGGGAAGATCGGGGCTGAAAGACAAGGGTTAAACAAAAGCTGCCGAATGAAAGCATTGCAGTGATAAGGGCGTTGGCTTATAATACGGGAAAATACTGAAAAAACCGGAAAAAGCTGCAGTAACCGGAGCAGCGTAATAAGCGGTGTAATTAATTTTGTTCAGCATAATAGAAAATCAGAAAAAATTCAGGAGGAATGCGTGATGGAAAGAAAAGCGGATATCGGTATGGTGGGTCTTGCGGTCATGGGCTCGAACCTGGCCAAAAACATGGAGTCCAAGGGCTTTACCGTGGCGGTCTACAACCGGGAGCCGGAAATGACCGATGCCTTCATGGAGAAGGAAGCGGGAAAGAATTTTATCGCGAATTATGATTATGAGAGCCTGGTGGCCTCCATCCGGACCCCCAGGGTAGTCTTCATGATGATCCGGGCCGGCAGTCCCGTGGACCAGGTGATCGACGCCCTGCTCCCGCTTCTTGATGACGGCGACATCATCGTGGACGGCGGCAACTCCAACTATGAAGACACCATGAGAAGGACTGCCTATGTGGAGTCCAAAGGAAAGCTCTTTATCGGAACCGGCGTTTCCGGCGGTGAAGAAGGCGCTCTTTTAGGGCCTTCCATGATGCCCGGCGGCTCTCCCAAAGCCTGGGAGCGGGTAAAGCCGATCTTCCAGGCCATCTGCGCAAAGACGGACGACGGCGATCCCTGCTGCGACTGGGTAGGCGAAAACGGCGCCGGCCACTTTGTCAAAATGGTCCATAACGGCATCGAATACGGCGATATGGAACTGATCTGCGAAGCCTATCAGCTGATGCGGACCCTTTTAAAGCTTTCCGACGACGAGATGGCGGAAATCTTCAAGGCCTGGAACAGGACCGAGCTGGATTCCTACCTGATCCAGATCACCGGCGAGATCCTGGGCTTCAAGGATGAAGACGGATCGCCCCTGGTGGAGCATATCCTGGATACCGCAGGACAGAAAGGCACCGGAAAATGGACCGGCATTTCCGCCCTGAACGAAGGCGTCCCCCTTACCCTGATCTCGGAAGCGGTCTTTTCGAGATGCCTGTCCGCGATGAAGGAAGAGCGGGTGAAGGCTTCCGCGCTTTTCGCCCGGGAGATCCCCGAATTCACCGGCGATAAGGAAGCCTTGATCGAGGATATCCGCCAGGCGCTGTACGCCAGCAAGATCATCTCCTATGCCCAGGGCTATACCCTGATGCATGCGGCGGCGAAGACCTATAACTGGAACTTAAACTACGGCGGCATTGCCCTGATGTGGCGCGGCGGCTGCATCATCCGTTCCGTCTTTTTAGGAAAGATCAAGGAAGCCTTCGATAAGGACCCGGAACTGGAAAACCTGCTGATGGATCCCTACTTTAAGGAGACCATCGAAAAGCTGGTGCCCGCCTTCCGGCGTGTAGCGGCAGCGGCCGTCACCTATGGCGTCCCGGCTCCGGCCTTTACATCGGCTTTAAGCTATTTTGACGGCTATACATCAGAGCGGCTTCCGGCGAACCTCCTTCAGGCCCAGCGGGATTACTTCGGCGCCCATACCTATGAACGCCTGGATGCTCCCCGGGGACAGTTCTTCCATACCAACTGGACCGGCCACGGCGGCGATATCTCCGCCACCACCTATAACGCGTAAGTACAGACTGCGTAAAAAGCCCGTAAAAGGCGCCATCCGCAGGTGTCAGATAAGAATAAATCCTGAAATAACTCTCGCCTTCCGGGGATGAACGTTATAGAAGGGAAGGAAAGATCTGTGCTTCCCGAGGCGTTATCCGGGACTGAAAACGTGAACCCCTTGGAACAAAGGCGGTTGTAAGAAGGATCATACTATAAGACGTGCCCCTGGAACAAAAGAGGCCTGAAAGAAAAGGATCATAATCAATGAGTGCTGAACTTTTTGAAAAGAAACACGATTTCCTGGTCTGCATCGACTCAGACGGCTGTGTTTTCGACAATATGGAACTGAAGCATAAGGAATGCTTCTGCCCGGCGACGGTGAACGTCTGGAACCTCCAGAGCGTTTCCCGGTATGCCCGGGAAGCAGCGGATTTTGTGAACCTGTATTCCACCACCCGAGGCGTGAACCGGTATCCCGGGATCATCCGGACCCTGAAGCTCCTGGCGGACCGGAAGGAAGCGAAGGAACGGGGCTTTGTCTGCCCGGACCTAAGTTCTCTCGAGCGGTGGATCGAAACCACGCCAGCCCTGAGCATTTCCGCGCTGGAGAAGACCTGCGAGGAGAACGGCCACAGCGATCCCATCCTGGAGCAGACCCTGGCCTGGTCTAAGGAAGTGGACCGGAACGTCGCCCATATTGTCCGGGGCGCTGCCCATTTCCCCCATGTGGAGGAAGCGCTGAAGGCTTTCGGAGAATATGCGGATATCGTCATTGTATCCGCCACGCCCAAGGAAGCCATCGTGCGGGAGTGGGAAGAGCATGATCTTTTAAAGTACGTGTCTTACGTCTGCGGACAGGAAGACGGTTCCAAGGCAGCCTGCATTAAAAACGCGGACGGCGGCCGGTATGAAAAGGATCATATCCTGATGATCGGCGACGCGCCGGGAGATTTCCGGGCGGCTGAGGATAACGGCGTGCTGTTCTACCCCATTATACCGAATCAGGAAACGGGAAGCTGGCTGAAAGCGGTGCTTCAGACCGCGGGACAGCTGAAGGCGGAGACCTATAAGGGAAAGGCCATGGAGGAAGCCATGGCAGCCTTCAACAAGGCCCTGCTGACCGAACCGGAATGGACTAAAACAGGAGAAACGAGACTGGCATAAAACGCCGGCAAATGAACGGATAACAGTGAAAAAACTGGAGGAAACATAATGAAACTTCCCATGAAACCGGATTTTACGGATAAAGTTGCGGTGGTCACCGGCGGCGCCGGTGTGCTCTGCAGCGCCTTCTGCAAGGCGCTGGCGGCGTGCGGCGCGAAGGTGGCTGTTCTGGATCTGACCCTGGAGCGCGCAGAAGCTCTGGCGGAAGAGATCAGGCAGGAGGGCGGTACGGCAAAGGGGTTTGCCGCCAACGTCCTGGATGAGGAAAGCCTGAAAAAGACCCATGACGAGATCGCGGGCCTCTTCGGACCCTGCGATATTCTGATCAACGGTGCCGGCGGCAACAATCCCGCGGCCACCTCAGACGATGAGTTCTTCTCCCTTGATACCATGAACGATCCGGAGAAGACCAGCTTCTTTGATCTGACCCGGGCAGGATTTGATAAAGTCTTCTCCCTTAACATCATGGGGACCCTGCTGCCCACCCAGACCTTTGCGAAGGACATGGTGGAGAAGGAACAGGGCTGTATCATCAACATCAGTTCGATGAACGCCTTTACGCCGCTGACCAAGATCCCGGCCTATTCCGCGGCCAAGTCCGGCGTTTCCAATTTCACCCAGTGGCTGGCGGTGCATTTTGCGAAGACCGGCATCCGGGTGAACGCCATTGCCCCCGGCTTCTTCTCCACGGCGCAGAATAAGGCGCTTCTGTGGAATGAAGATGGCAGCCCCACGGCCCGTACCGGGAAGATCCTGAACGCTACCCCCATGGGACGCTTCGGCGAACCGGAGGAGCTGATTGGCTCGCTGCTGTTCTTATGCGACGATGCCTGTTCCGGCTTTATTACCGGCGTGATCCTGCCGGTGGACGGCGGCTTCAATGCCTATTCGGGAGTCTGATTATGGAGATCTATCGTATTGCGGAAAACCCGAAGGGACTTTCCGAGGAAGAGATCCGGGAAGCTCTGTTCGAGGCTTTGGAAGAAAAGTCATATAAGAAAGTGCTGATCCTTCCGCCGGATTTCACCCGGTATCACTCCAACGCCGGCTTCATCACCAATGTGCTGTATCATAAGCTTACGGAAGCGGGAGCGGAGGTGGACATCCTTCCAGCCCTCGGCACCCATGAAGCCGTTTCGGATGAGCAGCGGGAAAAGATGTTCGGGGATATCCCGAAGGACGTCTTCCTGGTGCATGACTGGCGGCATGACGTGGTGAAGATCGGCGAAGTGCCGGCCTCCTATATTGAAGAGATCACGGAAGGCCTCTGGAAACAGCCGGTTTCCGTGGAAGTCAATAAGAAGATCATGGATCCTTCCTACGATCTCATCATCTCTCCGGGCCAGGTGGTGCCCCACGAAGTCATCGGCATGTCCAATCACGCCAAGAATATTTTCGTAGGCACCGGCGGATCGGAAATGATCAACGCTTCCCATATGATCGGCGCGGTCTACGGCATGGAGCGCATGATGGGCAAGGACCATACGCCGGTCCGGAAGATCTTTGATTATGCCGCGGAACACTTCTTAAAAGAACGGCCCATCCTGTGGGTACTGACGGTCACGACCGCTCCGGAGGGAGAGATCCTGACCCACGGCCTCTTCATCGGAGAAGGGCGTGAATGCCTGACCGAAGCTGTGAAACTGGCCCAGGAAAAGAATATCGACTTTACGGAGCACAGCGTGAAAAAATGCGTGGTCTATCTGGATCCTTCTGAATTCAAGAGCACCTGGCTGGGCAACAAGGCGGTCTACCGCACCCGCATGATGATGGATGACGGCGGAGAGCTGATCATCCTGGCTCCCGGCGTGAAGCGATTTGGAGAAGATGAGGAATGCGACAGGCTGATCCGGAAGTACGGCTACCGCGGACGGCTGGAAACGCTGAAGGCCTTTGAAGATCCGGAGAATGAAGATCTGCGGGAAAACATGAGCGCCGCAGCACACCTGATCCATGGTTCCTCCGACGGCCGGTTTTCCATCACCTATGCGGTCAGGGACATCACGGAAGAGGAGATCCGCGGCGTGGGGTATCAGTCTGCGGACTATGAAGAAGCGGCAAAGCTTTACGATCCTGAAAAGCTTTCTTATGGATACAATACCGTAAACGGCGAAGAAATCTTCTATATCCCGAACCCGGCCCTGGGACTCTGGATCAGCCGGGAACGGTTTTAAGAGACGGGCCTTTTCAGGGAAGACAGACGGATCGGGGAGCAAAAAAGACTGCTTCGGATCCCGGCATGGTCCGGCAGCACAGTCGGACAGAATGAAAACCCGGCAGCAAAAAACCGGGGTATATGAGGAGAAAAATACCTATGAGCGGTTTTATGGACAGGGACTTTCTTTTGAATACGGATATGGCGAGAACACTGTACCATACGTATGCCGAAGATCAGCCGATCTATGATTTCCACAATCATCTGTCTCCGAAGGACATCGCGGAGCACAGGAGGTTCCGGAATCTGACGGAACTCTGGCTGGAAACAGATCATTACAAATGGCGGGCCCTGAGGGCCTGCGGGGTGGAGGAGCGCCTGATCACGGGCGATGCCGCGCCCTTTGAAAAGTTTAAGGCCTGGGCAGCGGTGCTGCCGAAACTGGTGGGAAACGCACTGTATTACTGGACCCATCTGGAGCTTCAGCGCTATTTCGGCATTGAGACCCTTCTCTGCCCGGAAACTGCGGAGGAAATCTGGAACAAAACTGAAGAAATGCTGAAGACGCCGGGTTTTGATACGGTATCTCTTCTCGATAAGATGAAGGTCAGGGTGCTCTGTACCACGGATGATCCTGCGGATTCCCTGGAATGGCATAAGAAGATCCGGGAGGACAGCAGAATTTCCTTCAGGGTATGTCCTTCATTCCGGCCGGACAGGTACCTGTTTGTCCGTCAGGAAGATGTCAGCGCCCTGCTTCGGAAGGGATACAGGGCAGAGGAACCGGAAACCGATGAAGAAGCGGATCCGGCGGTCATCAGCGCGGCGGATCTGTGTTTGAAATACGGAACAGAAGACCTGAATATGGCTCTGGTAAAAGCCCTGGATCATTTCCGGGAGAACGGCTGCCTGGTCAGCGACCATGGCTTCTCCGTTTTTCCCTATCAGGAGGATCCGGAATTCAGGGAACGGCTCCGGCTTCTGGGCAGGGCTTATCACCGCAGGAACATCGTTATGCAGCTCCATTTCGGCGCGGTGCGGAACAGTTCTCCGCGGCTGCTGCGAGACATCGGCGCGGATGCGGGAGGAGACAGCGTGGGCCGCACCATGGACCCCTATGCCCTGAAGGCGTTCTTCTCTGACCTGGAAGAAACAGACCAGCTGCCGAAGACCATTCTGTACAACCTCAATCCGGCGGACAATATGGTGCTTTCCACCATGGCCGTCAATTTCGCGCCGCGCATGCAGTACGGCGCTGCCTGGTGGTTCAACGACATGTACCGGGGCATCAACGCCCAGCTGGATGAACTGATGGAGACCGGCGCCCTGTCCCGGACCGTCGGTATGCTGACGGATTCCCGGAGCTTTACTTCCTTCGTGCGCCATGAGTATTTCCGGCGGATCCTCTGCCGGAAGATCGGCCTTCTTGCAGAAGAAGGGCTGTGGCCTGCCGATGAAAAGATCCTGGGACAGCTGGTGTCCGATATCTGTTATAATAATGCCGGGGAGTTCTTCTCATGAAGAACTCCTTTTTCCATGCGGCAGGGCCGAAGAGCGGCCGCCATACGGCAGAAGGGCCGCGGGCACAGACAGAAGCCGGTCTTTTTTTGACTTTATCGGAATCAGACGGACTGACTGGCCGGCCGGTTTGGCATTGAGAGAGAAACGGACCGGGCGATCAGCGCTGAAAATGCATTAAAATCCTCGAAACAGCGCTGTCAATTGTGAATGCGACGAAAAAAAACCGGGAATCGAAAAATTAATATAATTTTTTTACAAAAAGTGCTTGACAAACCGGAATTCATCCTGTATATTGTAGGCGTAAACAAAAGAGATTGGAAATCTAAAAAAAAATAAAGGAGAAAACCTTAAAAAACAGGAGGCAGATCCCATGAAATAAGAGGATCACTTGAACTTCCGAAAATAAGACAAAAGGGTAAAAGGAAGTTTAAGTGATACAAAAAGCCTTCAGAAACCTGAGAGAGAACCAAAACCCGAAATCCTGAACAAAAAGAAAAGATTCAGATCGGGATAAATAGAAAACAGAAATGTTCTGAAAAGGCGGAAAAAGAAGGCAGCAGTTGTCTGAAAAAAGAGGGAAGTCAAAACGGAGGACAAACCCTTGGACAGGTAAAGATGACAATTGAATAACATGGGTAACCTTAAAAAAATAAAACGAAAGAGAGGATAAAACTTAAGTGAAACTTAAAGAAATTCATTTCTGAGGGCTGTCTGGTAAGAAAAAATCAGGCAGCCCTCTTTTTTTGTCACGGCAAGGCCCTGTTTGGCATTGGTTTACAATACCAAGCAAATAAACCACCTGTTGTACAGGTGGTTGAAAGAGCTCTGGTACTTTAAAGATCCCGTAAATAGCGGGGATCTTTTTTTATGGCCGCGGGACCGGCAAAGGACAGCGAAGAAGTCCGGAAGAGGATAGTAATGAAGTTCGAAAGGGGACAGTGAAGAGCCCCGTCCGGCTTGTCAGATTTACGGAATTTTCCCCCTTCAGACCCGGGAATTCGTCATATGGCTGAAACTTTGAAAACGGCGCATCTGCCGCGATGTTCCTGTTGACATTTTCTTCGAAGCATGATACAAATATCCTGCTGTAAAAGTTTAGTAAAAAGTGATTTTTGGTTTAGAATCAGACGCACCGCGAAAAGGAGCAGCCGGATAATGGATTCTGAAAAAGTGACGTCGGAAATCGGAAAGAAGATCAGGGATCTGCGAAAGCAGAACGGACTCACCCAGCAGGAACTGGCGGACCGGGCAGAGCTGACAAAGGGCTTTATTTCCCAGCTGGAAAGAGGCCAGGTCTCGCCCTCCGTGGTGACACTGATGGACCTCATCGAGATCCTGGGGACCACGCCTTCGGATTTTTTCATGGATACGGTTTCGGAACAGATCGTGTTCCGGGAAAAGGATTATTTTGAAAAGATCGACGAAGCCGGCAATTCCATCGAATGGGTGGTGCCTTCCGCCCAGAGCAACCAGATGGAGCCGGTGCTGGTGACGCTGAAGCCCCATGAGGCCCTTCCCGTGGATGAACCCCACAACGGGGAAGAGTTCGGCTATGTCTTAAACGGCCGGATCCTTTTGTACCGGGAAGACGTGCGTTTTGAAGTGAAAAGCGGAGAGAGCTTTTATTATGAGGCGGATAAGCCCCACCGGATCGAAAATCCGGGAAACCGGCCGGCCCGGTTCATCTGGGTCAGCACGCCGCCCAGTTTCTGAAGGTTTACAGATTATTTGCAAGGAGTCAAGTGATGGGGAAGAGTGAGAACATTATTGAGCTGAAACACATTTCCAGAGTTTTTGAGGACGGCTTTACGGCGGTCCAGGACTTTAATCTGGAAGTCAAGCGGGGTGAATTCGTCACCTTTTTAGGCCCCTCCGGATGCGGCAAGACCACGACCCTCCGGATGATCGCGGGGTTTGACCTGCCCACCGAAGGGGATATCCTGCTGGACGGCAGGGATATTTCCCAGCTGCCGCCCAATATGCGGCCCATTAACACGGTGTTCCAGCGTTATGCCCTGTTCCCGCATATGAATATTTTTGAAAACATCGCCTTCGGCCTGAAGATGAAGAAAATGGGCCGGGAAGAGATTCGGCGGAAGGTCAAAAAGGTCCTGGAGCTGGTGGATCTGGAAGGCTTTGAGAACCGTTCCGTTTCCACCCTTTCCGGCGGTCAGCAGCAGCGTGTGGCCATTGCCAGAGCTCTGGTGAACGAGCCGGAGATTCTGCTTCTGGATGAGCCCCTGGGCGCCCTGGACTTAAAGATGCGGAAGGAAATGCAGATCGAGCTTAAGGCCATGCATGACGAGCTGGGCATCACCTTTATCTACGTGACCCATGACCAGGAAGAAGCCCTGACCATGTCCGACAAGATCGTAGTCATGTCGGAAGGCAGGATCCAGCAGATCGGCACGCCGGAGGACATCTACAACGAGCCTCAGAACGCCTTTGTGGCCGACTTTATCGGGGAGAGCAACATCTTCAACGGCATCATGACCGGGCCTCTTACCGCCCGTTTTGCCGGAGGTACCTTTGTCTGCGTCGATGACGTGCCCGAGGGCACCCAGATCACCGCGGTGGTGCGGCCCGAGGATATTACGGTGACCGCGCCTTCCGAAGGACAGATCCGGGGCGAGGTGACCTCCGTCATCTTCAAGGGCATCCACTATGAGATCACGGTCCAGTCCGGAAGGTACGAGGTGGTGATCCAGAGCACGAAGGCTGCGAAGGTGGGTGATAAGGTCGGCATGAAGGTCGAGCCGGACGGCATCCATATCATGCAGGCGGAAGACCATACCAACGTTTTCGCCGTTGATATGAACCGGAACCACCGGCTGGAGTTCAACGGAAAAGAACTCCATACCAGCCTGACCCAGATCATCAAGGGAAGCCGCCGGAATGAAAACAAGGAGCTTCTGGATGAGAACGGCGAACTCATCGATCCGGAAAAGATCCACATCACCTGCACCGTAGAACCCCAGAACATCCAGATGACGGACGACGCCGACGACGAGAAGGTGCTGGTCGCGGGAAGCATCAGCAACCTGATCTACAAGGGCGACCATTACAGCTACGTCATCAATACGGACCTGGGCCAGGATTTTATCGTGGACGATGAATACCTCTGGAACATGGGCGACCGGGTCGGCCTGATCATCCTTCCCGAAAACATGAAATTTACCCTGAAGAAATAAGGAGGTCCTGATGAAATTCTCCAGAAAAACTCTCGGGATCCCCTACGGGCTGTTTCTGCTCCTGTTTGTGGCAGCGCCCCTTCTGGTCCTGTTTTATTATGCCTTCACCAACGGTCAGGGGCATTTTACGCTGGCCAATTTTACCGGCTTCTTTACGGATCCGAAT
>JAFRVX010000131.1 GCA_017438305.1 Lachnospiraceae bacterium | reverse complement strand
TATGATAATCAGAACGGACTATGAAACGGCGCCTCTTGGTCTGGATGTTGAGAAACCGCATTTTTCCTGGATCAGTGAGCTGAACAGGACCGAGTACCTTCAGAGCGCTTATCGTATCTGTGTAACTGCGGATGATGAACTGTTCTGGGACAGCGGCGAGACCGCTTCCTCCCAGTCGTCAGGCGTCCGTTATGAAGGAAAGCCCCTGAAGCCCTGCACCGCTTATACCGTCACGGTAAAAACGACGGGAGAGAAGGGCGAAGAGGAGACCGGGACCGGCACTTTTGAGACCGGCCTTATGGATCCGTCGGGGAAAGCTTTTTCAGGAGCGGAATTTATCGGCGCTCCGGAAAAATACCTGTCCTCGTCCCGCCTGGGCGTTTTTGTGCTGGATGCTGATATCACCATCGAACCGGGCTCCGGACGGGGCGGCATTGTTTTCGGCGCGGAGGATGAGCGTCTCATGGATCCGAACCGGAATATCTACGGGCTTTCGGGGAAGAACTATATCCGTTATGAACTGGATATTTCCGGAGAACCGAAGCTGAACATCTTCAGGGTGGGATATCATAAGGAAGATTCGGAATCCGTTCCTTTTGCCTCTGTCCGTACGGTCCCCTTTGAGGAAAACTTTTTCGAGACTTATGATCATCCGCTTATTACGGATGACAATAAGAATGAGACGCATCACTTAAGGATCGAGGTCCTGGGAAACGGAGCCCTTACCTACCTGGACGGCGTGCTGATAGACGGCGAAGTGTCCGGCATGGCAGCCAGTATGCTTCTGGGAAACGCCGAAAAGAAGGATATCCCGGCGATTTTGGAGAAAAACCATGTAAAGCTGACCGACCTGGTTTCCGGACGGCAGCTGAACCCGCTGGGGGCAAACGACGTTATCACCTTCCCGAGGCTGAATAAGATCGGTTATTTTGCGGGTCCCGGGGATACGGTGCGTTTCAGCGGCATAACCATTTCCAACGTAAGAGAACCGGGGAGGGTCATTACGGAAGCCTGCTCCGGCGGCACCGTTCTTTCCGGTGTGGATGAGAACGGCCAGGAAGCCGGCTGCCAGACGGTCTTTGATCCGTCCTGCCATTCCCTTCCGATGTTCCGGCGGGATTTCAGCCTGGATAAGGCCATCAGAAAAGCCCGTTTATATGTGACAGCCCGCGGCATTTACGACGTCCGCATCAACGGATGCGCGGTTACGGACAACTGGTTCAATCCGGGCCTTACCGAATATGATAAGCGGATGAATTACCAGACCTATGACGTTGCCGGCCTTCTGAAGAACGGTGAAAACGGCATAGGCGTGCTGCTGGCTCCGGGATGGTGGAGCGATTCCCAGACCTTTACGGTGAAGAATGTCAACTATTTCGGCGACCGGGAAGCCTTCCTGCTGAAGCTTGAGGTGACCTATGAAGACGGCACTTCCTGCAGGATCATTTCAGACCCGGAGACCTGGACCTATTACGGAGAGGGACCGTATATCTACAGCAGTTTCTTCCACGGAGAGACTCTGGACGGCACCCGGATCAATGAATACCTGGATTATTCCTGCCCGGGATACACCCTGGACAGCGGGGTAAAGCCGGTCGTTATCACGCCGGACCTGATTCACGAAGTCAAGCCTGCCGGCGCCAATTTCGGCCGGGAATGGCCGGAACTCAATTACGAAAACGTGAAGCTGGAAGGCTCGTATCAGGCGCCGGTCCATGAGATCTGCACCCTGACGGCTAAAAGACGCTTCGAGCCCAGACCCGGTGTTTATGTATACGATCTGGAGCAGGAGATCGCCGGCGTCCCGGTCATCCGGTTTAAGGGAAAAGCCGGAGAGCGGGCCGTGATCCGCTTCGGCGAGATCCTCTATCCCGATCTTCCGGAATACGGAGAGCTTTCCGGCATGATGCTTACCGAAAACTATCGGGACGCGGAAAGTACGGATTACTATATCCTTTCCGGCGATCCGGAGGGAGAGACTTTCAAGCCGAAATACACCTGCCACGGATACCGGTATATCGAGATCACCGGGATCGAAAATCCCCCGGAAGCGGAGGATGTAAAGAGTGTGCAGCTTTCCTCCGTGAAGGAGATCACGGGAAGCTTTGAGACCTCGGATCCTTTGCTGAACCGGCTGATCGAAAATATCCGTTGGTCAATGCTTTGCAATTTCATCAGCATTCCCACGGACTGCCCGCAGCGGAACGAGCGGATGGGCTGGGCGGGAGATACCCATATCTTCTGCCGGACCGCCACCTATGAAGCGGACATGCAGAACTTCTATTACCGGTATCTCCAGGCCATCGAAGACCTTCAGAAGGAAAACGGCGAGATGCCCATGATCGCGCCTATGGGCGGCGGTTTCGGCGGCATCACCTACGAAAGCGCCATGATCCTGATGGCTGAAGAACTGTATCAGCAGTATCATGATACGGATCTTCTGGTGAAATTCTATCCGGCCATGAAGAAGTGGATGCTCCATATGGAAGAGGTAGGCATGCCGGGGACGGCCTATGTGGGTCCCATCAACGACTGGCTGGCCTTTGATCCTACGGATAACGGCATCGTCTGGAACGCGTTTTACCTGCGTTCCGCGGCGCTCATGAAGAAATTCGCGCGGCTTCTGGGAAATCAGGAGGATGCGGTATACTTTGAAGAGCGGGAAATGCTGGCCCGGGATTACTGGAACGATCAGTACTTGGATAAAGAAGACGGAACCATGCACGGGGCCGACGGGAAGCCCTGCGATACCCAGTGCGCCTATGCGCTGGGCCTGGCCTATGACTGCTTCTATGAAGCGGACAGGGAAAGGGCAGCGGAGCATCTTGTCAGGAAGATCCGGGAAGCCGGGTACACCATCCGGACCGGTTTCTTCGGAACGCCGCTTCTTGCCCCCATGCTGTCTGCATACGGTTATACGGAGGACGCCTATAAGCTGGTACTGAACCGGGAGTTCCCCTCCTGGATCTATCCGGTCACCCAGGGTGCCACGACCATCTGGGAACGCTGGAATTCCTATACGAAGGAAAACGGCTTCGGCGGCAATAATTCGATGAACTCTTTCAACCATTATTCCTACGGCGCGGTGCTGTCCTGGATCGTGGAAGAGGTCCTCGGCATCAAACGGGATGAGGATCTTCCGGGCTTCAGGCATTTCACGCTGAAGCCAGCCATGGAAGTGCTGGAGTATGCGAAGGGCGGCATAGAAACGCCTTACGGAAGGATCGAAAGCAGCTGGGAAAAGACGGAGACCGGATATCTTTATACCTGCCGGATCCCCGAAAATACTACAGCTGACCTGGTCCTTTTCGGAACGCAGGAGGAAGAACTTTCCGCCGTACTGGGAAGCGGCACCTATACCTTTGAGATCGTCTGAGCAGAAGATCAAAATTCCCCGGACCAAAGAGCAGACTCTGAGCTGAAGAAATGAATCTCATGTGAAGAAGAGATTCTGTTTCAAGGCGTATGACCTGAGTCTAAGAGAATGATCTGAGGTGAAGAGAATGATCTCGGATGAAGTGTGTGATCTGAGATGAGGAGAATGATCCGAGGCGAAGAAGATTCACAAAGGCATTATAAGGGCTGCTCTGTCAGTAGTTGTATCATACGGCTTCCGGGAGTTTTTCCGGCCCGGAAGCTGTCAATAAAATAAAAAACAAATTAAAAGGAGAAAACAAAATGCAGATCGGAATCGGCACCTATTCTTTCGGCGGTTTAGCCAGTTATCTGGGACTCGGCCCCACCCTGCTGGAGAAATTCCAGACCATTAAAAAACTGGGATTTGACAGCGTGGAGCTTCTCCCTGTGGATCTGGACAATGATCCGGAAGATATCAAAAAATGGCTTCAGGAGACCGGCCTTACCGTTACCTCCATCC
The DNA here is from genome assembly GCA_017438305.1 of Lachnospiraceae bacterium. Classification (GTDB taxonomy): domain Bacteria; phylum Bacillota; class Clostridia; order Lachnospirales; family Lachnospiraceae; genus UBA1267. Next base: position 8,173 of record JAFRVX010000131.1, on the reverse strand, counting down.
ATGCCGAACCCACGGAAGACATTATTAAGAAAATGGCTGCCATAGGCGGCAAGGTGGTCATCTGGGCTTCTACGCCTTTCAATTCAAAGGAAGAGGCCTACGAGGTGGGCGAGATCCTGGAAAAAATGGCCGAATTCGGCGAACAGTACGGCGTAAAGGTCGCTTATCATAACCATTCCAGCGAATTCTATTTTGACCAGGGCAAAGCCCTCCTTGAGCATCTTCTGGATTCCGGAAAGAAGTTCTACGTCCAGCTGGACTGCGGCTGGGCTCAGTTCGGCGGCATGTATCCGCCTTATTTCATCCGGAAATACCGGAACAGGATCATCGCCATCCATGTAAAAGAAAACAACAAGGTCATGGGCCCTGGGCCGAAACCCGCATCCCGCCACGGCGCGCCTGCCTTTGATACCTCCATGTTTGAAAAGGTCAAACAGATGCCTCTTGAAGAACGTCAGAAGGTCTTTGACGATATGCAGAAGAATATGGAGGCAATGGAAGGTCCCAATACCCAGGGCAAGATGGGCGATCCGGATTCCAATATGGACTGGAAAGCCATCAAGGAAGCGCTGGACGAGCAGGACTTTGATGCCTTCTGGGTCGTGGAGCGGGAAGCTTTCTACGCCGATCATGACCAGTGCATCGCCGATGACTGCGCCTGGTTAAGAGCCAACATCAAGTAAGAAAAGGAGTTTTACATGGCTGTTCTTCACCTGAACTATCTGTCGAAAGCCCTGGGGCTGCAGACCAACGTCTCGGTCATTATCCCCGCGAAGCCCTTTACTTTCGGGGAAGCGCCGAAGCATAAGGGGAAACCCGAATACCAGGTCTTATGGCTGCTGCACGGCGGCGGAGGAGACGACCAGGACTATGTGAACTTTTCCAACATCGTCCGGTACGCCGATGAGAACCAGATCGCCGTGGTGATGCCCTCGGACCAGAACGCTTTCTACACCGACGGCTTCCTGCCGAACGGCGGCAATTATTTCACCTTCGTTACGGAAGAACTGGTCAAAATGTGCAGGAGCATCTTCCCCTTCTCGAAAAAGCGGGAGGACAACTTTATCGCAGGCCTTTCCATGGGTTCCGGCGGCGCCATGAAATGCGCAGTTCTGCATCCCGAGCTTTACGGCGGCGCCCTGATCATGTCCGGCGGCGGCATGCGCCTGCACCGGCCCAATGACGTATGGGCGAAGGAGTTCCTTCAGAAGGTCGTCAGCAATGAAGACGTCTCCGACTATCCGGATCCGGAAGATTACAAGCGGGACGTCAACATGGCCCTTCCGATCTATAATATCCTGAAAGAAGGCAAAACAGATCTTCCGAAATTCTGGTTCACCTGCGGCGGGGATGATTTCCTGCTGTCGGATGTGAAGCTCTGCCTGGATTTCTACGAATTCATGGGGCTGCCGCTTTATTATGAAGAGGTGCCCGGCTATAAGCACGAATGGGACTTCTGGGACCTGACGCTTAAAAAAGCCCTGAAAGAATGGCTGCCCTTGCGGCACAGCGCGATTTATCCGGAGGAGGAAGCATAATGGCTGTTATCAGAATGAATTACATGTCGAGAGCCTTAGGCTTTCAGACAGATGTCACCATCTGCCTGCCCTTTTATAACTTTGCCGACGTCATGAGCGGGAAACAGCCGGATATGTATATCCCCGAGGGGACGAAATACCAGGTCTTATGGCTGCTTCACGGCGGCTCCGGTGATTCCGCGGATTATCTGACCTTCTCCAATATCGCCCGCTACGCGGACGACAACAAGATCGCGGTGGTCATGCCCTCGGGTTACAACATGAACTACGACGATATCGACGACTGTCCCATGAAAATGATGACCTACATCGCTGAAGAGCTGCCGGAATACCTCCGGGAGATCTTCCCCTTTTCCGACAAACGGGAGGATAATTTCATCGGCGGTCTGTCCATGGGTTCCAACGGGGCGCAGAAGATCGCGGTCCGGTATCCGGAAAATTACGCCGCGGTCCTGGCCATGTCGGCGGGTTCCTTCTATGTGAATCCGGAGGGCGGTGCGAGACGCCTGAATACCGGTATGCCTATGCCGCCTCACAAACCTGATGAGATGCAGGAGAACATCGCCATCGCCAAGAAGAACGTGGAAGAAGGAAAACTTCTGCCGAAGTTCTTTATGACCTGGGGCGATAAGGATTTTGTGAAGACCGGCCATAAGGCTTCAGCCGATTTCCTCTCCGAGATCGGTTACGACGTTTATCAGGAAGAAGTCCCTGGCTACGGCCACGAATGGGATTTCTGGGACCTGACCCTTCGGAAAGCCCTGAAGGAATGGCTTCCTATCCGGCACGAACTCATTCCGCCGGAGGCATAAGATAAGCAAGCGTGTAAAATAACGATTTACGGGAACAGCGGGATGCCCTCCGGCATCCCCGCCGTTCCTCAAAAAGATGCTCTTTCCTGAAGCCGTATAGGTGAACCTTCTTTATGCGGCAATGCAGATAAGTATTGTTTAATCGGCAGAAGGTACAGATAAGATTTGCCTGAGCCGCGAGAGGGAGAGATGAACTTTGTATAAGGATCAGGAAGGGCAGATAAGATTTGCCTGAGCCGCGAGAGGGAGAGATGAACTTTGCATAAGCATCAGGCAGGAGAGATGAACTATCCTTAAACGGCAGGGCAGAGAAGCTTTACCTGACCTGCAGGAACTGATTATCTGATAAAACCGAAATAAATGAGCTATTCCGCAGATTTTCAGGGATTATTTCCCAGAAACATCAGCGTATGATATAGACAAAGTGAGGCGTTCAGTTTAAGGCAGAGCCTTAAACTGACGCTGATACGAAATACGGCCGGGAAACGGCCGGGAAAGGAGAGAACCATGCAAAAACAGCTGTTTGTGGGCGTTTACGGAGCTGCCAGCGATGCTGTGGATGAAAACTTCAAACGAAACGGCGAATGGCTCGGCGAGAAGATTGCCGAAAAAGGCTGGTCCATCGTCTACGGCGGCGGTTCGACCGGAATGATGGGCGCGATTGCCAGAGGCTGTGAAAGAAAAAACGGCGTCCTGGTAGGTGTTATCCCCTATTTTATGACCAATCTGGAAAGGGTAAAGCTGGACTGCACGAAGGTGATCCGGATCGATTCCATGGCAGAAAGGAAAAGCGTTATAGAAGCCATTGCGGACGTTTTCCTGGTCCTGCCGGGCGGCATCGGAACCTTTGATGAACTGTTTCAGGCTCTCACCCAGATCACCCTGGGACGTAAACATACGGAAGTGATCATCTTCAATGATAATCATTACTATGACGATCTGATCACGTTTATGAAATCCTGCATTGAAAAGGGTTTTATCCGGTCTGACGTCATAGATTACTGCCATGTTTACGACACGAAGGAAGATACCCTGGAGGCTCTGGAACAGCTTCTGGAAGAACTCCCGGAATTAGTAACGATCAATAATATGGATTAAATCAGGAGATTAGCAAAGGAGGAACAAAATGGAATATATCATTCCCGGAATAATTGTCATCCTGGTACTTATTCTGATATTTACGAATATCAGAATCGTCCCTCAGACCACCGAATTTGTCGTGGAACGGCTCGGCAAATACCGCGCGACCTGGTCCGCGGGACTTCATGTGAAGCTTCCGATCGTTGACAAGATCATGAAGCAGGTAACGGTAAAGGAGCAGGTGCTGGACACCCCGCCTCAGCCGGTTATCACCAAAGACAACGTAACGATGCAGATCGATTCCATCGTTTATTTCCACATCTTTGACGCGAAGCTTTTTGCCTACGGCGCCGTGGATCCGGTGTTCGCGCTGGGCAACCTGTCAGCCACCAGCCTTCGTAACATCGTCGGCGAGCTGACGCTGGACGAGACCCTGACGTCCCGTGATACCATCAACGGCAAGCTGACGGTGATCCTGGACGAAGCCACAGACCGCTGGGGCATCAAGGTTAGCCGGGTGGAAGTCAAGAACATCATGCCGCCTGAAGAGATCCGGCGGGCCATGGAACAGGAAATGAGAGCTGAGCGTGACAGACGTCAGACCGTTCTGGAAGCGGAAGGTCATCGCCAGGCTGTCATTACCCGGGCAGAGGGTGACAAGCAGGCCATGATCCTGGCTGCGGAAGGTGAAAGAGATGCCCGTATCGCCAGGGCAGAAGGTGAAGCGAAGGCTGTGCTTTTAGCCAAGCAGGCAGAAGCTGACGGTCTGAAGGCCCTTAAGGAAGCGGCTGTTAACGAAGCCGTCCTGGAACTGAAACGGTATGAATCCCTGGTAAAGATGGCTGACGGCCGGGCTTCCAAGATCATTGTTCCGACAGATGCTATCCATGTTACAAAGACCAACGTCCTGTTTTCGGAAATGACCGGCCTCGGCAATGTGACCCAGCCGGCTGAAAATGAACCTGCGGCGGTTGAAGAAGATCCCTGCTGCGACCGTTTTGACAATCCCGACAATGCGCCGGGCGCCTATCCTACGATAAGCGATTGATGCAGGAGCAGAGGGAACGCAGACTGTACGGTGAATGCAGAAAAGACCCGGAAGGAATTATTCCTTCCGGGCTTTTAAGTCTGTGTTAAAGTTTGAATACTGTTTTCCTGATCCTTAGGCTATAGCCGGATCATTGTTTTTCAGACTTCTTCTTCGACAGTTTCGGGCGCATCCTGTTTGATATGGACGTTCACCTGGCTGTAGGGGATCTCGATGGCGTTTTCATCAAAGGCCATCTTGACCTGCTCCAGAAGGTCAAAATAGACATCCCAGTAATCCGCGGCTTCGACCCAGGCTCTGCAGACCAGTTCCAGGCCTCTTTCGGTGTGGGCGATGACTCTGACCTGCCATGCGGGATCCTTCAGGACCTTTTCGTTGTAATTCAGGACCATCTCAATGACCGCTTTAGCCTTGTCCAGATCGTTGTCGTAGCCGATGGTAAAGGTATGATCCACACGGCGGAGTTGCTTTTCGGAGTAGTTCTTGATCGTGGAGGTGGATGCGGTGCCGTTCGGGACGTAGACCACAACGTTGTCGTTGGTGCGGACTTTTGTCGCCGTCAGGTTGATCTCTTCAACCGTTCCCACAGTGCCGTTGATATCCACAAAATCGTCGACCTTGAAGGGGCGGGTCACCAGAAGCAGGATGCCTCCGGCAACGTTTCCGAGAGCGCCGTTCAGCGCCAGGCCTGCAGCAACGCCTAACGAGGCGATCAGGGCCGTAACGCCCGAGGTGTTGATGCCGACGTAATTGATCAGGCACAGGGCAACCAGAACTTTCAGGATAAAGGCACCGGCAGAAACCAGGGTTCTGAAGATGGTCTTATCCATGTACTTTTTGCTGTCGTTGCGCTTTTCGATGACCTTAGCCAGCTTGTTGATAAGCTTGAAGGCGATGACCATGACGATGATGGCGATGATCAGCCGGAGGCCGGCAGTGGTGCACCAGTTGACTATGCTTTGGAGCAGTGACTTCCAATCCATATTTTTTTCTCCTTTCAGGTAAGTGCCGGAACAGAAAACCGTTCCGGTCTGATGGCTATCAGTATACAGGAAATTTCGGGAATCGTCTACCGGAGTTTTTCTCATTTGTCATTTTTATGTGAAAAGGACATAAAAGATAAGCGTTTTATTTTCTTGTCATCGTGCAGGGCGCGTGATAAAATGATTTCAAACTATAAACTGGAGGTAATACCATGGGAAAATTAAAAGCTGGTTTTATCGGTTTTACGCCCTTCGGCGGTGATCCGGAAGATTTCTACAAAGCACTTGAGTCCTATGCCGGCATCGGCTATTCGGGATTTGAAGGCGGGGACATGCTTACCAGAAACGGCGATGCCAAGGAAAACCTGGCAAGAGTCAAAGCTTTCGGTATGGAGCCCCTTTCAGTAGGTCTCGGCTTCGGCGGCCTTGACAATGTCGACATCAAAGCCATTGTCGAGAAAGCGCATCTTCTCGGCATCAACCGCGCGGCTTCCTTCATGGGCTGCGTCGGCGCTTATCGTTTCGGTCAGAGAGATGACAAGCCCACTTATGACGAAGTCATGACAGAGATCGAGAAGTACAATGCCATCGCGAAGGAACTGGCCAAGGAAGGCATCGTTACCACCTTCCATAACCATGACGCTGAATTCCTGCACTTCTACAAGGGCAAATCAGCCTTTTATCAGATGATGGACAATTCCGAATATCTGAAGTTCGAACTGGATACCGGCTGGGCGCTTTACGGCCACTTTGATCCGGTCCAGGTCATGGAAGACCTCGGCGACAAGCTGAAAGCCCTCCATGTCAAAGACTTCACCTACACCAACGTGGCTCATCCGGTAAGACCCGGCCAGGTCGTTGACGAGAACAAGGCTCAGGTCTCTATGCCCAGATTCACCACTCCGGGCACCGGCCTGCTTCCGCTGAAGGCAGTCTTAAAGAAAGCTGTCGAAATGGGTCTGGATTATGCCATCGTCGAGCAGGATTTCATGTACAACATGAACCAGTTCGAGACCCTGACAGGTGCTTATCACAACATGAAGGAAACCGGTTACGTCGGCTGATCTCATTAAAGAACCAGGTATGTTTCGGCCCGGTCTGCGGTTTTCCGTCAGGCCGGGCCGGTTTATTGCCGGCTGACCGGAATAATAACGGGTTTTCTTCGGAAAAACGGTTTTTATCTGCGGCAGCGGATGACAGACAGCAAGGGCAGGCGGCCGGGTGCGGACGTTTTCGATAAAGACATCATGGTATGGGTATCGCGAGCGATTGACATTTACGATAAAGATATCAGGATATGGATATCGCAGACAGCAGATATATGATATAGATATCAGGATAGAGATATCACTGGAGCGGAAATGATAAAAGTATATATGCCTGTACAGGTATTTTCGGGAAAAGATTGTATTGAAAATAATATTCCGGTACTGGAAGGTTTGGGAAAGAAGGCTCTCCTGGTGACCGGCTTTTCGTCAGCTGTAAAGAGCGGCGCCCAGGAAGCGGTTATCAGAGCCCTGGAGTCTTTCGGGGCAGCGTATAAGGTTTTTAATGAAGTGGAGGAAAACCCTGCTGTTGAAACCTGCCGGCGGGCTGGACAGGAAGGCGCAGCCTTCGGCGCTGATCTTATTATCGGGATCGGAGGCGGATCGCCCATGGACGCAGCGAAGGCCGTCAGCGTTTTTGCGGCGGATCCCGGACTTTCAGAGAGCGATTTTTATAATAAAAAATGGAATGGAGAGCCGCTTCCCGTAATTCTTGTGGGAACGACCTCGGGCACGGGTTCAGAAGTGACGGACGTATCCGTCCTGACAGATTCCTCCGGGAAAAAGCACAGCATCCACGATCCCAGGCTTTTTGCCCGGGCAGCCTTCGGAGATCCTTCCTTTACCTTATCTGTCTCACAGAAAACGACGCTTTCGACGGGGCTTGACATCCTCATGCATGCCATTGAAAGTTACTTTTCAAAACGGGCGGACACCCTGTCCGAGGTATACAGTACGGCTGCCGTCAGAAAGGCCTTTGCCCCATTGTTAAAGGCGGCGGATGAAACGCTGACGTTTGAAGACCGGGAAGCTCTCTATGAAGCCTCTCTTCTGGCAGGACTTGCCATCAACATCGGCGGGACTGTTTTCCCCCATAACATGGGCTATTATCTGACAGAACAGTTCGGCGTGCCTCACGGGGCAGCCTGCGCAGCCTTCCTTCCGGATCTTCTGGACCATATGAAGAACACGGACAAAGCCCGGCTGGACCGGTTTTACCGTGAGACAGGGCTTTCGGAGGCTGCGATGGCGCATCTTCTTGAGAAGACCCTTCCGGAAATGCATTTCGGCATGAGTGAGGAAGAGATAGACGGTATCCTTCCCCGGTGGGAAAGCAACAATTCCGTCAACAATACACGGGGAGGCGTCAGCGTACAGGAAGTCCGGGAGATACTGATGAGGCGGCTCGGAAGCTGAAAAGTGCTGCATCTTCTGATAAAAAACCCGCAGAAAACGCTGTCTTCCGGGAACACGCCGGCAGACGTTTAAAACTCGTGGCAATTGAAAAAGTACAGAATCCGCGGCTGACAAAAACAGGTAAAGTACCTGCAGCTGTCAGCGGAACGGCTGTTGATTTTTGCAGGCCTTGAGGGTACAATAAGGTCGATAAATAAAGGGAACTATTCCGGCCGCAATGTCTTAAGTAAAGGCCGGATGCTGAAAAAGT
>JAFRVX010000130.1 GCA_017438305.1 Lachnospiraceae bacterium | reverse complement strand
TGAAAACGGCAACGAAGTCAACGGCGACAAGATCATGTATCTCTGCACCAAATGGCTTAAGTCCCAGGGCATGCTCACCACCAATACCTGCGTCACCACCATTATGTCCAACATCGGTCTGTTCAAGGCCTTTGATGCCATAGGGGTCAATTATGAAAAGACAGATGTGGGCGACCGTTATGTTTATGAGAAGATGAAGGCAGAGGATCACGTTATCGGAGGCGAACAGTCCGGTCATATCATTTTCCGGAAATACAGCCATACGGGAGACGGCCTGATCACCGCCATCATGATCATGTCCGCCATGATCGATACCAATCTGCCGCTGTCGACCCTGGCAGCCGGCTGCGAGATGTATCCCCAGGTGCTGAAAAATGTTGAAGTGGATGATAAGGATGAGACCCTTGATGATCCCGCCGTCAAAGCTTCAGTGGAAGCCTGCACGAAGGAACTCGGGCAGAACGGCAGGGTGCTGCTCCGGAAATCCGGCACGGAACCGGTGCTCCGGGTGATGGCGGAAGCGGGGACCTTTGATGCCTGCGAAAAAAATGTCAACGCTATTATTAAAGCCATGAGGGATTCCGGCCATTTGCTAAAAATCCGCTGAACAACGGGTTTGAAGATGTCTGATCACAGAACTTTGAGCCTGTTCATAATAAATAACGGGAGAAACCTATGATTACCATTCAGGACCTTTTTTCACTGGACAAGACTTATCCGGAAGCGGCTGAATATCTGAGCGCCTTTACCTACGGCTGGGAAGCGCTTTCAGGGATCAGTGAGCTGATCATAAAGATCGGGAAAAATCTTCCCGAAGAAGAGTATGATCATCCTTCGGAAAACGTCTGGATCGCAAAGGATGCGGTCGTTTTCCCCAGCGCCTTTATCGGAGCACCCTGCATCATCGGCCGCCGCACGGAAGTCCGGCACTGTGCTTTTATCCGCGGCTCGGCTCTGGTCGGAGATGACTGCGTGGTGGGCAATTCCACGGAACTCAAGAATGTGATCCTGTTTAACGATGTGCAGGTGCCTCACTATAATTACGTGGGCGATTCGATCCTTGGCTACAAGGCCCATATGGGGGCCGGTTCCATCACCTCCAACGTCCGTTCGGACAAGCAGTCGATCACGGTGCATGACCGGGGAACGGATATTCCCACCGGCATCCGGAAGATCGGCGCGATGGTGGGGGACCATGCAGAGATCGGCTGCAATGCCGTCCTGAATCCCGGCACCGTGGTGGGCAGAAACAGCGTGGTCTACCCGCTTTGCTCCGTCAGAGGGACTATCCCCCAGGATTCCATCTGCAAGACCACGGAAATCATTGTGGAGAAGCGGTGAAGATTTTCCGATGAGGCATCTGCCGGTGCGGAGCTTTTGGTTTCTGCTGCGGATACCGATGTTTCCCTGTACAGGTCCCGATGCTTCCCGGGGGGATTGACAACTTCGGAAAAAACGCTATACTATAGACAAACCGCAGATGATTATCGACAGGGGTGCGAAAAAAGTGTCCTGCTAAGACGCTTTTGCTGAGACGGATCTTACCGAACCCTTTAACCTGATACGGATAATGCCGGCGAAGGGAGTCTATATGTTTCTTCAAATATAAGACCGCATGCCGATGGATCTGCATGCGGTCTTATACTTTTTTATACAAGGAGGAACATTTGTGATGAAATCTGTTTCTGCGGCAAGAAAAATGGTGGAGTCCGCCATTATGCTGGCGGTGGCTACGATCCTCAGCATGATCCGGCTGGCCCATCTGCCTTACGGCGGATCGGTAACGGTGGCATCGATGCTCCCGGTGATCATTATCGCTTACCGGCACGGTATGAAATGGGGCCTGCTTACCGGTCTGGTTTACGGCATCATCCAGCAGCTGCTGGGCCTGGATACCCTGTCCTGGGTCACTACATGGCAGTCGATCCTGGCCGTGATCCTTCTGGATTACGTGGTGGCCTTTGCCGTTACAGGCTTTGGCGGCGTTTTCCGGGGAAAAATGGGACAGGCATCGGCCCTGGCGTCCGGGGCGCTCCTGGTGGGCATCCTGCGGTATGTCTGCCATGTTATCTCCGGGGCTACCGTCTGGGCGGGGCTTTCCATCCCCACCAGGGCGGCGCTTTTCTATTCCCTGGGCTATAATGCCACCTACATGGTCCCGGAAACCATCGTGACCATGCTGATCGGTTATTATCTCGGCAGTGTTCTGGACTTCAGAAAAGAGCGCCTTTCGGTGAACCGTTCGGGGGTTTCGGAAATGCCCGTACTGAAATGGGCGGCAGGCCTTGTGATCGCCGCCGGCCTGATCTTTGATACCGTTTCCGTTTTCCTGAATCTTCAGGATCCGGAGAGCGGCAGCTTCAATATCCAGGGACTTTCAAACGTCAACTGGCTGACCGTAGGCGTGGTAACGTTTTTCGTGATCATTGCCGCGGCCGTGATGTTTGTTCTGGCAGAAAGACAGCAGAGGAAAGACTGAAATAGATTATGAATTATCTTGGGCGGTTCGTGATCGTCGGAGCAGGGTCTCTGGAACCCGGCGATCTTCTTTTCGAAAGAACGGAAAATGATTTTATCTGTGCGGCGGATGCGGGATATGCCTATCTGAAGGAAGCAGGCATACGCCCGGATCTGGTGGTGGGTGATTTCGACTCTTTGGATGAACCGCAGGGGGATTTTGAGATCATCCGGCTCCCCGTTGTCAAAGACGATACGGATATCGTTTACTGTGTAAGAGAAGGCTTCCGGCGCGGATTCCTGCATTTCCTGATACTCGGCGCCCTGGGCGGAGAACGGCTCTCCCATACGGTAGCGAATCTGCAGCTTCTGTCCATGATAAGGAAAAAGGGCGGAGATGCCGTCCTTAGATTCGGGAAGATAACCGTCTTTGTGCTGGGCGGGACGGAAAGGGTCCATTTTGATGCGTCATTAAAAGGTTCTCTTTCCCTCTTTTCACTTTCGGAAAGCGCCGTTGTTACTCTGGAAAATCTGTTTTACGTTCTGGAAGAAGGGGAACTTACCCGGACTTTTCCGCTGGGCGTCAGCAATCATTTTACCGGAAAGCCGGCAGCCGTCGATGTTCACCGGGGAGAAGTGCTGGTCATCCTGGAAAAAGAAGATGAATAAAACTTTTCAGAAGCGCCTGAAAGACCCTTTCAGGTGCTTTTCACATTTTTATCAGATTTTTTTGGATACATTCATCTTGACTCAAAATCACGGGTTAACTATAATAATAAAGATGATGAATCATGTTTAAACTGCTGTCGGAGGAAACTGTCATGAACGAAAGACAAAATGATGGATTCAGGCGGATGAGGATCTTTATCCTGTCCCTTTTGCTGGCCATGGCGCTGCCGGTCCTTTTCTCTTCCCGGGCATATGCTGCGGAAGAAAACGGAAATCCGGAAGAATCGGTGATCTCCGCGATGCCGGACTTCAGGGGGATCTCACAGGCAGAGGCTGAAGAAAGGGCTGCTGCCCTCGGCCTTGCGCTTACCATCCATACCCGGGGGACCGGAGCGGAAGAAGCCGGTATCGTCCTGGAACAGAGCATTCCCGTCGGTACACCGCTTGACGGGCAGGAGCTGATCATCCTGGTGGGTGTGGAGAAGCCGAAGCTTACAGTACCGGAAGCGTCGCGGGATTCGGATAACGATCCCTATGGCCTGGCGGACGCAGTAAGAATACTTCAGGACGCTGGTTTTACCCATATTGATGCCACTTCTCTTGTCGTCGAGACCGATACCGAGACCCTGGTCGGGCTTGTGGCTGCCCAGGATCCGGCGGCGGGTACGGTGGTTTATGAAGATGAAACCGTCTACCTGGTCCTCTATGCCCTTCCGGGACAGCATCCGGAGGCGGAAACCTATGTGCCCGGAGGAAGGGAACCGGAAGAGAGCACGCCGGAGGAATCCGATACGGAAGATACTGCATCGGAATCAGAAAGCACCGATGAATCTGATGCTTCCGAGTCCGAGCCTGAAGAATCAGACAGCTCATCGGATACGGAACCGGCATCGGAAGGGGAATATATTACGGTCGGGGATTACAGGATACCCGTCAGCAACAGCGGCGCGAAGATCCCGGACGATTTCTTCATGGCTTATGATATCCATACCTTCCCTTCAGCGGTCCAGTGTTTCTTCAATTCCAGTTACCGCGAATATGTATATCCGGCTGAAAAGGACGGAGAAACGGGCTGGTACGTCTATGACAGGCTCCATGAGACCATGCTGCCCTTTGCGCTTCTGGATATCGGAGAAGAAAAACCCGGCATCATGGTGGCTACGGTCACGGAATCGGATATCCCCGGCAGTTTTATGAAGTATGATACCGTCTCCGTAAAGAACCTGGTTTCCGGAGAAACAGAAGAACTGCCCTGTTATGTAAGCGCTGCGGAGGGAGAGGAAGTCAAGCTTCTCCAGATCAAAGGATATGACAGCAGCGCCCGTTATTATGTGATGACGGAAGAAGAGGGAGCGGTTAAAGCGGTTCCCTTTACCACATATTTTGACAACGAAACAGAGGAAGCTTCCTCTGAAAAAGCTTCCTCCGAACCCGAGACCAGTCCTTCCGAATCCTCTTCGGAACCGGCGAAACCGTCACCCATACCCGGCGCGAATTTCCTGAAGAATTATAAACTGTGGCTCGGACTTCTGCTGCTCATCATCCTGATCCTGATCATCGCGATCATCATTGTGTTCCGCATGAGCCGGAAACAGGACAGGGAAGAAGCCGAGATAGAAGAAAAAGAGCGGGAAGCCAGAGATGATCACGATCTTCTGAAATCCAGAAACGAGATCGAAAGCGGCTATTCCAACACGGTTTCAAAAGATCCGGATCCCTTTGATGTTTCCTTCGAGGATTCCTTCCCCGAAGAAATGGAGATCGGGAAGCAGATGGATGATGCCTTTGATACAGGAAAAGATACGGTAGAGTCCTTTGAACGTCCCGCGGAAGAAGCGGCTGACGTTCCGGCTGATGAAGCCTTCAGACGGCCGGAGGCGGAATCGGTCCCGGCTGATGAGGATGATGACATGATCGTCATCCCCCTGTTTTCAGAAGCCGATGAGATCAAAGAAGAACCCCTTCAGGAGATCGCCGACCTTGAAACAGAACCGCTTTTCGAAGCAACCGGGGAAACTCTGAACGACGAAGCTTCAGCTGAAAAGGCTGCCGTCATTGAAACGGAAACTGCCGCCGGCAGTGAACCCGAAAATGCTTCCGGCAGTGAGTCGGAAAATGCCGCGGCAGGCGATGATTTTGAAGAATTCGATCTTTCAGACCTTGCAGAGACAGTTGTCCCGGCAGGCGCCGCATCCGCAGTCCTCTCTGAAGGGAAGCCGCCTGTAAGAGAAACCTTGGCCGAAGACGCCGAAGAGGCAAAAAACCTTGCAGCGGAAGTTGTATCAGAAGCTGCTGAAGAAACGGCTGACAGCGCGGAAGTACTGTCTGAAATGGGTGCCGAAGCCGTCTCTGAAGCTGAGGCCGAAACAGAAGAGCCCTCTTCTGATGATGGAGCGGAAGATATTGATCCCTGGGACAATTACGCTTATCGGGATGATGCCGAGGTGGAAGTCGTGGATACGGGTTCGGCTCCGGTGAGCCCCGTGCTTCGGAACGACATCTTTAAGAGTGATGATTATTATGACGACGATGAACTTCCGATGGAAGAGATCGTTCTGAAAAACCGCAGCGTGGAAAAAAACGCTGATGACGGTTTTTCCGATACGGACCGGAAAACCGTAAAGAGCCGCAGAACAGAAGAGCAGGAGCTTCAGGATTATGTCAATTCCTTCCTGGCTCCGCCGGAGGACGATACGGTTCCGGATGCCGAAGAGCTGCAGGACGATGATTTTGAAGATATCGATCTGCAGAATAAAAAGAAGTAAGGGAGTAGCAGATGCTTTGTGAGAAATGCAAGGTCAGAGAGGCCCGGGTAAAGATCACCAGAGTCATAAACGGTGTCTCTGAAACGCATAATCTCTGTCCGGAATGCGCGTCTTCATTCCGGCTTCTGGATACCGGACGCGGTTCGGAATGGTCCAATGCCATCTTCCGCCTCCTCTCCGATGCGGCGGTCACAAAAAGAAAAGGCAGCAAGGACTCTGAAGACGAAGAAAAGCTGAAACAGCTGGAATGTCCCGGCTGCCATAAAACCTACGGTGCTTTTCTGGAAGACGGCACCTTCGGCTGTCCTGACTGCTATGAAGCCTTTTCACCGTATATCGATCAGATGATCCTGTCCATGCAGGGTGCTGATGCCCATACGGGTAAGAAATCCATCCTGGCCGGAAAGAACGTACGGATAACCCGGGACATCACCGAGGATACGCTGACGCCTGAACAGGAAGCCGCCATGCTGAGATCCCGTCTGGAAGAAGCTGTTTTTCTCGAAGATTATGATACGGCAGCCAGAATCCGGGATGAACTGAAAAAGCTGGAAAAAGGAGAGACTTCCTGATGAGCGGACGCTGGTATAATGAAAAAGGAAAAAACAGTGATATCGTCCTGGTAAGCCGCATCAGGCTTCTCCGGAACTTCTCCGGGCATACCTTTCCGGACCGGGCCAGCGAAACGGAGACCGCATCGCTTCTGGCCCTTACCGATGAAAAGCTTCAGGATCTTTCCCTGCCGCTTCATGAACCGGTATCCGAGATCCCAGTGAATATGCTGGAGGACTTCGAGATCAAAGCCCTGGAGGAGAGACACCTGATCAATAAGGCAGCCATGGATTCCGGCCATAATTACCGGCTTTATGCTTCGGATTCGGAGGATTTTTCCCTGACGGTCAATGTGGAGGATCACGTGAGGCTCCTGGTTTCCCGCCGGGGGCAGTGTCTGGAAGAACTCTGGCAGAAGATCGACGAGGTAGATAATTACATCGATGCGCTGATCCCCTATGCCTATGACAGCAAGCGGGGATTCAAGACCTCACGGATCAGCAGCATGGGAACCGGGATGCGGTGCTATTATGTGCTTCATCTGCCGGTATTAAGCGAAGATATGTCTTTTGACGAGCTTTCCGGGGAAATGTCCCGCTACGGCGTGATCGTCAAGGATGCCCTGAACATCGGCACGAGACGTGTCGGAGGCCTCTATGTCATCTATAACCAGAGGACTCTGGGCCTTTCCGAAAGCGAGATCATCGATATCCTGAGCGTAGTGGCTTTCCGGCTCCTGGAACGGGAGCGGCACGCCAGGGAAAACACGGATCCGCTGATCCTGAAAGACCGGGTCATGCGTTCTTATGGGATCCTGAAGTATGCGAGGCTTCTGGATCTTACGGAAACCTGCCGCCTGCTCTCTGATCTGATGCTTGGGGAATCCCTGGGGTATCTGAAGACCTCCGGCAGTTTCTCTCTATACGAACTGATGCTGGGCGTCTTCCCCGGAAATCTTCAGGTCTATTACAAAAACCTGTATAACGAAAATGAGATAAAAGAGAAAAGGGCTTCCTATGTACAGCATTTTCTCAACAGTATAAAACTGACAGACTGAAATTAAGGAGACAAAGTATTAATGCCAGCTAGCCGATTTACAGATGCCGCCAGAAAAGCTCTGGCAGAGGCCAAGAATGCCGCGCGTGAACTGGGCGCCTCCGCCGTGGGGTCCGAGCATATGCTGCTGGGCCTTTTACGATGTGAGGAAGGCATGGCCTACGAGGTACTGACCCAGATGGGGATCACTTCGTCCGATGTGGCCGAACTTATCCGGAAATATCTGATTTCCAATTATTCCGTAGCCGAATTTGAAGGTTTCAATTATTCCCCCATGTCAAACCGCATACTGCAGAGCGCAGTGGACAAAGCCAACACTTACCGTTCCCAGACCGTGGGGACGGAGCATATCCTGCTGGCGATCCTTTCCTTTACCAGCGCCTCTGCCTGCAGGCTCCTGACGTCCCTTGGCGCTTCTCTGGAACGCCTGCATCTGGAACTGGTATCCATGATCCAGAATAACAACAGGTTCCGGAGAGGCGGAAACGGAGGAGGCGGGTTCGATGAGCCCCAGCGCCAGCAGCAGACGCCCAAGACGTCCTCCACGCCGGTACTGGACGAGTATTCCCGGGACCTGACGCAGATGGCCAGGGAAGGGAAACTTGATCCCATCATCGGCCGCAATGAAGAAATCGCCAGAGTCATACAGATCCTGAGCCGCCGGACCAAAAACAATCCCTGTCTGATCGGGGAACCCGGCGTCGGAAAAACAGCGGTTATCGAAGGTCTTGCCTTAAGGATCACCACTGGTTCGGTGCCGGATATCATGAAAGATAAGCGCCTGGTATCCCTGGACCTTTCCGGCATGGTCGCCGGTTCCAAATACCGGGGCGAGTTTGAAGAGCGGATCAAGAATGTTATCAACGAGGTATCCTCCGATAAAAACGTGATCCTGTTCATCGATGAGATCCATACGATCATCGGAGCGGGCGGTGCCGAAGGCGCCCTGGATGCCGCGAACATTATCAAACCCTCGCTGGCCAGGGGAGAGATCCAGCTGATCGGCGCCACCACCATTACGGAATACAGGAAGCATATCGAAAAGGATGCCGCCCTTGAGCGGAGATTTCAGCCGGTCACCGTAGAGGAGCCGGATGAGGCGGATACCATCGAGATCCTCAAGGGGCTCCGGAAAACTTATGAAGACCATCACCGGGTGGTGATCACGGACGACGCCCTGGTGGCGGCTGTCAAGCTTTCCTCCCGCTACATTAATGATCGTTTCCAGCCGGACAAGTCTATCGATCTGATCGATGAGGCTTCCTCCAAGATCCGTCTGAACGCCTACGTCCAGCCGAAGGAGATCCGGAAGCTGGAGGAAAAGATCGCGGAACTGGAAAAAGAAAAGGAAACAGCAGTATTCAAGCAGGAATTCGAAGAAGCTTCCGAGATCAAGAAGAAACAGCAGAAGCTTAAGGAAAAGGAAGAGAAGGCCCGGGAAGTCTGGGAAAAGACCCAGGCTGAGTTCAGACCTCAGGTCACGGAGGAAGAGATTGCAGATATCGTGGCCAACTGGACAAAGATCCCGGTCAAATCCATTCAGGAATCGGAAGCCCAGAAGCTTCGCGGCATGGAGACGACGCTTCATAAGCGGGTCGTCGGCCAGGATGAAGCGGTGAACGCTGTCTCCAAGGCCATCCGGCGCGGCCGGGTAGGGCTGAAGGATCCGAAGCGGCCCATCGGCTCTTTCCTGTTCTTAGGACCGACAGGCGTGGGAAAGACCGAGCTCTGCAAGGCGCTCGCGGAAGCGATGTTCGGCACGGAAAACGCAATGATCCGGGTCGATATGTCCGAATACATGGAGAAGCATTCGGTGAGCAAGCTCATCGGCTCGCCTCCGGGTTATGTGGGGTATGAAGAGGGCGGACAGCTCTCCGAAAAGATCCGGAGAAATCCCTATTCGGTGCTTTTGTTCGATGAGATCGAAAAGGCCCATCCGGATGTTTTCAATATTCTGCTGCAGGTGCTGGATGACGGCCAGATCACGGATTCCCAGGGCCGAAGGGTCGCTTTCAAGAACACGGTCATCATCATGACCTCCAACTGCGGCGCGGAAAGCATCGTGACGCCCAAGACGCTGGGCTTCGGCGCCAAACCGTCGAAGGAAGAAGATTACCAGGTCATGAAGGACCGGGTGATGGAAGCCGTACGAAGGACCTTCAAGCCGGAGTTTTTAAACCGGATCGATGAGATCATCGTGTTCCACCCGCTGGATAAGAACAACATGAAAGACATCGTCAACATCATGCTGAAGGATATCGTAAAGCGGGCCAAGGCGCAGATGAACATCAGCCTCCGGTTTACCCGTTCCGCGAAAGAACTCCTGATCGAAAAAGGTTATGATCCCAAATACGGGGCGAGACCCTTAAGACGGGCCATCCAGAACCTGGTGGAGGACGAACTGGCGGAGAAGCTGCTGGACGGCACTTTCTCCCAGAACGATACCATCTCTGTCGGCAAGGATAAGGAAATGCTGACGTTCAGTAAGAAAGAGTGATATGCCAAAGAAAAGTACGGTTTTTTTCTGCAAAGAATGCGGATTTGAAAGCGCCAAATGGATGGGGCAGTGTCCCTCCTGCAAGGCGTGGAACAGTTTCGTGGAGGAGCCTGTAAGCAAAATGCAGGCTCCTTCCGGTATTTCCCGGAAAAAACGGGGAGCAGGCGCCGGTCAGGCGATGTATCTTCATGAGGTCCCTCTGGAAGACCAGAAGCGCCTTTCCACGGGTATGTCCGAACTGGACAGGGTGCTGGGCGGCGGCATCGTACCGGGATCATTGATCCTTATCGGCGGCGATCCCGGGATCGGCAAATCCACGATCCTGCTGCAGGTCTGCGGCTTCCTGTCGGATAACGGCGCGAAAGTGCTGTATATCTCCGGAGAGGAATCCCTCCAGCAGATCAGGATGCGTTCTGTGCGGCTTTCCGGAAGCGGCAGCCATATCCGCATGGCTTCTGAAACGGATCTTTCAGAGATCGAGAAACTGATCGAGACGGAAAAGCCCGATATCATGGTCATCGATTCCATCCAGACCATGTACCGGGAAGATATCTCTTCAGCTCCCGGCTCGGTATCCCAGGTCCGGGAATCCACCGCTGTCTTCATGCAGATCGCCAAGCAGCAGAACATCGCCGTTTTCCTGGTAGGCCACGTGACCAAGGAAGGTATGGTGGCCGGGCCAAGGGTGTTGGAGCATATGGTGGATACGGTTCTGTATTTTGAAGGTGAGAACTCGGCTGATTACCGGCTGATCCGGGCAGTCAAAAACCGCTTCGGCGCGACGAACGAGGTTGGCGTTTTCGAGATGAGTGAAAAAGGTCTGCGGGAGGTGCTGAATCCTTCGGAATTCATGCTTTCCGGTCGACCGGAAAATGCTTCCGGTTCCGTCGTGACCTGTGTGATGGAAGGGACCCGTCCGCTGCTTCTCGAGCTGCAGGCTCTGGTATCCAGAACGGCCTTCGGCCTCCCCAGAAGAACGTCGGCGGGCATCGACTATAACAGGATAAACCTGCTGATCGCGGTGCTGGAAAAAAGAGCTTCTCTGTCTCTTTCTGAATATGACGTCTATGTAAATATTACAGGCGGCATGAAGGTCTCCCAGCCCTCGGCGGACCTGGCGGTGATCTGCGCCCTGATCTCCGGTTATTATGACATTCCTTTCCCGGAGAAGACCCTGTGCTTCGGAGAAGTAGGTCTTGCAGGAGAGATCAGAGCCGTATCCCAGACCAATACCCGGGTAAAAGAAGCCGTAAAGCTCGGCTATCAGGAAGTACTTCTTCCCCAGGTCTCCCTGAAGGACGTGGAAGAGGCTTACAGAAAATACTGCGTTCCGGTTAAAGAAGTCAGAGACGTCGCCCGGCTGCTGTCAAAGAGAGGGTAAGAAAAAACTCCTGCAGCTGCAGGAGTTTTTTCTTCAGATAGCTCGTACGAGAATCGAACTCGTGTTTCCGCCTTGAGAGGGCGGCGTCTTAGCCGCTTGACCAACG
>JAFRVX010000129.1 GCA_017438305.1 Lachnospiraceae bacterium | reverse complement strand
GGCCGCGGAGGTCTATGAATTCTATAATCTCGGCATCGGCGACCCGATCCCGGTTTCCGCCGTATCCAAACGCGGTCTGGGCGATATGCTGGACGAACTGATCCGGCATTTCCCGGAAGGGACGTCTGCCGAAGAGGAGGACGAACGGCCCCGAATCGCCATTATCGGAAAACCCAACGTGGGCAAGAGTTCTCTGGTGAACCGCCTGGCAGATGAAGAACGGGTGATCGTTTCTGACATTGCCGGCACCACGAGGGACGCCATCGATACCACGATCCGCCATAATCATAAAGAATACGTTTTTATTGATACCGCCGGCCTCAGAAGAAAGTCCAAAGTCAAGGAAGAGATCGAACGGTACTCCATCATCCGTGCCGTCAGTGCGGTGGAACGGGCTGATGTGGTGCTCATCATGATCGATGCCGACGAAGGCGTTACCGAGCAGGATGCCAAGATCGCCGGGATCGCCCATGAAAGAGGAAAAGGCGCCATCATCGTCGTCAATAAATGGGACAAGGTGGAGAAGAACGACAAGACCATTTATAAGTTCCAGGAAGATATCCGGAAGACCCTGTCCTTTATCCCCTACGCGGAGATGATCTTTATTTCCGCCAAAACCGGGCAGCGCATTACGAAACTCTTTGATCTGATCGACGTCGTCATCCAGAATCATTCGCTGCGGATCGCCACCGGCGTGCTGAACGAAGTGGTTTCCGAAGCCGTGGTCCTTCAGCAGCCGCCCTCGGATAAGGGCCGCCGCCTGAAGATCTTCTATGTGACCCAGGTTTCTGTCAAACCGCCGACCTTTGTCATTTTTGTCAATTCCAAGGAACTGATGCACTTTTCCTACACCAGGTACCTGGAAAACCGTATCCGGGAAGCCTTTGGCTTCAGGGGTACGCCTGTCAGATTCATCATCCGTGAAAGAGGAGAAAAGGAGTCATAATGCTGAGAATCGTTTTTGTGCTCATCGGTTATGCTTTCGGCCTGTTTCAGACGGGCTATTTCCTGGGTAAATTGACCGGCAGGAATCTGGAAAAGGAAGGTTCCGGCAACACCGGCGCCACAAACGCTCTCCGGGTAATGGGGGTAAAATGGGGCATCGTGGTGTTTATCTTTGACGCGCTCAAAGCCTTTATCCCGGTCTTTGCCGTCAGGATGATCTTCAAGGGGCAGCCCATGGAGATCACTTATGCGATGTATACGACCCTCGGCGTGATCCTGGGAAATGACTATCCCTTTTTCCGGAATTTCAAAGGCGGAAAGGGCGTTGCCGCTTCTGCGGGCTGGGGGCTGGCTGTCTGCTGGCCTTTTGCCCTGATCTGCATAGCCTTTTTCTTCCTGGTCTCTGTGATCACCCGCTATGTTTCCGTCGGTTCCCTGGCGGTCAGCGTGATGATCGTCGTGCTGTTCTTTGTCTTTATGATCACTGGCCATATCCCGGTGGAAGGGACCGCAGCCCGTGTTGAAGTGATGATCATCGTCATTCTTCTGGAAGTGATCATGGTATGGCGCCATAAGGATAATATCAAGCGCCTGATAAGAGGAGAGGAAAACCGGTTCGGAAAGAAAAAATAATCAGATCCGCAGCTCAGCTGATCTGAAGATCAGAAGCGTACCGGCGGTAAACGGATCAGGGGACAGCTTATAAAAAACCAGAAAACAAAGGAAGCTGACCGATCGGAGACAGCCGATAAAAAAGCCGGGAAACAAAGGAAGCTGATCGATCGGGAAAACCGTTTTTTGATAAGCTGATCAAAAAAACTGTAACGATATAAAAGAAAAGACCCTGCCGGGAAAATCCGGGAGGGTCTTTTCTAATGAAAGCCATTTATCGGAAAGCGCCTGCAGATTCACTATACAGGAGCACATTGGTCTGAAAACGGCCTCTGTTTATTGTCCGGGTTCAGAAAGATCAGAAGCCCAGAAGTTTGAATTTACCGATCTCGTTTTCGTCGAGGCAGGTCTGCAGGGCAGCCAGTTCTTCTGCGCTTAACTCCCAATCGAAGGTCTTGCAGTTTTCAATGGCTTCCTTAGCGTTGGCCATGCCGCAGAGGGCGGTGCCGACGAAATCCATCTGAGTGGAATAGTTGATGGCTACCTGGGCAACGGAAACGTTGTGGTCGGCAGCGATCTTGTCCATGAGCTCGAGAAGCTTCAGGAACTTGTCGAAGTTTTCCTGCTGATACAGCTTCTGATAGAAGCCGCCGCGGATATCGCCGGGCTGGAATTCGGGTTTGGTCCGGATGGCGCCGGTCAGAAGGCCGGAGCCCAGGGAACCGTAGGTCATGCTGTCGATGCCTTTTGATTTGGCCCACTTCATCAGGTCTTCCTCATTGCGGCTGACCATGGAGTAGGGCGGCTGGATCACGTCGATATCGGCCCATTCAAGAGCGGCTTCGATCTGCTCCTGGGAATGGTTGGAAACACCGATGTAACGGATAAGGCCTCTCTTTTTCAGCACGTTAAGGGCTGAATATGTCTCGGCGATATCTGTTCCGGGATCCGGATAATGCAGGAAATAGAAATCGATATAATCGGTCTTGAGAAGCGACAGGGACTGGGCTACTTCACGCATAATGTTCTTGAAGGAACCGCCGCCGCCGGGTCTTCCGGCCGGTTTCTGAGCACCGGGGACAAGAGAGAATTTGGTGGAGATCAGGATCTTGTCACGATCGAAGTCGCGGATCGCGTCGCCTACCAGCATCTCGGAATAACCGTTGCCGTATACAGGAGCCGTATCGATCAGGTTGACGCCGTTCTGAAGGGCTGCCTGGATAGCTTCGATTGAGTCATTTCTGGCTCTGGTAATGCCGGCTGTTGTGGCTCTGCCGGTTTCATCCTTGACATAGCCGAACCGTTCCAGTTCGCCCATGCCCCAGGTACCGACCGCCAGTGCGGAAACATCGACGTTAGCGTTTGTAAAATGCTTATACCTCATGTTTTACACCTCGCAGATTGATATTTTACGTTTATTATAACAAAACCGTTTCGGATGTAAAGTAGCATAAAAGGGGTTAAGTTTTGTCTTTTTCAGATATCCTGAGGGATTTTATAGGCCATGGCGGCATTATGCCAGGCCGGATCGAAGGTCACGTCCTTTAAAAACCAGCCGGGAGGAGAAAAAGAAAGGGCTTCTTCTTCGGTGGGAAATTCGACTTCCGCCAGGGTCTGGCCTTCCAGAAAGCCATGGAAGCAGTCCAGTTCGATCGTATATTTCCCATAGGGGATCCGGTAGCGGGTCTTTTCGATGATATTGCCGTCGTGTTTGGCCAGGAGATGATAGAAGGCCTCTTTTGTCAGCGGCAGGTTGTATTCCTCCCGGGAAAGAAGGCCGGAGCCTTTATAGGTGAGTTCATAAGTATCGTCAGCTTTCCGGATCCTGACCACAGGAAACCGGTTCAGATAAGCCTGCACCAGTTCGGAATGGGGATAGTCCTCCAGATGCTCCGGAAGAGAGGAGAGAGTGAATTTTCGTTCGATTTCCATAAACACCGGTCCTTTTCAAGCTTTTTCTGTATTGTAAAAGCAGGAACGGAATTTGTCAATTGCCATCCGGGACTATGCCGGGTTGCTGTCTGTTTGCTTTCCTGATCCTGTCCATACGCTTTCCCGTTTTTGACGGTTCACTTCCCGGTTTCTGTTAAGGCTCTTCCCGGTTCGATATTGAAATATGGTGCCGATAATGGTAAAATACTGATACGTTTGAATGTCAGAGATCGGATATCGGGATCCGGTCCTGTACAGATGTTGTTCGATTGAAATAATTGCAGCAGGATATCAACACCTTCGCAGCAGGAAAGGAGTGCCGTACGATGGTCGATCCCCAGACGCTTTACAAACTGATGGTCCTTTATCTTCTGAAATCCGTCAATTATCCTCTTTCAAATCCTCAGCTGTGGACTTTTTTTGATCAGAAGGAATATACGAATTTCTTTACGTTTCAGGAGACCCTGGCGGCGCTTATCGATGCCAATCTGATCTCCCGGGATGAGATCCGGGGGACGGTGCGCTACGAGATCACCCGGGAAGGGGAGGATGCCCTGTATTATTTCAAAGGAGACATCACCCCGGGAGCGCTGCAGGATATGGACGAATTCCTGAAGGAAAACCGTTTCCAGCTGAGGAATGAGACCGGCATCACGGCGGATTACGTCCGCACCGATAATTTTGAATACTGCTGCCATATGATGGTCAGGGAGGGAAAATCCGTCATCTTTGACCTGAAGCTGACCGTGCCTTCGGAAGACCAGGCGCAGCTTCTCTGCAGGCATTTTGAAGAGAATGCCCAGAGTATCTATTCGGATG
This sequence comes from Lachnospiraceae bacterium, assembly GCA_017438305.1. Classification (GTDB taxonomy): domain Bacteria; phylum Bacillota; class Clostridia; order Lachnospirales; family Lachnospiraceae; genus UBA1267. The sequence goes on along the minus strand of JAFRVX010000129.1, from coordinate 9,007 downwards.
TGATGAAGAAGCTGATGTAAGCCCTGCCGAATTTCTAAATAAAAGCTGTACCGGTTTTCTTTAAAAAAAGTGCTTGCTTTTCTGAGTCATTTGTGATAAACTGCACGAGTTGTTATGAATTGATGGTCGGAAACCATCAGAAAGAGGTGAAAGAATGAAAGACGGTATCCATCCGAAGTATTACGAAGCAAAGGTTACCTGCAACTGCGGCAATACCTTTACGACCGGTTCCACAAAGCCCGAGATCCACGTTGAAACATGCTCCAAGTGCCATCCCTTCTATACCGGACAGCAGAGAGTTGCTTCCGCCAGAGGACGTATTGAGCGGTTCAACAGAAAGTACGGCAACGTTACCGAAAATAAATAGGATATTAACTGAAAAGACCACAACAGACGGGGGAAGCGGTTCCGCCGTCTGCTGTGGTCTTTTTCTGTCATTTTGAAAGAATAAAAACGATATGAGCAAAAATAAACAGGTCTTCAGCGGCATCGGCGGACAGGCCATCATGGAAGGCATTATGATGCGGAACAGGACCCGGTATGCCGCCGCCGTCCGGAAACCGGACGGAGAGATAGAGATCCTCGAAGATGAATGTCATATGTTTTCGGAGAAGCACAGATGGGCTGCCTTTCCCTTTATCCGGGGCGTGTTCTCCTTTGTGGATTCCCTGAAGCTGGGGATGAAAACTCTGATGTGGTCGGCCTCCTTTGCGGAGGAAGATCCTTCCCGGGAAAACACAGGAAAGAACTCTGAAATAGATTCCGGAGAGACTGCAGGCGGAACCGTTGAGAAAAAACCGGCAGAGAGTCAGGCAACTGCTGAAGAACCGGCCGGTCTCAGCAAGGCGCAGACCATCGGGACGGTAGTGATCGCGCTGGTCTTTGCCATCGGCCTTTTCGCGCTGCTGCCGGCCTTTTTAGGCGGTCTTCTGAATAAAGCGATCCATAACAGCTTCATTACGGCCCTGGCCGAGGGCATCATCCGGCTGCTGATCTTCATTGCCTATGTTGCCGGCATCTCCTTTAATAAAGATATCCGCCGGGTGTATATGTATCACGGCTCCGAGCATAAATGCATCAACTGCCTGGAAAAGGGACTGCCGCTGACCGTGGAGAACGTTATGGCTTCTTCAAAGGAGCATAAGCGCTGCGGCACCAGCTTCATGCTGATCGTGATGCTGATCTCTATCGTTCTTTTTATGTTTATCCGGGTGGAATCCATCCCCTTAAGACTTCTGAGCCGGCTGCTTCTGATTCCGGTGGTGGCTTCGCTTTCCTTTGAACTGCTGCAGTTCACCGGCAGGCATGACAATACCTTTACCTGGGTCCTTTCCCGTCCCGGCATGTGGCTCCAGGGACTGACCACAAAGGAACCCGAGGCGGATATGTGCGAGGTCGCGATCGCCGCGGTGGAAAAGGTGTTTGACTGGAAACAGTTTTTACAGGATAACTTTGATCATGACGTACCGGGAACTCCTTAAAGAAAGCGCCGTATTAAAAGATGAAGGCAGGCTGCTGCTGATGGCGCTGATGGACTGGGACCTGACAGCGTTTCTGGACCGTGCGGACAGTGAAGCCTCACCGTCAGATGTGATTCGTTTTTGGGAAGCCGTAAAACAGCGGGAGGCCCACGTGCCTCTTCAGCATATCACCGGTAAGGCGCCTTTTTACGGCCGGGATTTTATGGTCAACGGATCGGTGCTGATCCCCCGCTTTGATACGGAGATCCTGGTTTATGAAGCCCTGAAGGAGATCAGGAAAAGGCAGGATCAGGCAGAGGGTGAGGCAGAGGTTTTGGATCTCTGCACAGGTTCCGGCTGCATCGCCGTAACCCTGCGTCTTGAGGGGGCTGCGGGAAGGATCACGGCTTCGGATCTTAGTCCGGAGGCCCTGGAAACGGCACGGAAAAACGCAGAGCTTCTCGGAGCGTCGGATATCGACTTTGTGTTAAGTGATATGTTCAGCGGGATCAGCGGGCAGTTCGACCTGATCGTCTCCAATCCTCCCTACATTCCGGACGACGTCATCCGGACGCTGGATCCGGAAGTTAAGGAGCACGATCCCTATATGGCTTTGTCCGGAGGCGAAGACGGTCTGGTCTTTTACCGGATCATTGCCGCAGAAGCCGGCAGGCATCTTAAAAAAGGCGGAAGGCTTTTCCTGGAGATCGGCCATGACCAGGGAAAGTCGGTTTCAGAGCTTCTGAATAAGCATCATTTTACCGATATTCGCGTGATACAGGATCTTAACGGAAAGGACAGGGTAATAACATGTTCGACAGACTTGAAGATCTTTTGAGAACCTATGAAGAACTTATGGAAGAGCTGAATGATCCGGCACTGGCTCAGGACCAGACGAGGTACCGCAGGCTTATGAAGGAGCAGGCCGAGCTTCAGCCCATCGTGGAAGCCTACAAAAAGTATAAAGGTATGAACCGGGATCTTTCCGACGCTTCCGAAATGCTGGAAACGGAAAAGGATGAAGAGATGCGGAAGCTTCTGAAGGACGAGATCTGGCAGCTGAAAAACGATCTTCCGACAGTGGAAGAGCAGCTGAAGATCCTGCTGCTTCCCCGGGACCCCAACGATGAAAAGAATGTGGTCCTGGAGATCCGTTCCGGCGCCGGCGGTGAGGAAGCGGCGCTCTTTGCGGCCGAGGTTTACCGGATGTATTATCATTACGCGGAGACCCAGGGCTGGAAGACGGAGACGCTGGAATACAATGAATCGGGGATCGGCGGCGCTTCCAAGGTGACCTGCCTCATCACCGGACACGGCGCCTATTCGAAACTGAAATACGAATCCGGCGTGCACCGGGTCCAGCGGGTGCCGAAAACAGAATCTCAGGGAAGGATCCATACCTCCACCATTACCGTTGCCATCATGCCGGAGGCGGAAGAGGTGGATGTCAAAGTGGATCTGAACGACTGCCGCTTTGACGTGTTCCGGGCATCCGGAAACGGCGGCCAGTGCGTCAATACTACAGATTCGGCCGTGAGGCTGACCCATATCCCCACGGGCATCGTCATTTCCTGCCAGGATGAAAAATCCCAGCTGAAAAATAAGGATAAAGCCCTTAAGGTGCTCCGTTCAAAGCTTTATGAACTGGAGCTGCAGAAGAAGCAGGATGCGGAAGCCCAGGAACGCCGCTCCCAGATCGGCACCGGGGACAGGTCGGAAAAGATCCGGACCTATAACTTTCCTCAGGGAAGGGTGACGGACCACAGGATCAATTTAAGTCTGTACCAGATAAACAGCATTATGAACGGCAATCTGGAGGAGCTTATCCAGCACCTGATCGCCGCCGACCAGGCCAGGAAGCTTTCACGGCTGGAAAGCGCATGAAAGCAAAAATATACATTTGCTGATCCATTGGCGGATAAAAAAACAGCTCTCGGAGGAGAGCTGTTTTTGCGGACCGGAGAAGCGGCTTTGCGCCGTTTCCGGTCATTCGAGGGAAATTCCGGTTAATCCTTCATGGTCTCGCGCCAGTCAAGTTCACCCTGGTCCAGTGCCAGGATAAGGCATTCGGCAGTGGCGATATTGGTGGCAACAGGGATCGAAAAATAGTCACACAGACGCACCAGTGAATTGTGGTCTGCTATTTCATGGAAATTATCGAGACTGACTCGTTCGAAAGTGATAAGCGCATCAACTTCTTTGTTCATTATAGCGGTTTCCAGCTGCTTGTCGCCGCCGAGGCCTCCGGAGAGGAGCATGGAAATGTTCAGTCCGGTGACCAGCGCAATATGCTGACCGGTGGACTGGGTAGCGATAAGGTTGTAACGGTTCAGAATATTTTTATACGCGATACAGAAATTTTCAAGCAGCACTTTTTTTTCATTGTCAGCATGTAAAGCAATAGTAATCATAAGTCCGCCTTTTGGTTAATATGCAATAAACAAATACACTATATCCGGAATTTCATGACGAATTTTACTATGATAATGCCGGAAAATCAATACTTTTTGTGAAAAAAATCATTAATAATCTGTAAATTTTTCTGTTTTTCAGACAAAAAACGGCGATTTTCCGGGATTTTGTGATTGTTTTCCCGGATTTTGCGATTTTATTGACGAAATCGGGGAAATTTGTTAATATTATAAACTGACAGTCTGTGGGATTGTCAGTGAAGATAAGGAGATTACAGCAGTGGATGAGATAAATGTTCCCAACGTGGTAATCACAAGACTTCCCCGGTACTACCGTTATCTGGAAGAGCTGATGGATGAAGGGGTCGAACGGGTTTCTTCCTCCGAACTTTCCGAGAGGATGGGTGTCACCGCTTCCCAGATCCGCCAGGATCTGAATCATTTCGGCGGGTTCGGACAGCAGGGCTACGGCTACCGGGTGGATTTTCTCCATCAGGAGATCGCCAGGATCCTGGGCATTGACGGAGTCAATCACATTATTCTGATCGGCGCCGGAAACCTGGGCCAGTCCCTGGCGAAATACACCAACTACCGTAAACGGGGGTTCCTGATCGAAGCCATATTCGATAAGGACCCTGAGAAGATCGGCAAACCGGTTCAGCAGATCAGGGTGTCCGACATCCGGGACCTGCCCGGATACCTGAAGACCCATGACGTAGATATCGCCGCCATCACCATTCCGAAGGAAGAAGCGGTCAAAGTTGCTGAGGTGCTGGTGAAAAACGGAGTGAAGGCCATCTGGAATTTTGCCCATACAGATCTTAAAGTACCTCCGGACGTTTCCGTTGAGAACGTCCATCTGTCGGAAAGCCTCATGGCGCTTTCCTTTAAAGTAAAAGAACGCAGAAAGAAGGAGACAGAATAATCATGGCAGGAATACTTATCAGCCTGATCGGCGGGCTGGGCCTGTTTATCTACGGCATGAACCTGATGAGCCGCGGCATTGAACGTGTCGCCGGCAACAAGCTCAGGGATATCCTTAAGGCGTTTACCAAGAACAAGCTGCTGGGACTGCTGGTCGGTACCTTCTTTACCGCCATGATCCAGTCCTCCTCGGCGGCGACGGTCATGGTAGTCAGCTTTGTCAACACGGGTCTTATGACCCTTACGGAAGCCTCCGGCGTTATCATGGGCGCGAACATCGGGACCACGGTCACCGCGCTGCTGGTCGCCTTCCGGCTCTCCGCGGTCGCTCCGATCTTTATTTTCATCGGCGCGGTCATGGCTTTCTATATTAAGAAGGTAATGATCCGGAAGTCCGGTGATATCGTTATCGGTTTCGGTCTTCTGTTCCTGGGCATCTCGCTGATGTCAGATTCCATGGCACAGTTAAGAGACATTCCCGCGGTCATCAATGCTCTGACCCATTTCACCAATCCCTTCCTGGGTGTGCTTCTGGGACTTGTGGTGACCTCCGTAGTCCAGTCTTCCTCTGTTACGGTTTCGATCCTGGTGGTCATGGCTTCCCAGGGACTGGTGGATCTCCATATCTGCCTGTACGTGATCCTGGGCTGCAACATCGGCGCCTGTACGTCAGCGGTCATTGCATCCTTCAGCGGTTCCAAGAACGCGAAGCGGGCAGCCCTGATCCACCTGCTTTTCAACGTTTTCGGCTCCATTCTGCTGTTCCTGATGATCACAGTGATCCCCTCTGTGGTGGAAAACGTGGTGCTGGCGGTCTCCGGACACGGAAGTTCCGCTTCGAACCTGGGCCGGAATATCGCTATTGCCCATTTCCTGTTCAAGATCTTCATGGTGATCGTCTTTTACCCGCTTATGGGCCTTATTATCAAACTCACCATGCTTATCGTTCCGGGAGATGATGAAGAACAGGGTGACGGAGAGTTTTCGACCCGGTATATCTCCACGGTCACCCCGAACCCCGCCATCGCCGTTTACCTGGCTGTCCAGGAGATCTACCGGATGGGGCACATGGCCATCGACAACCTGAACCTGGCCATGAAGTGCCTGATGGGGCAGGACGCGGAAGGGGTCAGACAGGTCAAGGAGACCGAACAGTACATCGACTATCTGAACATCAAGATCAGCGATTATCTGGTAAGGATCAACGAAAACAACCTGCCGATTTCCGATGCCAATCGTATTTCCGGCTACTTCCATGCGGTATCCGATCTGGAGCGGATCGGCGATTACGCCGACAACATCCGGGAATATGTTGAGCAGATGGCCGAAAACAACGTCACCTTCTCCCAGGATTCCCTGGTGGGGCTTAGGGAGATGCTGGACGTGATCAATCAGATGTTCGAGTATTCCATGGAAATGTTCGGCGACCGGGTGGAGACCCACATGGACAGCATCCAGGCGCTGGAAGACCGGACCGACGAAATGGAAAAAGAGCTTATGGCACAGCATATCGACAGGCTGAACAAACGGCTCTGCACGGCTGAAGCCGGCATCTATTATTCGGATGTGATCGCCGCCCTTGAAAGGATCGCAGACCATCTGATCAATATCGCCTTCGCCCTGGACGCCACCAGGAAGCAGGAAAAGGCGGCGCTTCTGGAGATTGCTCACGGAAAGATCGAGTTAAAATAAGAATACCAGTTATTTATTACTGAATAAAGACGGATGCGGACACCTGCTGCTTCTCAATAATGAAGAAACAGGCAGCGCGTCCGTCTTTTTTTACGGAACGGAAGGACAGAAGCGGATGGGGCAGAAAAGATTGGACGGAGAGCTGATGGGCCCTGAAGGATGTCAGACCAATCCCGATGATCATTCGAAAAACATGAAATCTTCACAAATTAGCACTTGACGCAGGTGAGTGCTTATGTTATATTAATGCACAGAGGTTAGCAATCAAAATGAAAGAGTGCTAACAACGGGCGGAAAGGAGAGAGTCATGGATCTTGACAGCAGGAAATTGCAGATATTAAAAGCCATTATCCGGACGTATCTGGAAACCGGCGAGCCCGTAGGGTCCAGGACCATTTCCAAGGAAGGCGGGCTGAATGTTTCATCGGCCACCATCCGGAACGAAATGGCGGATCTTGAGGAAATGGGGCTTATCCAGCAGCCTCATACTTCCGCAGGAAGGATCCCCACAGATAAAGGATACCGGCTTTATGTGGATGAAATGATGGAAGAGAAGGTCCGGGAAAGCCTGGATCTTCGTGATGTGCTTTCCAAAAGGATGGACCGCATCGAAAACGTACTGAAGCGCATGGCCAGGATGCTGGCGGCGGATACGAACTACGCCACCATGATCAGCGGCCCTTCGCTCCATGATACGGAGCTGAAGCTAATTCAGCTTTCCCATCTGGACTCCCGGCATCTGGTCTGTGTGATCGTCCTGGAAGGAAACGTCATGGAGAACCGGGTCATCGAGGTGGATTCACAGCTGAACAATGAAGCCCTTCTTCGGCTGAATATCCTGCTGAATTCGGTCCTGCAGAACCGTTCTTTAAACGATATCAACCTGACCATGATCCGTTCACTGAAGGAACAGGCCGGCGATTATTCCGGCGTGGTGGGACAGGTGCTGGAAGCCATCGGCGAGGTGATCACCAGCGGACAGAGCAGGCAGCCTGAAGTCTATACATACGGAGCCACCAATATCTTTAAATATCCGGAGCTCACGGAGGGCAGCACCGCCTCCGAGATCCTTACAGCCTTTGAAGAAAAGGATCAGCTGCTGGAGATCCTGAACAACACCCAGGACGAACAGCATCCGATCCGGGTCTATATCGGCAATGAAACGCCGGTCTCTTCGATGGCGGACTGTTCGGTGGTTACGGCAAATTACGAGCTGGGAAAGGGCGTCAGAGGGTCCATCGGTATTATCGGTCCCAAGCGGATGGATTACGAGCACGTGATCGGTACGCTGAAGACGCTGATGGAACAGCTCGATAAAATATACAATAATAGTTAAGGATAACGGAGGATCAAAATGCCGGATAAGGAAAACTTACAGCCGGAAGAAAACGAAGTGCTGAAGGAAGATCTGGAAGACCTTTCCAGACTGGACGGAGTGCTTCCCGAAGAAGAAGGACCGGAAGGAGCTGAAGATGAAGCCGAGGTTTCTCCCGAGGACACGGAGGAAGCTGCGGAAAACGAAGAAGCCTGCGGCGCTGAAGCTGAAGCGGAAGAAGATACGGAAGGCGGTAAAGAAGCCGCTGCAGATCCGGAGACGGTACAGGCGGAGGAATTACCGTCTGATGAGAAAGAGAAAAAAGGCTTTTTCTCCAGAAAGAAGGATAAGAAGACCGCCGAATACGAAGAAAAGATCGCCGGGCTTACCGATCGTTACCAGCGGCTCATGGCGGAATTCGATAATTTCCGCAAGCGCACCGACAAGGAAAAAGCTTCCATGTATGACAACGGCGTGATGAATACCATCAACAAGATCCTGCCCGTCGTCGACAATTTTGAAAGAGGTCTTGCTTCCGTTCCCGAAGATGCCCGGGACGACCAGGTATACAAGGGAATGGATCAGATATATAAACAGCTGGATAAGGTGCTGAAGGACATGGGCGTCGAAGCCATGGAATGCACCGGAAAGCCGTTTGATCTTAATCTGCATAATGCAGTAATGCAGGTCCCCGCCGAAGACGAAACCCTTTCAGGGACCGTCTCGCAGGAACTGCAGAAGGGCTATACCTACAAAGGCACCGTCTTACGGCATGCCATGGTGTCGGTCTTCGAATAAAAAAATACGAAAAGGAGAAATAGATCATGGGAAAGATTATCGGTATTGATTTAGGAACAACAAACTCTTGCGTAGCTGTTATGGAAGGCGGCCAGCCCGTCGTCATCACGAACCTGGAAGGCACCAGGACGACCCCGTCTGTCGTTGCTTTCACCAAGAACGGTGAGAGACTGGTGGGTGAGTCCGCAAAACGTCAGGCGGTGACGAACTCTGACAGGACCATCTCTTCCATCAAACGTCATATGGGTACGGACTACAAGTTCTCCGTAGACGGAAAAGCCTATACGCCTCAGGAGATCTCGGCGATGATCCTTCAGAAGCTGAAGGCCGACGCGGAAAACTACCTGGGTGAAAAGGTCACGGAAGCGGTCATTACGGTTCCTGCCTACTTCAACGATGCCCAGCGT